>DYIB01000092.1 GCA_020723855.1 Uliginosibacterium gangwonense
GGCACCAGACCGACGCGGTATTCGCGGACTTTGATTTCCTTGGGTACACCGATGATCATGGGTGTTACCTTTCCGTTATGAAACGATGGTGGGTCGCTACGCCGCTTCTGCCATGTCGCCCAGATAGGCCTGGCGTACCTTGGGGTCGTGCAGCAGTTGCCGGCCGGTGCCGCTCACGGTGACGGCGCCGTTTTCCATGACGTAGGCGCGCTCGATGGTGTAGCCCAGCAGCATGCACATGGGCACGGCCACCACCAGGCCTATCCCGAGTGCGGCCAGGGGATGCAGGCCGGGGAAGGCAGTGCCGACGAAGATGATGGTCTGCAGGGCGATGAGCGAGCCCACCATGAGTACGTCGCCGTGGGCGAAGTTGATCAGACCGAGAATGCCGTAGACCATTGTGTAGCCCAGGGCGACCAGCACGTAGACGCTGCCCGACACCAGACCGTTGACGATTTGTTGCAACAGGGTTTCCATTGATGCGCTCCGGGAGCGGGTGCCGTCATGCAGTGGGGTGTCGTTGTGTTCCGGCTATGGACGGCACGTGTTGGAAGAATGACCGGGGAAAAAGTCGGGAACCGCGCGCCTGAAGGTTCGCGGCCCCGAAAAGCGGGAACAACCCGCACTGCTCGGAGTGATGTCGCTTACTGCACCACCTCCACCGGCTCCCACTTGCCGCCCTTGTAGGCGAACACGGTGACCACGCCCTTCTTGAGATCGCCCTTGTCGTCGAAGGCGATGGGGCCGGTGAGGCCCTGGTAGCTGAGTCTCTTCAGGGCCGGCAGATACTTGGCCGGCTCGGTGGAGTCGGCGGCCTTCATGGCCTCGATGAGGGCCCAGGTGGCGTCGTAGCTGTAGGGCGAGTAGATCTGCACTTCGGCGCCGAAGCGCTCCTTGAATTTCTTCTTGAAGGCGTCGCCGCCGGCCAGCTTGTCCGCCGGCAGGCCCGCCTGGGTGCAATAGGCGTTGTCGGAAATGGCGTCGCCCGCCAGCTTGATGATCTCGGGCGTGCAGCCACCGTCGCCCGTGAGGAACTTGGCGTTGATGGCGAGCTGCTTCATCTGGCGCAGCATCGGCCCGCCCTGGGCGTCCATGCCGCCGTAGAAGATGACATCGGGCTGGGTGGCCTTGATCTTGGTGAGGATGGCGAGGAAGTCGGTGGCCTTGTCGGTGGTGTATTCGCGCGACACGACGGTGGCGCCGATGGCTTTGGCGATGTTGGCCACCTGGTCGGCCAGGCCCTGGCCGTAGGCGGTGCGGTCGTCGATGATGGCGATGCGCTTGGCCTTGAGCTTCTCCACGGCGAAGCGGCCGACGGCGGCACCCTGCTGGATGTCGTTGGCGATGACGCGGAAGGTCACCTTGTAGCCCTGCTGGGTGTACTTGGGATTGGTGGCCGAGGGCGTGATCACTGGGATGCCGGCCTGCTCGTAGATGCGCGAGGCGGGAATGGTGGTGCCCGAGTTGAGGTGCCCGACCACGCCCTTGACGCTGGCGTCGGCCAGGCGCTGGGCCACGGTGGTGCCGGTGCGCGGGTCGGCCTGGTCGTCCTCGGCCATCAGCTCGAACTTCACCTTGGCGCCGCCGATGGTGATGCCTTTGGCATTGGCTTCCTCGATGGCCAGGCGCGCCCCGTATTCGTTGTCCTTGCCCAGGTGGGAGATCGGGCCGGTGAGGGGGGCCACATGGCCGATTTTCACCACCACGTCCTTGGCGTGGGCGGCAGGCAGGCCGAGGGCGAGCAGGGACAGAGCGATCGCAGTGCGTTTCATTGGTACTCCTCCTTGGTCTGGTTGGTGCCTCGTGGGCACGGCGCCGCTCAGGGCAAGCCCTGTGCCAGGGAGACCAAAACCCGCGGGAACAAGGGCTTAGCACCGCCGACGGGGTAGCGGGAGCGGGACCGCTGTATCGAATCGCTTACGGCCGGGCGCCTCCCGGTAGCGGGAGCGGTACAGAAGCGGCGGTAAAACAAGACGTTAGGGCAAACGTAAACTTAACAGAACGGCGTACATATTTTGTTACGTTGTGCCGCCTACCAGTTTCTGTAGTTTTGTGCAGCGCAATGAAGGAAAAACCTACGCCGGTGCCTGATTTCCGGCTATTGCGCGTATGATTGGGCGTACGCTGTAAATAATTGAGTGCATCGTCCATGCGCATTGACGTCCGTTTCGCCGACCGGGTCGGCATCGCCCAGGAGATCCTGGCGGTGGTGGCCAAACGCCGCCTCAACGTGGTCGCCGTAGAGGTGGAGCCGCCGGACATCTATATCGACGTGCCCGAGCTGGACGCAGCACGCCTGGCGGAGCTGCGCCAGGCGCTGCTGCAGGTGGCCGGGGTGGCGGACGCCACCGAGGTGGATATCCTGCCGGGCACGCGCCGGCGCCTGCATCTGGACGCGGTCCTGTCCTCCATGGCCGACCCGGTGCTGACGGTGGATGCCTGGGGCGCCATCATTGTCGCCAACGCCGCGGCGGCGGCCGTGGCGGGCGTGCCGGAGGCAGCCCTCACGGGCGTGACCCTGAGCGAGCTGTTCGGCGACCCGCAGCTGCACAAGCAGCTGGTGGATGGCGGTTTCCGCGCGCCGCTGCGGGAAGTGATGCTGCACGGCGAGCCCTTCCTGATGGACGTGCGCCCGGTGACCGATCCCGCCAACGCCCTGGAGGGCCAGGCTGCCGGGGGGGTGATCACCTTGCACGCGCCGCGGCGCATCGGCGAGCGCATGCACGCCCTGCTGCACATGGGCGATGCGGGCTTCGAGTCCATTATCGGTGACTCGGCGCCCATGCGCGCCCTGAAGGCGCGCGCGGCGCGCGTGGCGGCGGTGGACGCGCCGCTGCTGATCCAGGGCGAGACCGGCACCGGCAAGGAGCTCATCGCCTACGCCTGCCACCAGACCAGCACGCGGCGCGACGCGCCCTTCCTCGCCCTGAACTGCGCCGCCCTGCCGGAGAACCTGGCCGAGAGCGAGCTGTTCGGCTACATGCCGGGAGCATTCACCGGGGCGCAGCGCGGCGGCAAGCCGGGCCTGTTGGAGATGGCCAACCACGGCACGGTATTCCTGGACGAGATCGGCGAGATGTCGCCCTACCTGCAGGCCAAGCTGCTGCGCTTCCTCAACGGCGGCAGCTTCCGGCGCGTGGGCGGCGACCGGGAGATCAAGGTGGATGTGCGCATCATCAGCGCCACTCATCGCAACCTGGAACAGATGGTGGCCGAGCGCACTTTCCGCGAGGACTTGTTCTACCGCCTCAACGTGCTCAACCTCACCGTGCCGCCCTTGCGCGAGCGCGCCGACGACATCCTGCTGCTGGCGCGCCACTTCATCGAGCGCGCCTGCGCCCAGGCGCAGCGCCCCGCCTGCCGCCTCACCGCCGCGGCCAACGCGGCCCTGCTCACCAATCCCTGGCCGGGCAACGTGCGCCAGCTGGAAAACGTCATCTTCCGCGCCGTCACTATGAGCGACAAGGCGATCCTGGACGTCTCCGACCTGGAGTTCGCCGGCTCGCGCGTCGCCAACGGCGACAGCGCCCTGGGCGATGTACGCAGTTGGAACGAGGCGGTGGCGGAGTTCGAGAAGGCGCTGCTGAAACGGCTCTATCCCCTGTACCCGTCCAGCCGCAAGCTGGCGGCGCACCTGAAGACTTCCCACACCATGGTGGCCAACAAGCTGCGCAAGTACCGCATACCCGGATAATCCATGCACACCCCGCCCATTCCCCTGGACCTGGCCGCCCTGCGCGAAGCGGCGGCCAGGCTCGCGCCCTCGGTGCTGCGCACCGCCCTGCTGCACAACGACGCCTTGTCACGGGAATTCGGCGCGCCCGTGTTCCTGAAGCTGGAAAACCTGCAGCACACCGGCTCCTTCAAGATCCGCGGCGCCACCCACAAGATCGCGCGCCTGCTGGACAGCGGCGCACCCCCGCGCGGCGTCATCGCCGTGTCGGCGGGCAACCACGCCCAGGGGGTGGCGCGCGCGGCGGCACTGCGCGGCCTGCCGGCGGTGGTGGTGATGCCGGCGGGCGCGTCGCTACCCAAGGTCGAGGCGTGCAAGGCCCTGGGGGCGAGGGTAGTGCTGCACGGCGACAACCTGGAGGAGGCGGCGGAGGAGGCCAAGCGCATCGCCGCGGCGCGCCAGCTGGTGCTGCTCCATCCCTACGACGACTGGGACGTGATCGCCGGCCAGGCCTCGGTGGGCCTGGAGATCCTGGAGGACCTGCCCGACCTCACCACCGTGGTCGTGCCCCTGGGCGGCGGCGGCCTGCTGTCGGGAGTGGCCCTGGCGCTCAAGCTGCAGCGCCCGGACATCCGCGTCGTCGGCGTGCAGACGGAGGCCGTGGCGCCCTACCGCCATTTCCTGAAAGACGGCAAGCCGGAGGCGGTGCCGCGCCATGCCCATACCATCGCCGACGGCATCAAGGTGAAGCGCCCCGGTGCCTGCAACCGCCAGGTGATCGCGCACCATGTGGACGACATCGTCACCGTCGATGACAACGCCATCGCCGAGGCCATCGTCATGCTGCTGGAGCGCACGCGCACCATCGGCGAGGGCGCCGGCGTGGTGGGGCTGGCGGCGCTGATGCGGCGGCGCGTGGTGCTGGGGGCCGGGGACAAGGCGGTGGTGATCGTCAGCGGCGGCAACATCGACATGACCCTGGTGGGCCGCTCAATCGACTACGGCCTGGCCTCCAGCGGCCGCCTGATGAGCCTGGCGGTTACCCTGCAGGACGCGCCCGGGCGCCTGGCGGCGCTGCTCAAGATCGTCGCCGCCCATGGCATGAACGTGCGCCACGTGGAGCATCGCCGCGGCGAGCTGCACGTGCCGGTGGGCATGACCGAAGTCATCCTGCAGATCGAGACGCGCGACTTCGACCACCAGTGCGAACTGCTGGCCCATTTCGCCGAGCAGGGCATGGCGGCGCGCAGCCTGCTGGGGTTGCCGGAGTAGGGCCGCCATGGTCTCGCACTCAACCAAAGCCCGCCGCGGCCGATATTTCGGCACATGAATCGACACGCGGATTTTGACGAGGTGCTCTATGCCGGGCTGCAGGCCCTGGCCGCCAGCGCCTTCCCCAAGCGCTGCGGCAACTGCGGACGCGTGTTCGCCACCCCGCGGGAATTCCTGGAGGAAACCCGGCGCGTGTCCTCGGGCGCCAGCGGGCTGAAGCAGTCGGTGGACGACGACGGCCGGCCGGTGGTGGAACTCTATCGCAACTGCCCGTGCGGCTCGACCCTGCTGGATTTCTTCAACGATCGACGCGACGTGAGCGAGGCGGGTCTGGAGCGCCGCCGGCGCTTCGGCGAGCTGCTGGATTACCTGACGGCCCAGGGGGTGGAGCGCGGCCTGGCGCGGCGGGAGCTGCTCAGGGTGCTGCGCGGCGAGCCGAGCGAGCTGCTGCGCCGCCTGCGTGCGCCGGGCGCGGCGGGCGGACCCAAGGAAGGGGGAAGCGGCTAAACTTCCGCTTTTTGCACCCGCTGTCACCCCATGCATTCGCAACGCTGCTACACCCTGAGCGCTTCCTGCCCGGACCGGGTGGGCATCGTCGCCCGCGTCGCCTCCTTCATCGCCGAGCACCAGGGCTGGATCCTGGAGACCAGCCACCACGCCGATTCGGAAGCGGGGCGCTACTTCATGCGCATCGAGATCAAGGCGGACTCGCTGCCCTTCCATCTGGCCGAGTTCCGCCAGCGCTTCCAGCCCATCGCCGACGAGTTCCACATGGACTGGCGCATCACCGACTCCGCCGTGAAGAAGCGCCTGGTGATCCTGGTGTCCAAGCAGGAGCACTGTCTGTACGACCTGCTGGCGCGCTGGCAGAGCCGGGAGCTGGACGTGGAGATTCCCTGCGTCATTTCCAATCACGACACTTTCCGCGGCTTCGTGGAGTGGCATGGCATCCCTTTTCACCACGTGCCCGTCACCCCGGAGAACAAGCGCGCCGCCTTCGCCGAGATCCGGCGCCTGTTCGAGGAAGTGAAGGGCGATGCCATGGTGCTGGCGCGCTACATGCAGATCCTGCCGTCGGACCTGTGCCAGGCCTATCCCGGACGCATCATCAACATCCATCATTCCTTCCTGCCGTCCTTCGTCGGCGCCAGGCCCTACCACCAGGCCTACCAGCGCGGCGTGAAGCTGATCGGCGCCACCTGCCACTACGTCACCGCCGAGCTCGATGCCGGTCCCATCATCGAGCAGGACACGGTGCGCATCGACCACGGCGATTCGGTGGAGGATCTGGTGCGCTACGGCAAGGACATCGAAAAGACCGTGCTCGCGCGCGGCGTGCGCTACCACGTGGAAGACCGGGTGCTGCTCAACGGCAACCGCACCGTGGTGTTCCGCTGAGGCGCGCGCTGACGGAAGGAAAAAGCGGGCCGCAGCCCGCTTGAGGGCCACCGTAGCCGATCTTGGGCGCCGCCGGCATGGACTAAAACGGGCGCCGTGCGGCGCCCGTTTGCTTTGCCCGAAAGACGCGGGCTCAGTAGTGGTACGCGGTCTCGCCGTGGGAGGTGACATCGAGGCCTTCGCGCTCTTCGTCCTCCGGCACGCGCAGGCCGATCACTACATCCACAAGCTTGTAGGCGATGAAGGACACCACCGCCGACCAGACGATGGCGGTGCCCACGCCCCACAACTGGCTGGTGACCTGGGCAGCCATGTCGAAGTCGCCCACCTTGTTGGCCACGTAGTCGTACACCCCCGTGCCGCCCAGCTTGGGATCGGCGAACACGCCGGTGAGGATGGCGCCGAGAATGCCGCCCACCCCATGGACGCCGAACACGTCCAGGGCGTCGTCGGCGCCCAGCATGCGCTTCAGGCCGTTCACCCCCCACAGGCAGATGACGCCGGCGAGCAGGCCGATCACCAGTGCGCCCATGGGACCGACGAAGCCGCAGGCCGGAGTGATCGCCACCAGCCCGGCGACCGCGCCCGAGGCGGCGCCCAGCATGGAGGGCTTGCCCTTCACCAGCCACTCGGCGATGAGCCAGGACAGGGCGGCGGCGGCGGTGGCCAGCAGGGTATTGACGAACACCATGCCGGCGACGCCGTTGGCCTCCAGGTTGGAGCCGACGTTGAAGCCGAACCAGCCCACCCACAGCAGCGAGGCGCCGATCATGGTGGTGGTGAGCGAGTGGGGCGCCATGGATTCCTTGCCGTAGCCCACGCGCTTGCCGATGACATAGGCGCCCACCAGGCCGGCGATGCCGGCGTTGATATGCACCACGGTGCCGCCGGCGAAGTCCAGCGCCCCCTTCTGGAACAGGAAGCCCGCCGTGGCGCCCGCCGCTTCCGCCGCTGCGGCGTCGGTGTAGGCGTCGGGGCCGGCCCAGTACCACACCATGTGCGCCATGGGCAGGTAGGCGAAGGTGAACCACAGCACGATGAACAGCAGCACGGCGGAGAAGCGGGCGCGCTCGGCGAAGGCGCCGACGATCAGCGCCGTGGTGATCGCGGCGAAGGTGGCCTGGAACACGATGTACAGGTATTCCGGAATCACCACGCCCTTGCTGAAGGTGGCCGCCGCCGAGTCCGGCGTCACGCCCATCAGGAACAGCTTGTCGAAGCCGCCGAAGAAGGCGTTGCCCTCGGTGAATGCCAGGCTATAGCCGTAGATGCACCACAGCACCACGGCCAGGGCGAAGATCACGAACACCTGCATCAGCACCGACAGCATGTTCTTGGAGCGCACCAGGCCGCCGTAGAACATGGCCAGGCCGGGAATGGTCATGAGGATCACCAGCACGGTGGCGACGATCATCCAGGCCACGTCGCCCTTGTTGGGCACGGGCGCCGGCGCCTGGGCGGCCGCTGGCGCGGCAGCGGGAGCGGCCTGGGCCGCGGGCGCCGGCTGCGCCGGCTTGTCCTGGGCTTGGGCGGCGCCGCCCAAGGCCACCGCGCAAGTCATCAGCAGGATTGCGAAGAATTTTCTCATGAGCCTTTCTCCCTACAGGGCATCCACGCCGGTCTCGCCGGTGCGGATGCGGATGACTTGTTCGAGGTCGAAGACGAAGATCTTGCCGTCGCCGATCTTGCCGGTGCTGGCCGACTTCTCGATGGCCTCGATCACCTGGTCGAGCAGCTCGCTCTTGATCGCGGCCTCGACCTTGACCTTGGGCAGGAAGTCCACCACATACTCGGCGCCCCGGTAGAGCTCGGTGTGCCCCTTCTGCCGTCCGAAGCCTTTGACTTCCGTGACGGTGATGCCCTGCACGCCCACGGCGGCGAGCGCCTCGCGCACCTCGTCGAGCTTGAAGGGCTTGATGATTGCGGTTACCAGTTTCATGGCTGACTCCTTGGAGCAAGTAATTCGGTACCGATTGGCAGGCGCATGCCTGGGCCTAGAACTTGTAGAGAGCCTGCAGGCCGAAGGAATTCTGGGATTTCCTCGCCGTAGCCTCGTCCTTGTCCAGGAAGGAAGCGACGTTGGAACGATCCCCGCGCAGTTCGGCACGCAGTTCCAGGTTCTTGACGGCCGGAGGCACATAGGCCAGGGTCAACGTGGCTTCCTTCCACTTTTGCACCACTCCGGTGCGGTAGCCGTCCTTGTCGTCGAAGTACTCGGCACGGAACGAAAGCTTCCACTGGTCGTTGAACTGGTAGTTGGCGTAGCCTGCCAGGCCGGTCCACTTGGCCTTGCCGGCGCCGCTGGGGGCCACGGTCGAAGCGTTATCCTGGGTACCGTAGTCGTAATTGAAGGTGAAGCTCAGCCTGTCGGTGGCGTTGACGGTGCCGACCAGGTCGATCAGGTTGCGCGTTCCCTTGCTTGAGCTGATGGTCGGATAGTTGAATAGTTGTTCCTTGCCGCTATAGGCTTGGGCGGCCAGGGAGAACATCTTGCTGGGGACCCAGAGCAGTCCGAGTTCGGCGGTCAGATCGTTGTTGGTGTCCTTGAAGGTGTCCCAACCCTCGTTTACGCCGACCATCACGCTTAGCGCGTCGCTGAACACGTAGGTGGCACGAGCTCCCGTATGCGTAAAGGGGATGGCATAGCCGAACAGGATGGAGCGCGAGACGTTAGGGTTGGCCGGGCCTTTGATGACTTCCGCGCCGGCCATGGTGACGTACTTGCCGGCGATCACGCTGAAGGGGCCCGCCCCATAGTGCAGGAAGGCCTGGGTGACGTCCGCCACGTTGTTGGCACCGTTCTGGGGACCGCGGCCCTTATCGATGGTGCCGTAGGCCGCGATGGTGTCCGCGTCCTTGCCGAGGGTCAGGTTGAGCTTGCCGCCGAAGCCGTTCTCTGGCAGTTTTTGCCAGTTCAGATCGATGGCGTCCAGGACCAGGGCGTCGCGCTTGTAATCGAAGACGCGATTCCTGACGCCGCTGGTGAATTTCCCGGCGCCGGACAGGTTGGTGTAAATGGTGTCCACGTGTCCACCAAACTCGATGCCCGGTTCGGGCGCAACGTCTGCGTGTATGTCCTTGTGCGGAGCACTCTGGGCAACGAGCACGGCATCTTTGCCGACACCGGCCGGCTCGACGTAAACGCCAGTATGCGAAACGCTCTGCGCGCCGGCTGCAGCCGGCAACAAATAGACACCGGCAAGTGCGGTGGCGAAGACGGTCTTATGCATTGTGAATCTCCAGGGTGGATGAAATGAAAATCCCACCGGTTATCTCCGCATCAACCGTGCCAGGATATTTTGTCTTTTAAAAACATATTGTTATGCAATCATGCCGCGACTATTTGGATTGCCATGCACCATTTGACGGCTCGAATAAAAAAAATCGCACTATTGTGGTGCAGCGAGCATTCGCGCATGCGCTAGAGTGATAATTTGGATCGTTCTTCGCCTAAACCATGGTTAACCCCAACATCCTCGACGAAATCGCCGCCAGGCTGTCAGAGCTGGTGTCCGCCAGCCCCGCCAAGGACCTGGAAAAGAACGCCCGCGCCCTGCTGGGCAGCGTGTTCGCCCGCCTCGACCTGGTGACGCGGGAGGAATACGACGTGCAGCGGGAAGTCCTGGCCCGCACCCGCGACAAGCTCGCGGCCCTGGAGCGGCGCATCGCTGAACTGGAGGAGCGGCTCGCCCGTGACGAATCCTCCGGTTGATTCCCGCCGCGGGGCGGCGGAACTTTTTGCTTGCACCCCGGTTCCAACGCACACTGCCATTTAGTCCTAGCTAGAACTAAATTCGGCAAGTGGCCGGTAGGCCGCAACCGATAACCAACAGGAACAAGGCGTGCCGCGGGAACCGTTTCTGCTCACTTTACGGGAGCTTGCGCGCTGCTATCAGGCGTTCGAGTTGTTCTCCGCCGCCCATGTGCGCGAGCTGGGCCTGACCCTGCCCCAGTTCGACATCATCGCCACCCTGGGCAACACGCC
This sequence comes from Uliginosibacterium gangwonense, assembly GCA_020723855.1. GTDB lineage: Bacteria > Pseudomonadota > Gammaproteobacteria > Burkholderiales > Rhodocyclaceae > DYIB01. The sequence goes on from DYIB01000092.1 coordinate 10,329, forward strand.
CGGAATGACCTTCAAGGAGCTGGGCGAAAAGACCCTCATCACCAAGGGCACCCTAACCGGGGTGGTGGACCGCCTGGAGGAAAAGGGCCTGGTGCAGCGCGTGGCCTCCGAGACGGACCGCCGCTCCGTCATCGTGCGGCTCACTGCCGCCGGGGAGCGCACCTTCCGGGACGCCTTTCCCGCCCATGCGGCCTACCTCAAGACGGCGTTCGACCGTCTCACGCCGAACCAACTGGCGCAAACGGTGCAGGTGCTGGGGCGCCTGCGCGCAGCCTTCGAAAACGCCCAACAGGGCGGCAACGACAAGAAACCATGAACGGCACCCCCACTTCGTACACCAGCACCGCCATCGCCCTGCACTGGCTGATCGCACTGTTGATCTTCACCCTGTTCCCGGTGGGCCTGTACATGGTCGGCCTGCCCCTGTCACCCGAAAAACTGAGGATTTACTCCTACCACAAGTGGACCGGGGTGACGATCTTCCTGCTGGTCCTGCTGCGGCTCGCCTGGCGCCTGACCCACGGCGCGCCGCCGCCCGCCGCCATGCCCCCCTGGCAGCGCCGCCTGGCGGCCCTGAGCCACGGCGCGCTGTACCTGCTGCTGCTGGTCATCCCCCTGTCGGGCTGGGTGATGAGCTCGGCCCTGGGCGTGCCGGTGGTGTACTTCGGCGTGCTGCCCCTGCCGGACCTGGTGGCCAAGAACAAGGAGCTGGGGGAGGTCCTGAAGCTGGTCCATGCCTCCCTCAATTTCACCCTGGCGGCGCTGGTGGTAGTCCATGCGGCGGCAGCGGTGAAGCACCACCTGGTGGACCGGGACGACGTACTGGTGCGCATGATTCCTTTCCTGCAACCCCGTATCGAGAAAAGCCGATGACCCCACTCCTTCGCCTTGCGGGCCTGGCCGGCATCCTCGCCGCGGCTCCGGCCGCCGCCGTGGAGTACAACGCAGTGCTCACGGACAAGAGCCAGGTCACGTTCACGTCCAGGCAGATGAACGTGCCCGTAGACGGCCTGTTCAAGCAATTCGATGCACAAGTGACCTTCGATCCCGCCAAGCCCGAAGCCGGCAAGGCGGTGGTGGAAATCGACCTCAACAGCATCGACGCCGGCTCCGACGACGCCAACGCGGAAGTCAAGCGCAAGCCCTGGTTCGACACCCAGAACTTCCCCACGGCGAAGTTCGTCTCCACCGGCGTCAAGGCGCTGGGCAACGGCCGTTTTGAAGCCACGGGCAAGATGACCATCAAGGGCCGCACCCACGATGTGGTGGCGCCTTTCACCTTCAGGCCGTCGGGCAGCACCGGCCAGTTCGACGGCAGTTTCGTGGTGAAGCGTCTGCAGTTCGCCATCGGCGAGGGGCCCTGGGCGGACACGTCCACCGTCGCCGACGAGGTGGTGATCAAGTTCAAGTTTCTGGTCGCGGCAGTCCAGCCCGCCGCAGCCAAGAAGTAGTCACACCGTCAATCCAAAAAAGGAGGCTATTTTGAAGATCCGTCTCGCCGCGGCCCTGACCGCTTCCGCGCTCTCCCTGCCCCTGTTCGCCGCCGACAGCTACACGGTGGATCCGCGCCACACCTTCCCGAGCTTCGAAGTGCTGCACCTGGGCTTCTCCACCCAGCGCGGCCGCTTCAACAAGACCGGCGGCAAGATCGTGCTGGACCGCGCCGCCGGAACCGGCTCGGTGGACATCGTCATCGACGCCGCCTCGGTGAGCACCGGCGAGCCCAAGCTGGAGGAGCATCTGCGCTCGGAGGATTTCCTCCACGTGCAACAGCATCCGACCATCACCTTCAAATCCACCAAGCTCAACTTCGACGGCGACAAGCTCGTGTCCGTGGAGGGCGAGCTCACCATCCGCGGCGTGACCCGGCCGACGACGCTCACCGTGACCAATTTCCGCTGCGGCCCGCATCCCATGAACAAGCAGGAGATGTGCGGCGCCGATGCCACCACCATCATCAAGCGTTCCGACTTCGGCGTGAAGTACGCCATCCCCGCCGTGGCCGACGAAGTGAAGCTGGAGATCAACGTCGAAGCGTTCAAGAGCTAGCCATCCCTTCCCCGCGGCCGCGCCGCGGCGCCGTCGGTTAAACTGCGCGCTTTATCCGTTTGTCACCGACGATGTCCCTTGCCATCCTGAAAAGCCGCGGCCTGGCGGGCATGGACGCGCCCGAGGTCACGGTGGAAGTGCACCTGGCGCCCGGGCTGCCCGGCTTCACCATCGTCGGCCTGCCCGACACCGAGGTGAAGGAGGCGCGCGACCGGGTGCGGGCGGCGATCCAGAATGCGCGCTTCGAGTTTCCCCAGCGCCGGCTGACCATCAACCTGGCGCCGGCGGACCTGCCCAAGGAATCGGGCCGCTTCGACCTGCCCATGGCCTTGGGGATACTCGTCGCCTCGGGGCAGGTGGAACGCACGCTTCTTATGCACTGCGAGTTCGCCGGCGAACTGTCGCTCACCGGCGAGCTGCGTCCCATCCGCGGCGCGCTGGCCATGGCCTGGCGCGCCGCCGGCTCGGGGCGCAGCTTCGTGCTGCCGGCCGACAATGCTCCCGAAGCGGCCCTGGTGCGCAATGCCGTCGTCCTGCCGGCGCGCAATCTCCTGGAAGTTTGCGCTCACCTCAATGGCCGGCAGACCCTGGCGCCCTATGCCGGCGAACCCTTGGCCACCGAGCCCGACTATCCCTGCCTGTCGGAAGTGAAGGGCCAAGTCCAGGCCAAGCGCGCCCTTGAGGTGGCGGCCGCGGGCGCCCACAGCCTGCTCATGGTAGGGCCGCCGGGCACCGGCAAGTCCATGCTGGCGGCGCGCTTTCCCGGCCTGCTGCCGCCCATGACTGAGGAGGAAGCCCTGGAGTCGGCGGCGGTGCAGTCGGTCACGGGCGGCTTCCGCCCGTGCCAGTGGGG
>DYIB01000093.1 GCA_020723855.1 Uliginosibacterium gangwonense
GTTCGAGCGCGAGGTCACCGGCGAGCGCATCCGCGACAAGATCGCCGCCAGCAAGGCCAAGGGCATGTGGATGGGCGGCGTGGTGCCGCTGGGCTACCGGGTTGAGGCGCGGCAACTGCTGGTCGAGCCCGCCGAAGCTCGGGCCGTGCGGCGCATCTTCGAAGCCTTCGTCGAACTGCGCTCGACTACCGATCTGGTGCGCCGGCTGGCGGCCGAAGGGGTGACCAGCCGCAGGGGCACGCCGTTCACAAAGCAGGCGCTGTGGAAGCTCTTGAATAACCGCATCTACCTGGGCGAGATCGTGCACAAGGGCAAGATCTTCCCCGGCCAGCACGAGGCGATCATCGAGCGGGCGTTGTGGGATCGGGTGCAGGCAGTGTTTGCCGAGAACGGGAACGAGCGCCGGCAGGAAACCTGGCAGAAGCGCGGACCGGAGTTTCTGCTGGCGGGCCTCCTCTTTACCGAGGACGGCGAGCGCCTGCAGCCTTCCTTCACGACCAAGGCCAACGGCCGGCGCTACCGCCACTACGTGCCGCGCCGAACAATCTGCTACGGGGCGAACCAGCATCTCATCGGGCGGCTGCCGGCCGAACCGATCGAGGCGATGGTGCTGGAGCAGCTCCACGCCGCGCTGCGGGCGCCGGAGGCGGTGCAGGCGGTGTGGGAAGCCGCGCGGAGCCAGGGGCTTGCCGAGCCGGAGGTGGTGCTCACGCTGCTGCACAACCTCGCCGGCGTCTGGGCGGCGCTCTACCCGGCTGAGCGGGCGCGCATCGCGCGGCTCCTGATCGAGAAGGTGGTGGTGGGCGAATCGGCCGTGTCGATCGTCTGGCGTGAGGCGGGCTGGCCAGCCCTCGTCGGGGAACTTGCGCCCGGCACCATCGGCGCAGAGCTCGCCGAGCTCGAGGAGGCGGCAGCATGACGCGGATTCTCCAGACGGGCGAGGCCGTCCAGCATTCCGGGGTGAAGCTCACCACGGTGATCCCCGTGCATATCCGGCGGCATGGCGGGCGCAAGCGGGTCCTGCCAGCGCCGAGCGCCGCCAACACGGCCACCGCGCACGATCCGCCGATGCTCACCGCTTTGGCGAAGGCCTTTCATTGGCAGCGTCTGCTCGACGAAGGCATCGTCCGAAGCGGCTCCGAGGTCGCCCGCCGCGAGGGGTTGCATCCAACTTCGGTCAACGAGCTCCTGCGCCTCACCCTCCTGTCGCCGGTGCTCGTGCAAGCCATCCTTGCCAGGCGGCAGCCGAAGACCTTGAACCTGCAGTGGCTCAAGAACCATGAGCTGCCGTCGGCGTGGGATGAGCAGCGCGCGTTGTTCGCCGGATTCGATGAGTAGAATGGGTTTGAATCCCTCTTGATGGGGATGGTTGCCAGCGAACGCGAACCGTGCCTCGCAAACCCTTGAGAAACCGAGGGGGCGACCGTTGCCCAGCCACAGGTCGAATGGAGAAAAGAGAGGATTCCGCGCCTCGAAACCAGAGTAATCTGGCGCACCGGCAGCGGGGCGGACACCGCACCACCCGCCGAACCGGCGCCAGCATTGGCCCTTCGCGGGGCGACAAAAAGTCAGCGCGAGGCTGGCTTGTGAAGCGGAGGAGGATCGAACTCCCGACCTTCGCATTGCGAACGCCAAAATCGAGCGGCAGGAGATGGCGTAGTGACGCGGTTTCCGGCAAAATGGCGTCTCTCGTGGGACAAATCGGGGACACTCGAGGGCTACGGCATGGCGACAATCGTACAGAGAAAAACAGGCTGGCAGGCGAGGGTTCGCCGCCACGGCGTGACGAAGAGCGAGACCTTCGCGACCCGGGGCGCGGCCGAAGCCTGGGCGCGGCGCATGGAATCGGAAATCGAACGCGGGCTGTGGCGGGACACGAGCGAAGCCGAGCGGACGACGGTTGCTGAAGCGTTGGCGCGCTACCGGGACGAGAAGACCGGACAGAAGCGCGGCGCGGTGCAGGAGGCGTCGGTGATCGGTCTTCTGCTCGATGACCCGATATCTCGACTCACCCTTGCCAGGATCCGATCCGCGGATGTGGCGGCGCTGGTTGCGCGATGGAAGAAAGCCGGGTATGCGCCGGCGACCATCAAGCGGCGTCTGTCGGTGCTGTCGCACGTGCTGACCACGGCGCGGCGGGAATGGGGTATCGAATGCGCAAACCCGGTGCCGCTCCTCAAGCTGCCACAGCTCAACAATGCGCGCGAGCGGCGCGTCACGGACGATGAGATCGAGGCGATTTGCCAAGCGACGGGATCGCGCATCCTCGCGGCCATCGTGCGGCTGGCCGTGGAAACGGCCATGAGGCGGTCCGAGATCGTGCGCATGCGGTGGGAGAACGTCGATCTGCGGCGGCGCGTGGTGCACTTGCCCGAGACCAAGAACGGGCACGCACGGGACGTGCCTTTGTCGTCGCGGGCGGTCGCCATCTTGGAAGGCCTTGCGCGCAACATCGACGGGCGGGTGTTCGACGTGAGGGAAGATGCCGTGACACAGGCCTTCGCGCGAGCGTGTCAACGAGTCGGCATCGAGGATTTGCACTTCCACGACCTGCGACACGAGGCGACCAGCCGGCTTGCCGAGCGGTTGCCCGGGATACTGGAGCTATCGGCGGTCACGGGCCACAAGGATCTGCGCATGCTCAAGCGCTACTACCACCCCCGGGCCGAGGAGCTGGCGAAGAAGCTGGGCTAGGACGCGCTAGGAAGCCCTATAAGCGATTTTTTCGGGGCGGGATATAGGAAGGTATTACCCCGCCCAAAAAAATCGCTCTACGGCCTTTCTGGCGCGTTCTCGTGTGCCCTGATCTCGGCGAGGAAGGCGCGGGCGGCTGCGGGGTCGGTATGGGCCGCGATCCACGCGCGATAGATGCCCCCGTCGTACGGGTCCAGGGTGCCGGCGCGCATGGCGTGCAACAGCCTCCTGTGAGCGCCTCGCGCGCCGCGTGCGTAGTCTGCCCCGCCCGCCGCCAGCACGGCGGCCGCCGGATACCAGAGGGGGCCGTGATAGTTGACATCCTCCCCGACCTGAAGGCCGGAGATTCCTACGGCGCCCAGGCGTGGCATGGAGCCGCTCCCGAGTCGCTTCGGCGGGTTCCTGGGCCGAGCGCGCAACCGCTGCTCGTATCTCCTCAGGCGTTACTTCCGGCATGCCCTGCCGTAGGCCGTCTTGGGTTTTGGCGGCAAAACTATCATAGCACGGCTGCGCCGTCCGCGCTATCCTTCCCCGCCCTGAATGGCGGGGCTTGTCGCGCATTTGGTCATACGAAGTCCTCCTTCCCGGCCGCTTTCGATACCGCCAGTGTACCGCCAGTCGCATCCGCCGCCTCATCCTCCGCCTCTCCGGCCGCCTCCGTAACCGCCAGTGCACCGCCAGTCGCAGAAGCCGAGGTCGCCGCCGGGTCTTTCTCCACGGCCACCGGCGCAGTAAAAACGAAGCGCGCCAGCTCCCTTGGCACCCTGAGCACCGCGCAGGCCTTCGGCATCATCAGAAACATGTTCTCGTCGATGAGATACCGCTCGCTCTGCCGGATGGTGCGCTCGGGCAGCACCGTCTCGGCCAGCGCCACGTTCCGCTCCACGCGCCGCATCTCGTCGTCGACTTGAATCTTGCCGGTCGATCGCGCGAGCCACTCCGCGGTCTCCGGATCCGCCACCGCGTAGGAAATCTGAATCGCGCAGTTCTCCATGACCGCCCCGCGCACCGCGTCGCGGTCCAGATCCGCCGGGCAGTCGGCCAGGTCTTGCAGGCTCTGCATCGCCAGGATGCAGTGCAGGCCCCAGCCGGCCGCCATGCCCAAAGCGGCCATGAAGGGCTTGCTGATATGCCACTTGAATTCATCGGCGAACAGGCATATCCGGCCGGGCAGCCACTCGTCGCCCTTCGGATCGAGTACGATGACCAGCTCCCCGGCGCGAATCGCCTGCGCGAGCAGGATCTGGGCCGCCACGCCTTTGCCCGCCCGGGTGCGGCCGCTGAGCAGCACGTGGGACAGTCGCCACGTCTCCAGGTCGATCCCGACCGGCCGGCGGTTCTCATCGAGGCCTACGAAAATGTCTTTCCCGCGCATGTAGCGCGTGGGGTCATACCGCCCGATCTCGGCCGGGAGCATCGAGCCGATCTCGCGGATGTCGGTCTTTTTGTTGCGTTCCTGCGCGGGTTTCCTCGACAGCCGGTGCCGGGTCGCCTCGATCGCGGGGGATCCCCAGCGCAGCCACGCCAGCGCCGCGAGGACGCCGAGGCCTGCGCCCAGGCCCCACGGCACGAGCGCGCGCCACCCGGGCCGGGTGACCCCCAGCGCCTCGGCCGCCGCATCCGCCAGCCAGAAGGCGGCCACGGGCAGCAGCGCGAGGCCCCCCACCCCGGCCCATGCCTTCGCGGCCATGGGCCGCTCCTTGCGCGCCGACTGCGCGGCCAGCACGGCCGCGCCGGCGGCCGCCCCCAGCGTCACGCTCACAGGGGGTGTGAGCGCCACGGCCGCGAGCAGGCCGAGGCGGGCCAGCGCGAGCCGCCAGGCGAGGGCTGCGGCCTCATTGCCGCCCTTGACCCAGGCGATGGCGATCTCGTGGACGCCCGCCGCCCAGGCGGCGGCGAGCGCCAGCGCGCCCAGGGTCCACGTCAGCAGCAGGGCGGGCAGGGAGGGACGGCGGTCACTCATCTTCGGCGCCCCTTGCCTGCCTTTTGGTGAGCCTCCGGGGTGCGGGGCGGCGCCCCGCGTCGTGGGTGGCGAGGGTGGTTTCGGTGGTCATGGGTGTCCTCCTTTCGTCGGTTGATCTGCCCTTCGGAGCCGCCTCACGCCGCGGCGCGAAGCGGCCGGCCCCGAAGGGGCGGCGAGTTGCAAGACGGCGTGCCAGAGCGGGCGCGCGAAGCACAGCCCGCGTCCCGCGCTTCGCGCGGGCTGGCGCGACGGCTTGCCCTGCGAGCCGAGGCCGCGCAGCGCCCTGGGCGGCTCCGAGGGCGCACCGCGCGAAAGGGCCGCACGACCGCGAAACGCGCTTCCATCGCCACGGCGCGGGCCGCAGGCCGCGCCAGGCCGTCCCCTCCGCGAAGCGGAGGGGACGCTGGACATGCAAGGCGAAGCCGCGCAGCGCGCGAGCGAAGCTGGCGCGCGAAGGGCAAGCGAAGCGCGCAGGCGCGAGGCCAGCGCGAGCAGGACCGAAGCGCCGCAGGGCAAGGCGAAGCCGCGCAGTGCCGCGCCAGCGGCACGGAGGGGGGCCGTGCCGCCGATGCCGCGAGCCGCAGGCGAGCGAGCGAGCGGCGAGCACGGGGCAAGGGCGCAGGCGCGCCCGCAGCCCGGCGGGACGCTCCGCGCCCCAGCGCGGACGGCCTGCCGCGGGGGGAGCCGCCGGTCGCCCGAAGGGTCGCCGAGCGAGCGAAGCGAGCCGAGGCGACGCCGCCCCCAGGCGGCGCGACCTTGGCGGGGGGCTTGCCCCGCCCGGCGAGCGAGCGAGGCGAAGCGCCAGCGTAGCCGAGCGTCCCCGCAGGGGCGCTTGCCCCCCGGCTTCCCGGGTGCGCGTGCAGCGCAGTCGAAGCCGTCGCGAGCAGCCGGCCGCAGGCCGGATGCGAGCAGGCGAGACCGGGATCGGAGGGTCGGCTTGCCGACCCGAAGCCTGAGCCGCGCAAAGCGCGGCGAAGGGCGCGTTGCGCCAGCCTGCCGAAGGCAGGCGCAGCGCACGCGCGTCCCGCCCGGCGAAGCCGGGGGGCAAGCGCCGCAAGGCGCGCCGCCGGGCCGCAAGGCCGCAGGCCGCGCAGCGAGCCGCAGGCGAGCGGAGGCGGGGATTGCGGACACGCCCGCCGTCCAGGCGGGCGAGGCCCCGCGCAGGCCCGTCCAGGGCCGTCCGCGCGGGGGCGGTGGCCGAAAAGCCCCGCGCCACAAGGCTTTGCGGGCCGCATGGCCCGGAAAGCCGCATCCCGCCTGCCTTTGCAGGCGGCCGACTTGCGCGCAAGCGCGGCCGGCGGCAGGGTGGTGAGGCCAGCGCGAGCAGGACTGAGCCGCCATGCTGACGGCGCGGGAGATCGGCAACTGAGATCGTCAAATGAGGTCGTCAAACCCCGTTTGACGATGTGCCGAGCGATCTCTGTTGACGATCCGCGGCAGGCTGGATGTTTACGCGGCGTAAACATTTCAGGCCGCATGCTGGCCATCTGCCTGCCCATCGCCATCGCATGCTGCTGCTGCCGTGTCTTGTGACACGGCTGTATGCCGAGCGATCTCTGCGCGCGCTGCGCGGATTGCACGCACGATCGCATCGGCCACGGTCGGCGAGATGTCGACAGAAAGGCCTACGCGCTTCGCATCGGCCCGCAGCGCGGCCAGTTCGTCGACCACGTGACGAGGTAGGCGTACGGACACGACGCGGGTAGACGATTTTTTGCTGACCAGGATGGATGCCATTGTCAATGCTCCTTCGGTTGCCAGTTGGGGGTGTCGTCGTATGACAAAAAGTCGAAGTGGTCGAGGTCGGCTTCGGTCAGCTTTTTGTCTACGCCGCCGACGACAGCGTGGCCGAGGCCATGGATGATGGCGCGCACACCTTTGACCCGCGCCGCGTCCGGACAAGTGTAGAGAACGCATGAGTATTCGCCGCGCCGGATCGCGTCCAGGTGGCGGCCAAGGATGAAGCGGTACCGCTTCGCGGTCTTGGGTGTGCGCTCGACCTCGAGCGCGACCCGCACCCCGTCCGGCGTCGTGGCCAGCGCATCCGGGCGATGCGCATCCTTGCCGGCCTTTTTGCTGACCGGAACGCGGTCGGGATATGTCCATCCTCCCCACCCCGCCTTGGCACAGGCGATGCGCAGCCGTTGAAGGTCGCACCGATGTTCGAGCGTGGCGAGCGGCACGCGCCCCATCTCGTGGGCGCGGGCGACGAATTCCTTGCCCACCAGGGCGGCGGCCACGGCTTGGCCGTCTAGGGTGATGCCGACCACCTTGCGGCCAAATGGGATGTCCTCGACCACCACGAGGCCATCGCGGACGAGGCCGGCTACGAGCCGGCTTGTAGCGCCGCGGTCGCCAAGGAGCGAGCACAGCACGCCCGGCGTCGTCCAGATCTCGGAGCGGAGGAAGGCCAGGACGCGGCGCCGCTTCTCGCGGTTCGCGGCCATCCGCTGGGCGTGGGTCATCGCGGCGATGGCGCGCCCGCTCATGGCCGCGCCCCCCGCCGGGCCACGGACCGGCCCCATGCCCAGGCCGCGGTCTTGGCGAGCCAACGCGTGGGCCGGATCCACCCGTGCCTGGCGGTTCGATAAGAGGTCTGAAGCAACAGTCCGGATGCAATGCGATAGATGCCGTTCATGGTGTGTATGTGTATAATGTGTATTCAATGGACAGTAGAGACCTAATCCGCTTGCTTGAGCAAGCCGGCTGGAGGCTGGACAGGGTGCGGGGATCGCACCACGTTTTCGTCCACCAGGCGCGAGGCGGGCATCTTGTCGTGCCCCATCCGCGCAAAGACCTGGGCGTTGGGCTTGCCAAAAAGCTGCTCAGGCAGGCGGGCATCGATGGAGGCAAGCCATGAGATTTCCGATTGCCATCGAACCCGGAGACGACAAGCACGCTTTCGGCGTCGTCGTCCCTGACCTGCCGGGCTGTTACTCGGCAGGAGATACGCTTGATGAGGCGATCGAAAACGCCAAGGAAGCGATCGAGCTTTGGCTGGAGACGCAGATCGATGCAGGCGCTGCGGCTCCCAATCCGCGCCCTATCGGCGAGCACCAGAAAAACCCCGAATTCGCCGGCTGGGTGTGGGCGGTGGTCGAGGTCGATCTGTCGACTCTCTCGGACAAGACCGAGAGAGTCAACGTCACCCTGCCCGCCCGGGTACTGCGCCGGCTGGACGCCAAGGCCAAAGCAGCAGGCGAAACGAGGTCCGGCTACATCGCGCATTTGGTGTTGTCCTCCTGACCGAGGCGCAGAGCCCGCGCCCGCAGCCCCGGCGGCAGCAGCGCCAGGCCGCGCGCCAGCGCCTCGGGGTCGGGGGGTGGTGCAGCCGCCGTGACCGTGGCGAGCCGGCGCGCGCCCTCGGCCGCCCGCCGGCGGCGGTCGAGCTCCATGGCGACCAGGCCCGGGACTGGCTCACGCCCGGCGGCCCGCACCGCCGCCACGGCTGCGGCGAGCTCGTCGGGCGAGGTCTCCGCCTCTAGCCGCTCCGCCTCGGCCGCGTCCCCCGGATCCCACGTGACGATCCCCGACGCCCGCACCCTGCGCGCCTTCCCTCCGGGGGTGGGGGTGGGGGTGGTCTGGTTTTGTTGCGGCGCAGCAGCAGCAGCAGGGGGTGCGGGGTCCCCCCGCTCTCTCTCGCGCGCGCGCGTGCGCGCGCGTATGCTGCTGCTGCTTCTATTACTGTGACTGTGTTCTTTATATGTTATATCGCCGGACGACCCAGCGACGGATCCACCATCGACGGATGACCCGTCGCTGGTTGCCCCGTCGGTGGTGGCGGGTGTGTCCGTCACGACGAGATCCCACGATATGGTCCCGTCGGCACGGCGGATGCGCTCCTGGCGGAGATATCCCACCCGCTCGAGCTGCTGGCGCGCCGCCCGCCAGGCATCGCGGCCGATGCCCAGCGCCGCGCAGATCTGCGACGGGTGGTATTCCCACCCGTCCGGGCGACCGAGACAGTACGCGAGCACCAGCCGGGCGGTGGGGCTGAGGCGGCGGTCGGTGAGCACGTCGTCGGGCACGGCCGACCAGGCGCGTGTGCGGCGGGTCCTCATGCCCCACCTCCTGTCGCCAGCCGCGGCCGCCCCGGCCGACGCTTGCCCGCGCCGGTCGGCGCGGGCTGGGGTGCGGTGTAGGTCCGCTGGGCATCGATCCAGGCCTGGACATCGGCCAGCACCCATGCCAGGCGCTGCCCCCGCCCCCGCCGGGCGGGGGCCGGGAAGCCCACGAGGCAGCGCGCCGGCTTCGTGCCGCCGGCGTGGCGCGCCAGGGTGACGGGGGACACCCCCGCGAGCGCCGCCGCCTCGTCCAGGGAAACGAACCTGAAAATACTAACCAAATCAGACATTTAGACCTCGCTGGTCAGCGAGGCCGCCTGGTGTGATGGTGATGGTGGGCTGCCGGGTCGGCCGGCGGCCCCATGGGACCGCCCGGCTACGCCCGGGCGGTGCGGGGACGTGGGAGGAGACGGGGGGCGAGGGCTACGCCGGCGGCGGGGATCCGGGTGGGCAGCCTCGCCCGCCTGCGGGCGGCGGCGAGGGCCAGGCAACCCATGCCCAGCGCCAGCCTGGCGGCGAGCCTGCCCGCGGCCGCCGTGGCGGCCGCCTCTGCGGCCGAGGCGGCCAGGGTGGCACGAGCCCGGGCGTAGACCTCATGCAGGGCCAGGACGGCCAGGGTAGCCACCAGCCCGGCCAGGGTGGCGGCAAGCAGGCCGGCCCCAGGCGCGACGGCCTCCAGGGCGAGGCCCAGGGCCATCACCACGACCCCAGCGAGCGCGCCCAGCCGCATGCGGCTGGCATGCTCGGCGCGACGGAGGGTGTCCGGAGGGGTGATCATGGAGACATCCTACCACCACCCCGTACCGGCGTCAAGAGGTAACTGCCTGATCTGTGGGACAAATCGGGGACAATCTCATGAGTGCGTCCTAGGTAGCTCATGGAGCAATCCGGGGACAAATCGGGGACACTCGGACCAAAAAAACGGCCACTTTGTTAGTGGCCATTAACTCGTAAGTACTTGATTTTGGTGGAGCGGAGGAGGATCGAACTCCCGACCTTCGCATTGCGAACGCGACGCTCTCCCAGCTGAGCTACCGCCCCACACGAAGGGGCGGATTATACATGCTTTTGTGGGGTGGGACCAAGGGCGGCGGCGTACCAGTAGTCCTGTGCGGAGCCCCGGCCCCCTCCCCCACTTCGTGCGGGAGGGGGGTGGAATCCGCGTCTCAAGGCTCGTCGTCTTCCCCCGAGCCTGCCGCAGCGCGCAGCAGGCGGTCGCTGACGGCGAGCCAGGGGTCGGCGGCGGGCGGGGCTTCCACCAGAATGACGTCGCACTCGGCGTAATCAAGGGAGCGCAAGTTGGCGTAGAGGTCGTGGGCGTAGCCGGCGGGGTCGGTGGGGGCTTCGAGCCAGATGAATTCGCCGGCGATCTCGATGGGGCCGCGGCGGGCCAGCACCGCGGGGCGGCTGCCTTTCGCGGCGCAGGCGGCGACGGCTGCGGCCAGGCTCTCGCCCGGGACCAGCTCCAGCGGGGTGCGCGGGGCGTAGTGGGCGGCGTGGCTGCCGGAGACGCGCGGGGTGCTGTCGGCCTCGGACTTGTGCGGGTGGGCGATCTCGGGCAGCTCGCCCAGCACGCCGGCCAGGGCCTGGGGGTCGATGCCGCCGGGGCGCAGCAGCACGGGGCGGCCGCGGGAGAGGTCGAGGATGGTGGATTCGATGCCCACCTGGCAGGGGCCGCCATCGAGGATCAGGGGCACGCGGCTGCCCAGCTCTTCGCGCACGTGTTGGGCCGTGGTGGGGCTGATGCGGCCGTAACGGTTGGCGGAAGGCGCGGCGATGCCGCCGCCGAAGGCGGCGAGGAGTTGCAGCGCCAGGGGGTGCTTGGGCACGCGCAGGCCGACGGTGTCCTGGCCGCCGGTGACGGCGTCGGGGACTTTGGGGTGACGCTTGAGGATCAGCGTCAGCGGGCCGGGCCAGAAGGCCTGGGCGAGCTTGCGAGCGGCGTCGGGGATGTCGCGCGCCCACTCGTCGAGACTGGCGCCGGCGGGCAGATGCACGATCAGCGGGTGGTCTGTCGGGCGGCCCTTGGCGGCGAAGATGCGGGCGACGGCGGCCGGGTTGAGGGCGTCCGCGCCCAGGCCGTAGACTGTTTCCGTGGGGAAGGCGACCAGCTCGCCGGCGCGCAGCAAGGTGACGGCGGTTTGGATGGGGTCGGACATGTCAGGCGATGCCGATGGCGGCGCGAGCGGCCAGGGCGACTTTCAGGCAGCGCTCCGCATCGCTGTCGATGACCGTGAAATGGCCCATCTTGCGGCCGGGTCTCGCGTGGTGTTTGCCGTACAGGTGAAGTTTGAGGTTGGGCTCAGCCAGGAGCTCGGGCCAGTGGGGCGGCTTGCCGTCGCGCCACAGGTCTCCCAGCAGGTTCACCATGACCGCGGCGCAGTGGGCGCGCGGCTCGCCCAGGGGCAGGCCGCACAGCACGCGCACCTGCTGTTCGAACTGGTTGGTGACGCAGGCGTCGATGGTGTAGTGGCCGCTGTTGTGGGGGCGCGGGGCGATCTCGTTGAGCAGCAACCTGCCCTCCGACACGAACATTTCCACGCCCAGCACGCCCACGTAGCCCAGGGTGGAGGCGACGCGCAGGGCGAGGGTTTCCGCCTCGGCGCGCAAGGCGTCCGAGACGCGCGCCGGCACGATGGAGACGTCGAGGATGCCGCGGGTATGGCGATTCTCCGCCACGGGGAAGCACAGGGCGGCGCCGTCGGCGGCGCGGGCCAGCACCACGGAGACTTCGCAGTCCAGGGGCAGCAGGCGCTCCAGCACGCAGGGCTCGCCCTTGAAGCCAAGGAAGGCGAGCTTGGCCTCGGCCGCGTCCTTGACCCGCGCCTGGCCCTTGCCGTCGTAGCCGAAGCGCGCCACCTTGAGCACGCCGGGGAACAGCTCGGGGCCGGCGGCTTCCACGTCCTCCACGCCGTGAATCACGGCGAAGGAGCCCACCGGCAGCCGGTGGTCGCGGAAGAAGCTCTTCTCCCTGACGCGGTTCTGGGCGACGGCGACGCAGGCGGCGGAAGGATGCACCGGCACGAACTTGGACAGATAGTCGAGGGTGTCGGCGGGGACGTTCTCGAACTCGGTGGTAACCGCGGCGCAGGTCCGGGCCAGCTCGTTCAGCGCGTCCGGGTCGTGGTAGGGAGCCACCAGGTGGCGCTCGGCCAGGGCGCCCGCGGGCGAATGGGGATCCGGGTCGAGCACCGTGACCCGGTAGCCCAGCTCGTGGGCGGCGATAACGAAGAAGCGGCCCAACTGGCCGCCTCCGAGCATGCCGAGGGTGGCGGGCGGCAGGATCATTCCGGCAGCTTCATGTTCAGCACGCGCTCGGCCTGGCGCGCGCGGAAGTCGGCGAGCTTCTTGGCCAGGGCGGCGTCGGTGGTGGCGAGCAGCGCCACGGCGAACAGGCCGGCGTTGGCCGCGCCCGCCTCACCAATGGCGAAGGTAGCCACGGGCACGCCCTTGGGCATCTGCACGATGGACAGCAGCGAATCCAGGCCCTTGAGGTTCTTCGAGGTGACCGGCACGCCCAGCACCGGCACGATGGTCTTGGCGGCCAGCATGCCCGGCAGGTGGGCGGCGCCGCCGGCGCCGGCGATGATGGCACGCAGCCCGCGCCCCTGGGCCTGGGCGGCGTAGTCGAACAGCAGGTCGGGCGTGCGGTGGGCGGACACGACGCGCGCCTCATGGGGCACGCCAAACTCCTTGAGCACCTCGACCGCGGCCTGCATCACCGGCCAGTCGGAATCGGACCCCATGACCA
>DYIB01000094.1 GCA_020723855.1 Uliginosibacterium gangwonense
TCATCAGGTGGGAAGGCAAGTCCTTGACCCTGATGGAACCCCGTGCATGAGGCTTGGCATCGGGCATCTTATCGCTCCTTCTCAGCCGTTTCGAACATGAAGCCACCGGCGCGCAAAATCTTCCGCCGGCTCGGGCCGGCCGAAGTGGTAGCCCTGCGCCAGGTGGCAGCCCAGCGCCTGCAAGGCCTGCGCCTGGGCGACGGTTTCCACGCCCTCGGCCAGCGTCTCGAGCCCCAGGCTCCCGCCCATGGCGACGATGGTGCTGACGATGGCGTAGTCATTGCGGTCGGTGAGCATGTCGCGCACGAAGGACATGTCGATCTTGAGTTTATCGGCGGCGAAGCGCTTGAGGTAGGAAAGGGACGAGTAGCCGGTGCCGAAATCGTCGATGGCCAGCGCAAACCCCGCCGCGGCCAGCGCCTGGGTGACTTCGATGGCCCGCTCCGGGTCAGCCATCATGCTGCTCTCGGTGAGCTCCAGCTCGATCGCGGCAGGCGTGACGCCGCTGTTCCTGACGATCGCCAGCACACGGTCTACGAAGCCGTCATCTTCCAATTGGCGCGCAGCGACATTGACGGCCACCCGCCCGAGCGGCCCGCCCCTTGCCTCTGCCCAGCGCCTGGCCTGACGGCACGCCGTGGCGAGCGCCCACTCCCCCAGTGTGCCGATCAGGCCGCGCTCCTCGGCGATGGGGATGAACTCGGCCGGATTCACCCAGCCCCATTCGGAGTCGTGCCAGCGCGCCAGCGCCTCGGCGCCCACCAGCCGCCCGGTGGCCAGATGCACCTGCGGCTGGTAGTACAGTTGCAGCCGCTCACCGTTCAGGGCCGCTTCCAGCCGCCGGGCGACCTCCAGCCGCCGCTCGAGCTCCGCGCTCATGCGGGCATGATAGAAGCGGTAGCCGCCGCCGGCGGCCTTGGCCCGGTACATGGCGATATCGGTGTGCTTGAGCAGATCTTCCGGGGTGGCGCCGTCCTCGGGGTAGAAGGCGATGCCGATGGAAGCGCCGAGGGAAAAGATACGTCCCGTCAGCGCCAGCGGCTCGGACAGCACCGTCTGGATGCGCTCGGCGATATGAACCGCGGCCGCCTGGTCCGCGCCCGGGGCAATGGCCACGAATTCGTCGCCGGAGAGCCGCGCCAGGGTCTCTTCCTGCCGCAAGATGTTTTTCAGGCGGCGCGCGACGGCGGCCAGCACGAAATCGCCCACGTCGTGCCCCGCCGTGTCGTTGATCTCCTTGAAACGATCCAGATCCACGAACAGGAGGGCCACGCGGCTGCGATGGCGCCGGGCGGCTCCGAGCGCCTGCTTGAGCCGGTCCAGGAACAAGGCCCGGTTGGGCAGCCCGGTGAGGGGATCGTAGAAGGCCAACTGCTCGATGCGGGCCTCGGCCGCCTTGCGCTCGGTGATGTCCTGCACGCTGCCGACGGCCTTGAGGGGCCGGCCCTCATCGTCGAACTCGATCTCGGCGCGCTCCTCCACCCAACGGACCACGCCAGCGGAAACGATGCGGTGCTCGACCTGGTACTGAACGCCGCCGGACATGGCGGCCTGCCAGGCGCCGGCTACGATTTTCCGGTCGTCGGGATGCACGCACGACAAAAAGGTTTCGTAACTGAGCGGCGTGGTGCGCGGCAGGCCGAAGATGCGGAAGACTTCCGGCGTTCCCTGGAGCGCGCCCGTCGCGAAATCGAGGTGCCAACTGCCGATGTGGGCCACGGCCTGGGCGCGCAGCAGATCCGCCTCGCTTGCGCGCAGCGCATCTTCCAGGCGGGTTTGTTCGGTCACGTCCTCCACGATCATGAGCAGGCGAGCTTCTTCTTCTTCTTCTTCTTCTTCTTCCGCAAGACGGATGCCGGTGAGCGTCACGCGTACCGGGATGCGTACCCGGGCGCCCCTCGCTCCCATCCTCAAAGGCAGATCGTGTTGCGCCACGCCGCCTGCCTGGACTTCGCGGATACGCTCCTCGATACCGTCGGCGGCGATGATCTCGCTCAGAGGGCGGCCGCACACGGCGTCCTCCGTCAGGCCGAACCGCTTCAGGAACGCCCGGTTGGCGGACAGAATCGTGGCATCGGAAGACAGCACCACGAGTCCGTCGGGAATGGCCGAGAATACGAGCTCCGCATACCGTTTGAGCGCCAGGGCGGTTTGCCGGTCTCCATGGATATAGGTCTCCATGGCGAGGCTCATGTCGAGGAGAGCGATCTTGATCAGCGACTGCACAGTGGCGATGAAGGTCCGCGGCTCTTCTCCCAGCCGCCGCCAGACCTCGGGCAGCAGGCCGGCGAGGTACTTGGCGTAGGCGCTGAGGTACCACCCGGGCTCGAGCCCGACGCGCTGGTGGACCACGCCCACGCGCAGGCGGTTGAGGAGATAATCCGGCCCGTAGTCGCCGGCGGTGAGACTGTCGAAGTATGTCGCCTGAGCCTGTCTCAGGCGCTCGAGGGTCGGGGAGTCGGGGATGAGGCGGCGGGTTTCCTCGAAGCGAAGCAGGTGGTCGTAGAAAGCCCTGGCAAAGCCCGGCCCCAGCTCCTGCAGAGCGGCGTGCAGCCGCCTGAGCCGGGCCGCATCCTCGTCGGTGAACTCCAGAAAAGCCTTGCGCCGGGCAATGGCCGCCTCATCCAGTCCTAGCGCCCGCACCACGGCCTCGACGGCCTCAGCGAGCGATTTCATGCCCGCAACCTCTCCTTACCCAAGGCGGGAGGGGAGGCTGCCGTCAGGCTTGCTTGCTTGCTTGCTTGCTTGCTTGCGCAAGATTTTTTCCATGTCGCTCTAATATCTTGTTGATTCTTCCGGGATATTGGCTGTGAGCCGGCGCCGCCGCCCCGTAGCATACTTTATGTTATCGGCAAATGGTTGGCCTCCTTTAGGGACTCATGCGGTTGCAGGGCGGCGGCGCGCCGAAGGTGTCACAAAATACCCGGTACAACTGCCGTTCCATCTGCCGCCAGCCCTCTCTGAGTACGCGGAAACGCACCCGCGCAGCCCCTTCGGCCAGGTAGCGGAAAAGCCGCGTATTGCCGCTGCTGCCGCGCAGGTGATCGCCCAGGCGCTTGCGCAGGTCTTGCGCCGAGCCGATATAGACTACCCGCGTCGCCTCGGCCGGCGACACGTTCTGTGCGCGAACCGGATCGTCCTCTCCCGGGCCGGCGGCGACCGAGCGAATCTCGTAGACTCCGGGATGCGCGGGCACCACGCTCTTCAGCGCCTGCGGTGTCAAGGGCACCAGCGGGGAAAACCCTTCCGTGGCGACCAGATAGTCCTTGCGATCGCCGCGGCGCCGCCAATCGGGAATGGCCAACTGATGCCGGATGTCGGCCACCGTCCGCCGTGACAGGCTGACGCCGTATTCGCGCTCGAGAATTTCCGCGATGCCTTCATCCGACAGCGGCCGCGCCAATTTTCCTTCGATGATCAGCGTTTTTTCCTGTTTTATGAGGGCGTCGATCAAATGGCAGCAAATCCGGCGCGGCCGCGGGAAAAGTCCGGCCAAGGCAATCGCCTTGCCATCGGCCAGCCGAATGGACAGCCCCCGCACCAGGCGGGAGATCCGGCCGGCATCGGCCACCAGCGGCAACTCCGGCCGGGATCCCCTGAGCCGTTCGGACAGCCGTGCCTGGGTCAGGGAAACGAGCGCCAGGGGATCGCCCGAGGCGAGGTAGTCGGCTTGCAATTCGAGCAGCGCTTGCATCAGGGCGTGCGTGAGCCGGTTCCGGCTATTGATGAGACGCAGCCGATGCAAGGCTCGCCCCACGTCCTGCGAGAAGTCCCGGCAGGACATGAAGTGCTTCAGCGCCGCCTCGTCGAACAGATATTCCCGCGCGTAGCTCGCGCGGTGGTAAAGAAACGCCAGATCCCCGCCCGCCTTGCGTACCTCTCCCAATACCGGGAGGCCGATGGATGAATGGCTACCGCCCGCATCGTCGGCCAGCCCCGCACCTTCCAGGGTGGCGGTCCGCACCCAAGGGGCCAGCGCGGAAAACGCGGCGGAGGATTCAACCCGCGTCACACATCGGTCGAAAGCCTTGAGCGGCAGTTCCAGAAAACGGGCAAGAACGATCTTGCCCAGGAGAGCGGGGTCCAGCTTGTTGTTGTGTGTGGCCAAGATGTGTTTTAACCAAAAAACCGCAATTGAAACGCGGCGGCGTAAGGAGAATCAAGAGCTGGATGGCGGGATGCGGGCAAGCACGCATTGCGGGCAATTTGCGCCGGAGCGCCTGTCAGAGAAGCGTTCGGCTTGGCGTCCAGGCGTGGTCCCGGACGGGCTCTTCGCGAGAGGACTGCTGGTCCGGCTCGAGGGGGGCGGCCTGTACCCCGTGATCACGCGGAAGCGGACGGCCGGATACCCCCGGCTCCCGGGGACAGGCGAAATCGTCTTCCTGCATCGGGTCGTGGGGCAGCCGACCGGTGGCGGGAGCGGCGCCACCGGGCACGCGCGGGCCGATCGCCGGGTATCATAGACACCTTGTGCGCGGATGACCGGCATGTCCCGTTCGGAAAGCCCGTTGGTGAAATTGCGCAGGGAGGAGAAGGAGGTCCGCAAGGGGTTGATCCTCGATGCGGCAACCGCCCTCTTTTCCCGTCTTCCCTTCGACCAGGTGGGAATGCGGGAGATCGCGACCGAGGTCGGAATATCCCCGGCGGCCATCTATCGCTATTTTTCCGATCGGGACGAGTTGTTCGTCGAGGTGCTATGCCGGGAAGTGGAGTCGGTGTACGACCGGCTGGCGCGGGTTGCCGAAGGCGGGGAGCCGATGCTGGAACGCCTGGCGACGGCCTACGTGACCTGCCTGACGGACAACCGGGCGCTGTTCCAGATAATGACCTATTTCATGGCCGGAGGGGAAATCCGGGCAGAGCGCCTGGAGCGCTTCAACCAGATCCAAAGGCGGCTTCTGGACCTGTTCCAACGTCAGTTCCCGGGCGGCCATTCCGCCGCTCGTTCCCGGTTGCTGGCGCACGCCCTCTTCGCCTCCCTCAACGGCGTGCTGATCAGCTTCCTGAACTATCCGGGCCGTGAGGCGGAGGAGCGCCGCAGCCACGTGGTCCGTCTCGCCAAGGCGGTTGCCCAGGTGTTCGCCCAGGGCGGCCGTTGAATGATTTCGTCATTGCCCGCGGCCGCGTCGGGCCTCCAGGTCGCGGATCAGCGCTCTGGCCTCGTCTGCCTCCGGGATCGGCTTGCCGCTGTCCCGCCATTGCACGGCGGCCTTGAAACCTTCGCTTTGCGCGTAGCGGCGAAACCACAGCCCTTCGGGACTATGGCGCGTGATGCCGTCGAAAATCGTCGCCATCATCTGGCTTTGTTCCAGGCCCATGGTCAGTATCACCTGATTGACCACCATCTTGTGCATGGCCAGCTGCGCCCGGGGCACGCCGGCAATGCGGTTGGCCAGTTTCATCGTGGCCGCTTCCAGCTGGTCCGCCGGAACCGCCTCGTTGGCCAGGCCCCAGGCGGCAGCGGTGACACCGTCGATGGTGTCGCCCGTGAACATGAGCTGTTTGGCGCGTGCGGGTCCGAGCCGGTAGGTCCACATGGCGGTGGTGGGGCAGCCCCACACGCGCGTGGGCATGTAGCCGATGCGCGCGTCCTGGGCCATGATCAGCAGATCGCAGCACAGCGCGATGTCACTGCCACCGGCGACGGCATGGCCATGCACCTTGGCAATGGTGGGCTTCGGGCTGCGCCATAGCGCCATGAAGTCCTCCGTGTTGCGCTTCATGACCGCGTAGTCGGCCATCGGATCCCAGGGCATGCGTTCCTGCTGGCAAGGGTGATCGATGTCGCCCTGGGCGAAGTGCGCCAGGTCATATCCTCCGCAAAAACCCTTGCCGGCACCTTCCACCACAATGACGTGCACTTCGTCATCGGCATTGGCCCACTCCACGGCGGCGCGGATTTCGCGGGGCGTGTCGTCGTTGATGGCGTTGAGCCGCTCCGGCCGGTTCAGCAACAGACGCGCGATGCGCGGGTTGGCGGCGTCCTTGTCGATGCGCAGGGTGTCGTAAGTGGGCATTTCGGATCTCCTTTTTCCGGCCGATGGCGGCATCAGCCGCGCAGTTCGCGCTTGAGTATCTTTCCTACGGAATTCTTGGGCAGTGCCTCGACGAACTCCACTGCCTTGACGCATTTGTAGGAGGCCAGCCGTTCCCGGCACAGGGCGATCACGTCTTCGGCGTCGAGCCGGGCGCCGGGTTTGCGCACCACGTAGGCCACCGGCACTTCACCCCAGGTGGCGTCGGCCCGCCCCACCACGGCCACCTCGGCGACGGCCTCGTGTCCGGCGATCACCGCCTCAAGCTCGGCGGGATAGATATTCTCGCCTCCGCTGATGATCATGTCCTTGAGCCGGTCCACGACGAACAGGTAGCCTTCCTCGTCCATGTAACCCAAGTCGCCCGAGCGGTACCAGCCGTCGCGCAGCGCGGCGCGGGTGGCTTCGGGGTTGTTCCAGTATCCGGCGAACACCATGGGGCCCCGGCACCAGATTTCACCGATGAGCCCATGCGGGACTTCAGTGCCGGCTTCCGGGTTCACTATCCTGACCCGGCAGTGGAAGGCGACCCTCCCTTGGGAATGCATCTTTTGGGGGTTCATGGCCGGCGTCCAGAAGGACACCGCTCCGGCGCATTCGGTGATGCCGGAAACCTGCTGCACCCGGATGCCCATGTCGGCATACGCGCTGATCAGCTCCTTGGGAACGGCAGAGGCGCCGCAGGTGATACTGATGAGGCTCGAGGCGTCCACCTTCGTCTTTTGCGCTGCCATGAGCATGGCGCGCAGCATCAGGGGGACCGACATCATGGTGTTGATGCGCTCGTACTGAATGACCCGCCATACCGCCGCCGGTTCGAATTCCAGCATGAAGACCGTGGTGCAACCCTTGTGCACGTTGGTTACCAGGGGGGCGAGGCCGCCGATGTGGAAAAGGGGTGCCACCAGCAGGAAGCGGTGATCGTGATTCCACTCGATCGTGCAGGATATGGCCAGGGTGGCCCACAGGAGGTTGTCGTGGGTCAGCACCGCCCCCTTGGGCCTGCCGGTGGTGCCGGAGGTGTACATGATGAGGGCGGGATCGCTGCCGCCGGCTTCCGTGGGGGGTGGCGCACGGCGCTCCGTTTCCACGATTTCGTCATAGTCGTGGTCGGACGACTTGCCTCCCTTGCACATGAAGATCTCCACTCCGATACGCCCGCGCAGACCGTCCACGGTGGCGGCGAAGGCGGCATCGTAGAGCAGCGCCCTGGCGCCGCAATCGCTCAGGATGTACGCCAGCTCGGCCGGTTGCAGGCGCCAGTTGAGAATTACCGCAACGGCTCCGATTTTCGCCGCGGCGAAAAAGGCCGTGGCCACGTGCTCGTCGTTCCTGCACAGGATCGCCACGCGTTCGCCGGCGCCCATGCCCTTCCTGGCCAGGAAGGATGCGAACCGCGCCGCGCGCGCGTCGGACTCGCGGTAGGTACGGCGCCGGCCGGTGGCGTCCACGAAACCCTCCTTGTCGGGCGACAGATAAGCCCTGTGGGCGAGCATCTCACCCAGATTGAATGCCATTTGCTCCTCCTTTCATCGGTTCCTTCCCCGCCGGTGCGGCTTCACAGCCACACCTCGGGCAGTGACGACAGCGCCGGGCTCACTATGGGGGCGGCGCCCACTTCGGTTAGCGCCTGGTCCTGATATGCCGCAAACAGCCGGACGACGAAATCCTCCCAGGCGGCGGCCCGCTGCAGGGAACGCGGATCGAAGCCCTCGTGCCAGGCGGCATTGGCCAGGTCCGCCAGTTCCGCCGCCAGCGGCCCGACTACCTCGGGCGGGGCGCCATCCAGAATCGTTGCCAGCACATCGAAGGGCGCGGCCGCCTTCAGCATGCGCGCGAAATCCCGGCTTGCCTGCATGAGCAAGACGTTGCGCGGACCTTCCCACAGCTCATTTACCGCAGCGTCCCGGTACAGGCGCGGCAGGGAGGAAAAGTCTTCGATGGCGCCGTGGCCGCCGAAAATGGACATGGACTTGCGGATGGCATCGACTGCCTCGTGGGCCGTGACGAGTTTCTGGATCAGGATCAGCTCGCGCAGGGCGAAGCGCTTCAGCTGCATCTGCGGACCTTCGTCGCCGAACAGCCCCGCCTGCAGGCGGCAACCGAGATCGGCGTACAGGCGGAAGATCTTGCATGCAGCGGCCGTAGTGCGTTGGGCCGCGCGCACCAGCTCTCGCACCTGAAGGTTGACGAGGGGATAGTGGCAGATCGGCTTGCCGAAAGCTTGACGGAATTCGCTGTACATCCGGGCTTCGCGCGCCGCCCGCGTCATGGCCGCGGCGCTGGCGATTCCCACCGCGAGTCGTGACAGGGTCAGGACGATGCCCACCGTGTTGGCCACCCCCTGGTCGGTCGGCCCCACCGCATAGGCCAGGGCGCCACTGTAAGACACCTCCGCGGTTGGCAGTTCCGCGGTACCCAGCTTGCGCTTGAGGCGGTTGATGACGTGACCGTTGCGCACCCCCCGGGGTTTGTCGCCGGGCAGCCACGCCGGCACCACGAACGCGCCTATCTTGCGGCTGCCGCGCACCCGGGCCGTGACTACGGCGTAATCGGCATGAACGGCGGAGCAGAAGAACTTGGTGCCGTAAAGCCGGTAACGGTCGCCCTCCGGGACGGCTTCCAGGAGATTGGCGGGAATGTCCGAGCCTCCCTGGATCTCGCTCATGAACTGGGCGCCGATGCCGTATCCTTCGCTGCCGCCCTCGGTGCAGTGTTCCAGGATCTTCAGGACTTCCGGCTGAGCCTGCGCCTTGAACTGCGCGATCAGCGCGACCAGGCCCTCGGTGCATGCTATCGGGCACATGATGCCGAACTCGCCCAGCTGGTGCAGCAGATAGCGCTTGGCGAGCCGCTCCCAGGGCGTGGTGCGTTCCGCAAACAGCCCCTCGCCGAAGATCTCGGCCTCGAGCCGTTCGGCCTCGGCCGGCCGCATGATCCGGTCCGTGCGGTGGTTGTGGGCATCGAAGTGCTCCACGCCGGGATGCAGTTCCGGTCTGGCGATGCGCTCGACCACGGCGCGCCAGCGGAAGGACACCTTGGGGGAGAAGGCTTTCAGGCGAGCATCGAGTCCGGCGAACCCTTCCCCGACGAAGTGGGCCAGGGCTCTGGCGAAAAACGGGTCGTCCCGGTAGAAGTCGAAGCGGTTCAGCCGTTCCAGGAAGCCGTCGAAGCTGTAAGTGTTGTGTCCCGCAGGAAGGTCCATGTGATCTCCACTATTCGGAGCGCGTTCGGGCGATTTTATTGAGAATTACAAAATATCGTGACGCCGTTCGAAATCCCTCCTGTCCTCCCTTTGCAAAGGGAGGAACCCGCTAAAGGCCGTTCGCAGCAGGTTCCCCTCTTTGGCAAAGAGGGGACAGGGGAGATTTTCGATCCGGCTCGCTTTCGTCACATGGTTACGTAAGGATCAATAAGTAAACTATGTTCACTGTCAAGAACAGTGTTAATAACAGCGGACATATTGTCCCGCACAGCCTGGAAAAGACCATACGCCTGAACCTGGGACTTGCTCGATCCACGGCTTGCCGTGGCGTTTCGCTACAAGTGGCTCGGGATTGCCGGCTGTCGCCGGCCGAGTAACGGCATCGTAACGTCCAACTCTTATCCTTCCGGGCGGACACGCCCATCCCCTGCCGCGGGCGCAACAACCAAGAATCCCGGAACCGAGCCGCTGCCATGTCCCTATATGACAAGTTGATCCAGCCGGGCGTCGCCTTGATGCACCGACTTTCGTTTCACTACAAGTTTCTCCTCGCCGGCGGCCTCATGGTGGTCGCCCTGCTGGTGGCCCTGCTGCCCGGGCTCGCGCAGATGGTTTCGGACTATCGGAGGATGGAGCGGCGCGGCGACGGTGTCGAGGCATTGCTGATGGAACACGAACTGGCTGCCGCCATCGACGCCCACCGCCAGGTCCTGCTCATGACCTTGCATGGGCTTGCGGCCGACCAGACAAGGCTTGCCGCAGCACGCACGGCAGTCGAGTCGAGGCTTGCTGCGTTGCAGGCTGGGCTGGCGGGTACGGCGGGCACCGACGGGGTGGTCGAACGGGTGATGGGGGCAGCGCGGTTGTGGCAGGGAATCAAGGATCGCGCGACGGGACGCTATTCACGGGCGAAGGCGGCCGCCGACCATGCGGAACTGCTGACGACGGTGCGCGATCTGGCCGAGGATACGGCGAGCGCCACCGGACTGGTGGAGGAATCCGACAGGACGGCACAGGCCCTGTCGCATCTCCTGTCGCGAGCCGTGTTCGACTTGACGCTCGCCATCGGCACCGCGCGTACCTATGGCATTGCCGCGGCCGCCGGCGCGAACAACGATGAAAACCGGCAGAAGTTGGGCTACCTCACCCACCATCTGCTGGATGCCGCGGCCGGGTTTGGCGGGACCGGCCTCCAGGACCGGATTCAGGAGCGGACGCGGGCCGCCGTCGAGGGGCTGGGTGCGCCGCTAGGGGCCTTTGCCAATCTCATCCTCAACAAGGCCGTGCTCCATCCCCAGGATGGACTGATGGTGCAGGAACTTGCCCTTGGCGATCAGGCGGCTACCGCTTTGACGGAAGTGGCCGCCGCGGCCGCCGGCGAGTTGAAAGCAAATCTTGCGCGACGCCAGGAGCGCATGGCTACGCTGTTCATCGCCCAGCTGTCGGCCATCGCTGCCATACTTGCTTGTGCCGTCTATGTCTTCGCCGGCTTCTGGCACGCCTGCCGCGAGACGATTCATGCCCTGGTCAGCACAACCGAGCAAATCATTCAGGGCAATCTCGGCAGCCAGGCTGCGGTGCGCTCGCGCGACGAGCTCGCCGAGATCGCCGATCGCTTCAATTCCCTGTCGCAGGTCCTGCGCCGGGTCATCGGGCGCATCGGTGACCATGGCCGGCAGGTGACTGCCGTGACGACGAATCTCGACCGGTCGGCAGCCCAGGTGGTCCACAATGCGGAGAAGCAAGCCAGGGCGGCGGGGGAAACCGCTGCCACGGTGCAGCAGATCAGCGTGGCCATTGCCGCGATCGACAGTCATGCCGCCGAGCTTCAGCACAGCGCGGCCGAGGGCCTGAAGGGAATCGAGGCGGGGGAGGTGGCAGTGGGCAACCTGGATGCCCAGATGCGCGCAATGCGCGCGCTGATGGAAGAGGTATCGCGCAGCAGCCTCCAGTTCATAGGCGATGCCAGGCGGGTGGCCGACAAGACCAGGCAGGTGAAGGAGATCGCCAACCGCACCAATCTCCTCGCCCTCAACGCCGCCATCGAGGCGGCGCGCGCCGGCGAGGCCGGACGCGGCTTCGCGGTCGTGGCCGACGAGGTGCGCAAGCTGGCCGAGACCGCCGCCGTCACCGCGTGCGAAATCGACGAGGTCATGGGCACGATGATGCGCCAGTCCGCGCAAGTCGGCGAAGCCGTGTCAAGCGCCGACGAGAAACTGGGCCAGGCGGTGGAGCGGCTGAGCGATGTGTCGAGCGCCCTGGAGACGGCCGGCGGCATGGTGCGGGAAACCTACCGCAGCCTGAAGGACGTGAAGCGTTCGATCGCGGAGCAGAAGACGGCGAGCGAATCGATTGCCCGTAACATGGAGGAGATCGCCGCGATGGCCGACAGTACACACCAGGAGTTGGGCGGGGTTCATGTCCTGCTGCGCGAGATGAGCGGGCTCACCCGGCAGATGAGTGACGAGGTGGCGCGGTTCCGGATCTGACGGCCGCCGGGTCGGTGGTCATTGGCCGCGCCGGCGCGCCACGAAGATGCCGCTGCCGCTGTGCTTGGCGCGGCGCTTGGCCGCGGCGGCGTAGGCCGGGATGGCGGCGTCCGGCCGCTTGTCGGGGCGGCCCAGGAAGTAGCCCTGACCGTAGGCCACGCCCAGGTCGCGCAGGATGGCCAGTTCCGCTTCCGTCTCGATCCCCTCGGCCACCAGCGGGCTGCCGAAGCGTTCGATGGCCGGCGCGCCGGCATTCAGGAACAGCTTGCCGGGCAGAGCCAGCTTGGCGAAACCGCGTATCGCCGTCTCGCAGCAGGCGATCTCGAGCCGGCCCGTGAGTCCGTGGGCCCGGGCCGCGCCGAACAGGCGGTCCGGGCGATGGAACTCCGAACCGTCGGGGCCGCGGATCAGCGCCTCGTAGGCATATACCTGTCCGGTCTCCATGCTGACGAGGGGCTGGAATACGGGATAAGGGCGCCCGTCGTCGATCAGCTGCAGAACGTTCTCCCCGCCGCCCAGTGTTGCTGACATGTGTTCTCCGGTCCTGACTTATTGATCCTTACGTAACCATGTGACGAAAGCGAGCCAGATCGAAAATCTCCC
>DYIB01000095.1 GCA_020723855.1 Uliginosibacterium gangwonense
GCACGCACCAGAAGGCCAGTACCAGCGCCACCCAGTCGGGCACGCCGGGTAGCCGCCCATAGGGGATGAGGTTGAGGAACAGGGCGGCCACCAGGGTGAGGGTGACGAACCAGGGCTTCACCGGCAGCAGGATGCGGCGCGAGCTGTAAGTGGGCTGAACGGACATCCTTACTCCTTTCTCGGCGCTTTCCTGCCCTTGGCCGGCTTCTCTTCGGGGCGCTGTTCCACGGGCAGCTCGGCCACGGGCGGGCGCGAGCCGAGGACCAGCACCTGGTTGTGCTTTTCCACGCCGCCCAGGGGCACGCACAGGATGCGCGCGAAGGCGAAGGAGGCGTCCCGGTCCACCCGCGCCACTTTGGCCACCGGCAGGCCGGGCAGATAAACGCCGTCCAGCCCCGAGGTCACCACCACGTCGCCGCTCTTGACGTCGGCGTTGGCGGCCAGGAAACGCAGCTCCAGTTGCCCGTCGCCCACCCCGAACAGCACGGCGCGCAGGCCGTTGCGCACGATCTGCACCGGCACCGCCTGGTTCTTGTCGCTGATCAGCGTCACTTCGCTCATGAAAGGATAGACGCGGGTCACCTGGCCCACCAACCCGGTCTCGTCCACCACGGCCTGGCCGGCGGCGACCTGGTCCTGCCAGCCCTTGTCGATCACCACCCGTTTGGCGAAGGGGTCGCGCGCCGCGTACAGGATCTCGGCCACCACGCCGTTGCCGGCGCTGCGGCTCTTCATCTCCAGCAGGGCGCGCAGCCGCTGGTTTTCCAGGTCGAGCTGCTCCTGGCGCAGTAGCGCCCCGGCGAGCTGCACTTCCCGGCGCCTGAGCCGGGCGTTCTCCTCCCGGAGCTTGGCCATGCTGGTGAAATAGCCGGCCGCGGCGGTGAGCAGCTCCACCGGGGTGTAGGCGGCGCGCTGGGCCGGGTACAGGGCGGCGGCGACCACCGCGCGCAGGGTCTCCAGGTAGCGGAAACGCATGTCCAGCACCAGCAGCGCCAGGGAGAACACGACGAAGAACGCCAGCCGCGCAACGGGCGCCGGACCGCGCTTGAAGAACGGGGGCGGCTGGTGACCGACTACGGACATGGGGGAACGGCGTGAGGGACAAGCCCCCTCACGATTTACTCGTTCGCGAAAATGCTGCCCAGCTTGTCCATTTTCTCCAGGGCGATGCCCGAGCCGCGCACCACGCAGGTGAGCGGATCGTCGGCGACGATGACCGGCAGGCCCGTCTCTTCCATCAGCAGGCGATCCAGGTCGCGCAGCAGCGCCCCGCCGCCGGTGAGCACCATGCCCTTCTCGGCGATGTCGGCGCCCAGTTCCGGCGGTGTCTGCTCCAGGGCCGACTTGACGGCGCTGACGATGTTGTTGAGGGGGTCGGTCAGGGCTTCCAGGATCTCGTTGGAGGAAATGGTGAAGCTGCGCGGAATGCCCTCCGCCAGGTTGCGGCCCTTCACTTCCATCTCCCGCACCTCGGAGCCCGGGAAGGCGGAGCCGATCTCCTTCTTGATGGCCTCCGCGGTGGTCTCGCCGATGAGCATGCCGTAGTTGCGGCGGATATAGTTGATGACGGCCTCGTCAAACTTGTCGCCGCCCACGCGCACCGAACCGGCATACACCATGCCGCCCAGGGAGATGACACCCACTTCGGTGGTGCCGCCGCCGATATCCACCACCATGGAGCCGGTGGCATCGGCCACCGGCAGGCCGGCGCCGATGGCCGCGGCCATGGGTTCCTCGATCAGATACACCTGGCTGGCGCCCGCGCCCAGGGCCGACTCGCGGATGGCGCGCCGCTCCACCTGGGTCGAGCCGCAGGGCACGCAGATGATGATGCGCGGGGAGGGCGAGAACAGGCGGGAATCGTGGACCTTCTTGATGAACTGCTTGAGCATCTGCTCGGTGACGGTGAAGTCGGCGATCACGCCGTCCTTCATGGGACGGATGGCGGTGATGTTGCCCGGCGTCTTGCCCAGCATCTGCTTTGCCGCCATGCCCACGGCCTGGATGGTCTTCTTGGCGTTGGGGCCGCCCTCGGTGCGGATCGCCACCACCGAAGGCTCGTCCAGCACGATGCCCTTGCCGCGCACGTAGATCAGCGTGTTGGCGGTGCCCAGGTCGATCGCCAGGTCGTTGGAAAAATAGGATCGGAGGAAACCAAACATGGAAGTACTCGAAAGCCCTTCAGGGGGTGCGGAAGACCAAATGACTTATGATACCCTATAACGCTTTGTGAAATAACCCGCATCGGATACCGCACTCCATGTCCCTGACCCTCGATCAAGTGCGGCGCATCGCCCGGCTGGCGCGCATCGAGATCTCCACGACCGAGGCCGAGGCCACCCGCGACCAGCTGAACGGCATTTTCCGTTTCATCGAGCAGATGCAGGCGGTGGACACCACCGGCGTCGAGCCCATGGCCCACGCCCAGGACGTGGCCCAGCGCCTGCGCCCCGACCAGGTGACCGAGCAGGACCAGCGCGAAGCCTTCCAGGCCATCGCGCCCGACGTGGAGGCCGGCCTCTACCTGGTGCCCAAGGTTATCGAATGAGGCGTGCGAGGAATGGCTCTTAGTCCTCACTCCTCACCTCTCGCGAAAAAATGATTCACGCCACCCTCAAGGAACTGTCCGCCGCCCTGGCACGCAAGGAAATCTCCAGCGTCGAGCTGACCACGCTGTTCCTGGAGCGCATCGAGCGGCTCAACCCGCGGCTCAACGCCTTCATTACCGTGGACCGGCAGCGCAGCCTGGCCATGGCCCGGGCGGCCGACGCCCGCATCGCGGCGGGGCAAGCCACGGTCCTTACCGGCATCCCCCTGGCCCACAAGGACATCTTCTGCGCCGAGGGCTGGCTCACCACCTGCGGCTCGAAGATCCTGTCCAACTTCGTCAGCCCCTACGACGCCCACGTCATCGAACAGTTCAACGCCGCCGGCGCCGTCATCCTGGGCAAGACCAACATGGACGAGTTCGCCATGGGCTCGTCCAACGAGACCTCCTACTACGGCCCGGTACGCAACCCCTGGGATACGGACACCGTCCCCGGCGGCTCCAGCGGCGGCTCGGCGGCGGCCGTGGCGGCGCGCCTGGCGCCCGCCGCCACCGGCACCGACACCGGCGGCTCCATCCGCCAGCCGGCGGCGCTCACGGGGATCAGCGGCATCAAGCCCACCTACGGCGTGGTGTCGCGCTACGGCATGATCGCCTTCGCCTCCAGCCTGGACCAGGGCGGCCCCATGGCCAAGACGGCCGAGGATTGCGCCCTCCTGCTCAACACCATGGCGGGCTTCGACGCGCGCGACTCCACCAGCCTGGAGCGGCCGCGCGAGGACTACACGCGCGACCTGGAGCGGCCCCTGACGGGGCTGCGCATCGGCCTGCCCAGAGAGTTCTTCGCCGAAGGCCTGGCGGACGACGTGCGCCGGGCGGTGGAAGAGGCCATCGCCGAGTACCGCAGGCTGGGGGCCCGGACGGTGGAGGTGTCCCTGCCGAACCTCAACCTGTCGGTTCCCGTTTATTACGTCATCGCCCCGGCGGAAGCCTCCAGCAATCTGTCGCGCTTCGACGGCGTGCGCTACGGCTATCGCGTCCCCGAGTACGCCGACCTGCTCGACATGTACTGCAAGACCCGCGCCCAGGGCTTCGGCGCGGAAGTGAAGCGGCGCATCCTGATCGGCACCTACGTGCTGTCCCACGGCTACTACGACGCCTACTACCTGCAGGCCCAGAAGATCCGCCGCCTCATCGCCCAGGACTATGCCGAGGCGTTCCGGCACTGCGACGTGATCATGGGCCCGACCTCGCCCACGGTGGCCTTCCCGCTCGGCGCCAAGACCGACGACCCGGTACAGATGTACTTGAACGACATCTACACCATCGGCGCACCCCTGGCCGGCCTGCCCGCCCTGTCCGTACCCTGCGGCTTTGGCGCCGGCGGGCTGCCGGTGGGTCTGCACATGATCGGCAACTATTTTTCCGAAGCGCGCCTGTTCAACGTCGCCCACCGGTTCCAGCGGGCGACCGACTGGCATACGCGTGCACCCGCCAACATCTGACTGCGGGGAGGAGGGCATGATCCGCCGACACCAAGCGTTTGCGTCCCGTTGCCTGTCCTGGCTGGCAGCCATGATCGTCGCCGCTTGCGCCACTCCCGAGAAGGCGCCGCCGGTGGCGACGGAAGAACCCTCCCACGCGCCCGACATCGCCGTGGCCAGGCCGGCGCCGCGTCCCCTCAAGGGACCCAAGCGCCCCGGTCCCATTCCCGTGCGCCCTCTCAACGTGGCGGCCGAGTGCAGCTTCCGCGACGAGGCGGGCTACGGCGGCTCGCTGAAGCTGGCGGTGCAGGAAGCCCGGGTGCAGGACTTCGACGCGGCGGTCCACATCCCCAGGCGCGGCATGTGCCGCTTCGCCCTGAAGGATTTCCAGCAGACGCGCAGTCTGCCCAACGTGGAGCTGTCCCACCGCACGAACGGCTGCATCGTGCGCATGTGGGAGCAGGGCGAGCGGGTGACGGTCGCCTTCCAGCAATGCGAACACATGTGCACCGCCGGCGCCTACCCCTACCTATGGCCCATCCTCGCCGACCGGCAGGACGGCTCCTGCACATAACATGACGGAAACGACATGAGCCTAGCCGATTGGGAAGTGGTCATCGGGCTTGAAACCCATGCCCAGCTCAACACCAGGTCGAAAATCTTTTCCGGCGCCGCCACGGCCTTCGGCGCCGAGCCCAATGCCCAGGCCTGCGCCGTGGACATCGCCCTGCCCGGCGTGCTGCCGGTGCTCAACCGGGGCGCCGTGGAGCGCGCCATCCGCTTCGGCCTGGCGGTGGGCGGGCGCATTGCGCCGCGCTCCGTGTTCGCGCGCAAGAATTACTTCTATCCGGATCTGCCCAAGGGCTACCAGATCAGCCAGTACGAGCTGCCGGTGGTCGCCGGCGGCAGCCTCACCATCCGCGTCGGCGAGGCCGACAAGACCATACGCCTGACCCGCGCCCATCTGGAGGAGGATGCGGGCAAGTCGCTGCACGAGGACTTCCACGGCAAGACCGGCATCGATCTCAACCGCGCCGGCACGCCCCTACTGGAGATCGTCTCCGAGCCCGATCTGCGCTCGGCGGCCGAGGCGGTGGCCTACGCCAAGGCCCTGCATTCCCTGGTGCGCTGGATCGACATCTGCGATGGCAACATGCAGGAAGGGTCGTTTCGCTGCGACGCCAACGTCTCGGTGCGGCCCCGGGGCAGCGACCGGCTGGGCACCCGCTGCGAGATCAAGAACCTCAACTCCTTCCGCTTCCTGGAGCGGGCCATCGAGTTCGAGGTGCGGCGCCAGGTGGACATCCTGGAGGACGGCGGCGCCATCGTGCAGGAGACGCGCCTGTACGACCCGGAGCGGGACGAGACGCGCTCCATGCGCACCAAGGAGGAAGCCCACGACTACCGTTACTTCCCCGACCCGGACCTGCTGCCCCTGGAAATCAGCCCCGCCTGGATCGAGCAGGTGCGCTCGGAGATGCCCGAACTGCCCCAGGCCATGCGCGGCCGCTTCCAGTCCGAATACGGCCTGTCGGCCTACGACGCCGCCACCCTCACCGCCTCGCTGGAGACGGCGCGCTACTTCCAGGAGGCCGTGGCCGCGGCCGGCAAGGACAACGCCAAGCTGTGCGCCAACTGGATCATGGGCGATCTGGCGGCGCGCCTCAACCGGGAAGACAAGGACATCGGCGCCGCCCCGGTGACGCCGCGGCAGCTCGCCGGCCTGGCCAAGCGCATCGCCGACGGCACCCTCTCCAGCAAGCTCGCCAAGGAAGTGTTCGAAGCCCTGTGGAGCGGCGCAGGCACGGACGCCGACGCCATCATCGAGGCGCGGGGACTGAAGCAGATCTCCGACACGGGCGCCCTGGAGAGCATCATCGACCAAGTGATCGCGGCCAACGCCAAGTCGGTGGAGGAGTTCCGCGCCGGCAAGGAAAAGGCCTTCAACGCCCTGGTGGGCCAGGCCATGAAGGCCACCAAGGGCAAGGCCAACCCGCAGCAGGTCAATGAGCTGCTGCGGCGCAAGCTGGGTGCCTGAAAGGGGAACCGCCCCTGCGTTGCGGGGTAAAATGGCGTGGATGAGTCCTGCACGCGCCCCGGAAATCGGCAAACCGATGGCCCTGCTGCTGGATGTGGACGGCACTCTGCTGGAGTTCGCGCCGCGCCCCGATGCGGTGGTGGTGCCGCCCGGGCTGGTGCGCCTGCTGGCGGCCCTCCATGACCGGCTGGAAGGCGCCCTGGCCCTGGTCAGCGGCCGCAGCATCGACACCCTCGATGGCCTGTTCGACCCCTTGCGCCTGCCTGCGGTGGGCCTGCATGGCATCGAGCGCCGGCCCGCGTACGGCGGCGCCGTGGACCGTCTGCCCGTCGAACCCCCTTCGCCGCGCCTGCTCGCGGCGATAGGGCAGGCGGTGCGCCGCTACGACTCGGCCTTCATAGAGCACAAGGGCTCGACGCTTGCCGTCCATCATCGCCTGATGAAGGACGGCGCCGACCTGTTGCACCGGGAGCTGAAACAGGCCTGCGCTGCCGAGGGTGGTGAGTGGACCACCCTGCGCGGGCGCCAGGTGATCGAGCTGAAACCCGCCCTGGCCGACAAGGGGCACGGTTGCGAGGCCTTGTTCGCCCACGCCCCCTTCGCCGGCCGCCATGCCGTGGCCTTCGGCGACGACACCACGGATCTCGACATGTTCGCGGCGGTTTCCCGTTGGGGGGGCACCAACATCAGCGTCGGCGCGCGCATCGCCGGCGCCGGCCATCTGCGCCTGGCGTCGCCGCGCCAGACCCTGGCGGTGCTGCTGGAACTGGACAGGGCGATTGCCGCCGGCGCCCCGCCCCACTCCGCGCTGCGCCAGATCGTGGAGTCGACCCGCGCCGTCTGAGGGCGGGCGGCCTCAGGCGGCGCCGCGCGCCTGCGACGTCCCCCTGGCCGCGGCCGTGCGCAGCCGCTGGCGCTGGCGCACCCGCGCCGCGTCCATGAGCATGCGGCCGGCCCAGCGATAGACGTTGTTCTCCTTCACCGTGAGGCGCATCAGGCGCATCCGGTCGCGCCTCTCCTGGCGCGGCATCTCCAGGGCAGTGCGGATCGCCTCGGCGGTCTCGCCGATGTCATAGGGGTTGACCAGCAGGGCCTCGATCAGCTCGCGCGAGGCGCCGGCGAAGGTGCTGAGGATCAGCACGCCATCCT
Source organism: Uliginosibacterium gangwonense (assembly GCA_020723855.1). Taxonomy (GTDB): domain Bacteria; phylum Pseudomonadota; class Gammaproteobacteria; order Burkholderiales; family Rhodocyclaceae; genus DYIB01. The sequence goes on from DYIB01000095.1 coordinate 7,220, forward strand.
CGTCGTCGCGCGCCGACACGAACTCCTTGGCCACCAGGTTCATGCCGTCGTGCAGGCTGTTCACCAGGCAGAAGTCCGCGGCGCGGTACAGCCCGAACACCTCCAGCGGCTCCTGGTGCTCGCCGATCAGCACGATGGGCTTCCACGACTCGGTGCCCCACTTCCGGTTGATGCCCTCGGCCACCGCCTCGGTCTCCTGGCGCAGCGCCTGGTAGACGGGCAGCTTGCCGCGCGTGGGCGCCGCGACCTGCAGCAGGCTGACCTTGCCGCGCCACCGGGGATGGCGCTCCAGCATTTTTTCGAAGGCCTGGAAGCGCTCGACGATACCCTTGGTGAAATCCCAGCGCTCGACGCCGATGCCGATGGCGATGTCCGCCGGCAGACCGAAGCGGCGGCACACGTCCTGCCGGCAGGCGTCCACGCCGGGCAGTTGCTCCAGCCAGCGGGGCGGCCATTCGATGGAGATGGGGTAGGCGGCGACGCGGCACACATGGCCGTGGATGGTCACGGTCATGTGCTCGCGGTCGATCTGGCATTCCACGTAGCGGTCCACCGTGGCCAGGAAATTCTGGCAGTGGTAGCGGGTATGGAAGCCGAGGATGTCCGCCAGCAGCATGCCGCGCAGCAGTTCCTCCTTCCACGGGCACACGCCGAAGGTTTCCTCATTGGGCCAGGGAATGTGCCAGAACAGGGCGATGGTGGCGCCGGGGATCCTGTCGCGCACCAGCCGGGGCAGCAGGGCGAAGTGATAGTCCTGGACGAAGATCACCGGGGAATCGGACTGGGCCTCCTGCGCCACCACCTGGGCGAACTTGCCATTGACCGCCGCGTACTGGCGCCAATCCTCCTCCCGGAAGGCGGGACGCACGTAGGCCACGTGGCACAAGGGCCACAGGCCTTCGTTGGCAAAGCCGTAGTAATAGCCGTTCTCCTCCTCCTCCGAGAGCCAGACGCGGCGCAAGGTATAGGCCGGATCGGCCGGCGGCACCCGCACCCGGTCATGCCGATCCACCACATCCTTGTCGGCGGTGCCGCTGCCGTGGGCCACCCAGACGCCGGAGCAGGCGCGGATGACCGGCTCCAGGGCCGTGACCATGCCGCTGGCGGGCACCTGCACCCGCGGCCGGCCGTCCTCGCCGCGCATATGCACGTAAGGCTCGCGGTTGGAGACGACGATCATCCGGGGCTCGCCCAGATGCTCCCGAACCACGTGCTGCAAGGCCCGCGGGGTCCAGTTCTCCCGGTAGTCCATCTCCAGGCGCTGGCTGTCTTCGATCTCCCGCAGCACCTGGCGCACCTGGGACAGGACGGGCAGGGCGGCGCGCGGGGATTCGGCGTCGTCCTGGAAGCGCTTGCCGCGGATGTCGCGGATCAGCGCGCCCACCCAGCCGTGCAGCAGCAGCCAGGCCACCGCCACCGTAAGCAACGCCAGGGCCGCCGCCGCCAGTACGGCGAAGGCGATCAGGTAGTCGCGCACGGTGCCATGGCGCCGGTCTACGAAACTCAGGTCATGCACGATCAGGGTGCGGAAAGCCTGGCCGCCCGCCGCTACGGCCTCGAAGCCCGACACGTAGACCGTGCCGCGGGGCGTGCGCACCGGCTTGCCTTGCCGGAAGTCATCCACGGCCGCCATGGCGCAGGACACCGGGGGCGGGGTCTGCTCGGTCTGGTAGATCGCCTGCCCGTCCGGCCGGCACACCAGCACCGCCAGCAGGCGCTCGTCGGCGGTGACCTTCGCCAGGTAGCGCTTGATCCTGGCCGCCACCGGCCGGTCCACCAGTTCGGTCAGCGGCTCTTCCATGGAACTCATCACCAGTTGCGCCCGCATGTCCACGTCGGCGCGAAACCAGCCCGTGAGCAGGCTTTCCACATGGGGCATGACGAAAAAGGCCGCACCGGTGATGACCAGCAGGGTGGGCAAGGCAAATCGCCAGACAAGGGTTCGCAGCATCGGAATGTCTCCCGCCCCTGACCGAGTGAGCGCTGCCGGCCCTAGCGCGGGCCGCCGGCGTCCCGGGAACTGGCGGAGGGGGCGCCCGTGAGCTCGATGTAGCGGCGCTTCTCCTCGGCATACTTGGCGCGCACCGCATCCATCTCCTGCTTCTTGGCCTCGGCGGCGGCGTCCTGGGCCTTGAGCTCGGCCTCGTTGGTGCGCAGGGCGTTGTGCAGCTCCTGGGGCAGGGGCTTGTTCCTGTAGAACTCCGTCTCCGCCTGCAGTTGCTTGCGCTTCTTCAGCAATTCCGCCCGCTTGGCCTCGATCTGCTTCATCCCGGCGGCGATGTCGGCCAGCTTGCGATCACGCATGCCATCGATTTCCTGCTCGCTGCTATAAGTGTTGAGCAGGGCCATGTCCTTGCGCCGCTGCTCCAGCAGGCGCCGCTCCTCTTCCTGCCGCGCCTTGAGCTCGGCCTCCTTCCGGGCGCGCTGCTCGGGCGTCAGGGGCGCATCCACGCGCCTGGTGGTAATGCCGCGCTCGCTGATCTCCCGGTAGGCCCTGCCGTAGCACTGGGGCGGCAGGATGTCGGAGCAGACCTGCCGGCCGCTGGCGTCGGCGCAGCAGAAAGTGGAGCCGGCCAGGGCCGGCGCGGCAGCGACGAGGGCGCCGAGGAGCAGTGAGCCGTTGTTCCAGTTCATTCTTATCCCGTTCTGATGCCATAGGTTTGCCGATACCGGGCAACCGCTTGCAAGTTTTCCGCCAGGTCGGGCCGCGACTGCAGATAACCGACCAGGTCGTCCAGGGTGGCGACGGCGATCACCGGAATGCCGTAGGCCTGGCGCACTTCCTGTACCGCGGACAGTTTCCCCTGGCCCCGCTCCATGCGGTCCAGGGCGATGACCACGCCGGCCGGCTGGGCGCCGGCGCCGCGGATGAACTCCACGGATTCGCGCACCGAGGTGCCGGCGGATATCACATCATCGACAATCAGCACCCGTCCCTTGAGGGGGGCGCCGATCAGGGTACCGCCCTCGCCGTGGTCCTTGGCCTCCTTCCGGTTGAAGGAAAACGGCAGATTGTGCCCTTTTTGGGCAAGGGCGATGGCTGTGCCGGCCGCCAGCGGGATGCCCTTGTAGGCGGGGCCGAACAGGATGTCGCAGGGCACGCCCGCAGCCAGGATGGCGGCGGCGTAGAAGCCGCAGAGCCGCGCCAGGGAGTCGCCGTCGTTGAACAGGCCGGCATTGAAGAAATAGGGCGAGAGGCGCCCGGCCTTGGTCTTGAACTCGCCGAAGCGGATGACGCCGCGCTCGCAGGCGAAGCGGATGAAGTCTTCGCTAAAATCCACGCTGTTCCCTGACAGTCAGAAAAAACGATGCGTATCATAACCCTTAACCTCAACGGAATCCGCTCCGCCGCCAGGAAGGGCTTTTTCCGGTGGCTGGCGGCCCAGAACGCCGACGTGGTGTGCCTGCAGGAGCTCAAGGCCCAGCACTGCGACCTGGACGCGGACCTGCTGGCCCCCGCCGGCTATAGAGGCTATTTCCACTGCGCCGAAAAGAAGGGTTACAGCGGCGTGGCCATCTACAGTCGCCACGAGCCGCAACGCATCGTCGAAGGCCTGGGCATTGCCGAGATCGACTGCGAGGGCCGCTTCCTGCAGGCGGATTTCGGCGGTCTGTCGGTGGTCTCGCTCTACCTGCCCTCGGGCTCCAGCTCGGAAGAGCGCCAGGCGGCCAAGTTCCGCTTCATGGACTTGTTCCAGCCCAAGCTGCGCGAACTGGCAGGCGCCGGGCGCGAGTACCTGCTGTGCGGCGACTGGAACATCGCCCACAAGGAAATCGACCTCAAGAACTGGCGCTCCAACCAGAAGAACTCGGGCTTCCTGCCGGAGGAGCGGGCCTGGCTGTCGCAGACCTTCGATGACATCGGCTGGGTGGACGTGTTCCGCCGCATCGACCCGCGGCCCGAGCAATACACCTGGTGGTCCAACCGCGGCCAGGCCTGGGCCAAGAACGTCGGCTGGCGCATCGACTACCACATCGCCACGCCCGGCGTGGCGCAGACGGCGCAGCGGGCCGCCATCTACAAGGACGAACGCTTCTCCGATCACGCGCCGCTGACCATCGACTACGACTGGCCTCTCGCTTGAGCGGGGGTTGATATTTGTCATGGGCGACGGGCGCCGGCGAATTGCGCTGGCAGCCGGAAATGGGGTAGCCTTCAATGGGCCGCGCTCCTCCTCGGCGCGCCGCTTTCCGATCGCAATTCCAAACGCAACAAATCGAACCGGAGTCCCGTCATGAACGACATCAACCACGTCACCAAGGATAAACTCGTCGCCGATTTCAAGGCCGTCGTCGCCGACGCCGAGGAACTGCTGCGCCTGACCGCCAACCAGGCGGGCGACAAGATCGGCGACCTGCGCGCCAAGCTGCAGGATCATCTCGTTGCCGCCAAGGCCAAGCTGGCCGAGACGGAAGCTGCCGTGGTGGAAAAAACCAAGGCCGCCGCCCGCGCCACCGACGACTACGTGCACGACAATCCCTGGAAAGCGGTGGGCATCGCCGCCGGCATCGGCCTGGTCATCGGCCTGCTGATCGGCCGCCGTTAAACCCGGCGGCATGAGCCAGGCACCCGTAGGCGGCGGACTGCTCGCGTCCACCCGTGCGCTGCTGGCGACCGTGGTCGCCATGCTGCAGACGCGCCTGGAACTGCTCGCCACCGAACTGGAGGAGGAGAAGATCCGGCTGGGCGAGATGCTCGTCTATGCCGCCCTGGCCTTCTTCTTTCTCGGCTTCGGTGTCGTGCTGCTGGCCCTGCTCCTCACCGTGCTGCTGTGGGACAGCCATCGGCTGCTGGCCCTGGGTGTGTTTGCCGCGCTGTTCCTGCTCGCCGGCATTCTCGCCGCGGCGGCCGTGGCGCGCCGCAGGCGGGCCGGCTCGCGCCTGTTCGCCGCCAGCCTGGCGGAACTGGCCCGGGACCGGCAAGCCCTGCGGAGGGAGGAATGAACCTGAAAAACGTAGAACCCTTCACCACAGAGGCACAGGGACACAGAGAAACAAAGGGTTGTCGGCGTCGTTGCGGTCACCTTCCGGGTGATCGGGAGTGCCAACACATCTGTCTTGTTTTTCCACTC
>DYIB01000096.1 GCA_020723855.1 Uliginosibacterium gangwonense
CGGTGGTGGGGCCGGCGGGGCCGACCACCTCGTCGCGCACCGGGTCCACCGGGCCGACGTAATAGATGAAGCGGTTGGTGAAGTCTACCGGTAGCTTCTCGCCGCGGTTGAGCATGTCCGTCATGCGCTTGTGGGCGGCGTCGCGGCCGGTGAGGATCTTGCCGTTGAGCAGCAGCACTTCGCCCGGCTTCCAGCCGGCCACGTCCTCGCGCGTCACCCGGGACAGATCCACGCGCCTGCCCTTGGAGGCGTCATAAGTGAGCGAGGGCCAGTCGTCCAGGCTGGGCGGGTCGAGACGCGCCGGGCCGGAGCCGTCCAGCACGAAGTGGGCGTGGCGCGTGGCGGCGCAGTTGGGAATCATGGCCACCGGCAGGTTGGCGGCGTGGGTGGGATAGTCGCGGATTTTCACGTCCAGCACGGTGGTCAGCCCGCCCAGGCCTTGGGCGCCTATTCCCAAGGCGTTCACCTTGTCGTAGAGCTCCAGGCGCAGTTCCTCGATGCGGTTGGCCGGGCCCCGCGCGATCAGCTCCTGGATGTCGATGGGCTCCATCAGCGCCTCCTTGGCCAGGATCATGGCCTTCTCGGCGGTGCCGCCGATGCCTAGCCCCAAGATACCCGGCGGACACCAGCCGGCCCCCATGGTGGGCACGGTCTTGAGCACCCAGTCCACGATGGAGTCGGAAGGATTGAGCATGACGAACTTGGACTTGGCTTCCGAGCCGCCGCCCTTGGCCGCCACGATCACTTCAACCTGGTCGCCGGGAACGATGGAATAGTTGATGACCGCGGGGGTGTTGTCCCTGGTGTTCTTGCGCGCGCCGGCCGGGTCGGCCAGCACCGAGGCGCGCAGCTTGTTGTCCGGATGGGTGTAGGCGCGGCGCACGCCTTCGTTCACCATGTCGTCCACGCTCATCGTACAGTCCCAGCGCACGTTCATGCCCGCCTTGAGGAACACCGTGACGATGCCCGTGTCCTGGCAGATGGGGCGGTGCCCCTCGGCGCACATGCGCGAGTTGATCAGGATCTGGGCCATGGCGTCCTTGGCTGCCGGCGACTGTTCCAGCTCGTAGGCGCGCGCCAGGTTCTTGATGTAGTCGACCGGGTGGTAATAGGAGATGTATTGCAGGGCGTCGGCGATGCTCTGGATGAAGTCTTCTTGGCGAATGGTGGTCATGTTGCGCTGCTCCGAGGAAAACGCAGTTTCAGTGAAGGCTAATGCGCGAAGCGCGTTATGCTGGAACTAAAAATCAGTGCTTCTTGCCCATCAACACGGTGCCGTTCATCACCCGGTCGGTCCAGGCCATGGCGAGCGCCGAAAACACGAACGTGAGATGGATCGCCACCTGCCACACGATCACCCGGTCGTCCAGGTTGGCGGCGTTGATGAAGGTCTTGAGCAGGTGGATGGAGGAGATGCCGATGAGCGCAGTGGCCAGCTTCACCTTGAGCACGCCGGCGTTTACGTGGGACAGCCACTCGGGCTGGTCCGGGTGGCCCTCCAGGTCCAGGCGCGACACGAAGGTCTCGTAGCCGCCGATGATCACCATGATCAGCAGGTTGGCGATCATCACCACGTCGATCAGGCCCAGCACGATGAGCATGATGTCCGTATCCGTGAGGCTGCCTGCCTTGCCCACCAGGTGACTCAGTTCGATCATGAACTGATAGACGTATACACCCTGCGCGACTATCAACCCGAGATAGAGAGGGGCCTGCAGCCAGCGGCTCCAGAAGACGAAGGATTCGAGGGCTTTGATGGGACGGGATTCACTCATAAGTCTATGATTTCTTGGATCATGGATAGGGAGCTGGAAAAAGAAATTCTAACACCCATGTTGCGCTGCGATACAGTACCGCCTTCAGTCTTATGTAAGTCATATGTAAGACTACTTGCGTTTAATCTTACAATCTCGCCAGAATGCTGAGGCATATGCTCTCAGTTTGGGATCGAGTTCCACTTAATCTAAGGAGAGAGGCGCAGATGTCATCCACCATCGAATCCGTCTTGCACGAGACCCGAGTCTTCCCGCCCAGCCCCGACTTCGTCGCCCAAGCCAATGTACCCGGCATGGCTGCCTACAAGGAACTGTGCGCCAAAGCCGAAAAGGACTACGTGGGTTTCTGGGGCAAGCTGGCCCACGATAACGTGATCTGGAAGAAGCAATTCACCAGGGTCCTGGACGAGTCGAACGCGCCTTTCTACAAGTGGTTCGAGGACGGCGAGCTGAACGTCTCCTACAACTGCCTGGACCGCCATCTCGAGTCCAAGCCCTACAAGACCGCGCTGATCTTCGAGGCCGACAACGGCGCCGTCACCACCGTCACCTACAAGGAGCTGTATCACCGGGTATGCGCCTTCGCCAACGGCCTCAAGAAGTTGGGCGTGGAGAAGGGCGACCGGGTCCTGATCTATCTGCCCATGAGCATCGAGGCGGTGGTGGCGATGCAGGCCTGCGCCCGCATCGGCGCCATCCATTCGGTGGTGTTCGGCGGCTTCTCCGCCAAGAGCGTGCATGAGCGCATCGTGGACGCCCAGGCCAGGGTGGTGGTGACCGCGGACGGCCAGTACCGCGGCGGCAAGGAAATCGCTCTGAAGCCGGCGGTGGACGAAGCCCTGGGCATGGACGGCGGCACCGCGTGCGTCAAGCACGTGGTGGTGTACAAACGCACCGGCGGCGAAATCACCTGGAACGCCAGCCACGACATCTGGTGGCACGACCTGATCGCCGGCCTGCCCGACGAGTGCCCGCCCACCTATGTGGGCGCCGAGCATCCTCTGTTCATCCTGTATACCTCCGGCTCCACCGGCAAGCCCAAGGGCGTGCAGCACTCCAGCGGCGGCTATCTGCTGGGCGCCATCATGAGCATGAAGTGGGTGTTCGACATCAAGTCGAACGACGTCTTCTGGTGCACCGCCGACGTGGGCTGGGTCACCGGCCATACCTATGTGTGCTACGGGCCGCTGGCCATGGGCGCGACGGAAGTGATTTTCGAGGGCGTGCCCACGTATCCGGATGCAGGCCGCTTCTGGAAGATGATCCAGGACCACAAGGTTACCATCTTCTACACCGCCCCCACCGCCATCCGCTCGCTGATCAAGGCTGGCGCCGATCTGCCCAAGAATTACGATCTGTCCTCCCTGCGCCTGCTGGGCACCGTGGGCGAGCCCATCAACCCCGAGGCCTGGATGTGGTACTACACGGTGGTGGGCCAGTGCCGCTGCCCCATCGTGGATGCTTGGTGGCAGACCGAGACCGGCAGCATCATGATCTCCCCGCTGCCGGGCGCCGTTCCGCTCAAGCCCGGTTCGTGCACCATGCCCCTGCCGGGGGTCATGGCCGCTATCGTCGACGAGACCGGTCACGACGTGGAGCTGGGCAAGGGCGGCTTCCTGGTGATCAAGAAGCCCTGGCCCTCCATGATCCGCACCATCTGGGGGGATCCGGAGCGCTTCAGGAAGTCCTACTATCCCGAGGAGCTGGGGGGCAAGTACTACCTGGCCGGCGACGGCGCCAACCGCGACCTGGACGGCTACTTCTGGATCATGGGCCGCATCGACGACGTGCTGAACGTCTCGGGCCACCGCCTGGGCACCATGGAGATCGAATCGGCCCTGGTGGCGCATCCGCTGGTGGCGGAGGCGGCCGTGGTGGGCCGCCCGGACGAGATGACGGGCGAAGCGGTGTGCGCCTTCGTGGTGCTCAAGCAGACGCGCCCCACCGGGGCCGAGGCCAAGAAGATCGCGGACGATCTCCGTGCTTGGGTGGGCAAGGAGATCGGGCCGATCGCCAAGCCCAAGGACATCCGCTTCGGCGACAACCTGCCGAAGACGCGCTCGGGCAAGATCATGCGGCGCCTGCTGCGCTCCATCGCCAAGGGCGAGGAGATCACCCAGGACACCACCACCCTGGAGAATCCGGCGATCCTGCAGCAGCTCAAGGAAAGCTCGTCCTGAGCCTTTCCTCCGGCAGCGAGAAAGGCGCTTGAAGCGCCTTTCTCCATTTGAGAGGCCCGCGCGGAGGCGCGGTTATAATGCCCTCAAGATCGAGTGCATCCGGGGGAAGTATGAATCGTTCCAGTGGCACCGGCCAAAGGCTGGCAGCCGTGTTCCTGTTCGGCTGCATCCTGCTCAATTACCCCATATTGTTCCTGTTCAATCGCCAGGCCGAGGTTCTCCAGATCCCCCTGCTGTACGCGTACCTCTTCGGCGTTTGGGCGGTGCTGATCGGCCTGCTCGCCTGCATAATCGAACGGCGGCGGGACTAGGAGCTCGGGCGCCGACATGCTCCAGGGGTGGGTGATTGCCGCGGTTTCCTTCGCCTACCTGGGCATCCTGTTTGCCATTGCCTACTATGGCGACAAGCGTGCCGATGCCGGCCGCTCGATCATTGCCAATCCGTACATCTACGCCCTGTCGCTGGCGGTCTATTGCACCACCTGGACCTTCTACGGCAGCGTCGGCCGGGCGGCCTCCACGGGGATCGGCTTCCTGCCCATCTACCTCGGGCCGACCCTGATGGCGGCCCTGTGGTGGTACGTGATGCGCAAGATCATCCGCATCAGCAAGACCCAGCGCATCACCTCCATCGCCGACTTCGTCGCTTCGCGCTACGGCAAGAGCCAGCTCCTGGGCGGGCTGGTGACGGTCATCGCCGTGGTGGGCATCATTCCCTACATCGCCCTGCAGTTGAAGGCGATTTCCAACAGCTTCACCATCCTGCTGCATTACCCGGACATCGTCATGCCGTCCACGGCGGGCGAGCAGCCGATCCTGCAGGACAGTGCCCTGTACATCGCCATGATCTTGGCGACCTTCACCATCCTGTTCGGCACGCGCCATCTGGACGCCACCGAGCGCCACGAGGGCATGGTGGCGGCCATCGCCTTCGAGTCCATCGTCAAGCTGGTGGCCTTCCTCACCGTCGGCGCCTTCGTCACCTTCGGCATGTATGGCGGCTTTGCCGACATCTTCAACCGCGCCGAGGAGGTGCCGCGGCTGCAGGCGCTGATGACGGTGTCCAATACCGCCGCCAGCTACGGCACCTGGGCTTCCCTGACCTTCGTCTCCATGCTGTCCATCATGTTCCTGCCGCGCCAGTTCCAGATCGCCGTGGTGGAGAACGTGAACGAGAACCATGTGCGCAAGGCGATCTGGCTGTTTCCGCTCTACCTGTTCCTGATCAACATCTTCGTGCTGCCCATCACCATAGGCGGCCTGCTGCACTTCCCCTTGGGCGGCGTGGATGCCGACACTTTCGTGCTGACCCTGCCCATGGCCGAGCAGCAGGAGGCCCTGGCGCTGTTCGTGTTCATCGGCGGCCTGTCGGCGGGCACCGGCATGGTCATCGTCGAGACCATCGCCTTGTCCACGATGGTGTGCAACGACCTGGTGATGCCCGTGCTGCTGCGCCAGAAGTGGCTGCCCCTGCACGAGCAGCGGGATCTGTCGGGATGGCTGTTGTCCATCCGCCGCTGGGCCATCGTCGTGATCGTGCTGCTGGGCTACGGCTACTTCCGCCTCGCCGGCGAGGCCTACGCCCTGGTAGCCATCGGGCTGATTTCCTTCGCCGCCGTGGCCCAGTTCGCGCCGGCCATTTTCGGCGGCATTTTCTGGCGCGGCGGCACCAAGAAGGGGGCCTTCGCCGGGTTGGTGGCCGGCTTCAGCGTATGGGCCTACACGCTGCTGCTGCCTTCCTTCGCCAAATCCAACTGGCTGCCCCTGTCGTTCCTGCAGGAAGGCCTGTTCGGCCTGGAGCTGCTCAAGCCCCAGCAGCTGTTCGGCCTCACCGGCATGGACGAGATCACCCACAGCCTGTTCTGGAGCATGCTGGCCAACGTCGGCTGCTACATCGGGGTGTCCGTGGCCACGCGCGCCGGCGTGATGGAGGCGAGCCAGGCGACCCTGTTCGTCGACGTATTGCGGCACAGTCCCGAACTGGGCCGCTCGACGCCGTGGCGCGGGCGCGCGTCGGTAGACGACCTGCTGCCGCTGATCGGCCGCTTCCTGGGACCGGACAAGGCGCGCGAGGCCTTCCTCGCCTACGGGCGCCGCCGCGGCGTCGCCTCCCTCGACGATCTCCAGGCCGACGCGCAACTGGTGCATTTCGCCGAGACGCTGCTGGCGGGCGCCATCGGCAGCGCTTCGGCGCGGGTGATGGTGGCCTCGGTGGTGACGGAGGAGCCGCTGGGCATGGACGAGGTGATGGACATCCTCGACGAAGCGTCCCAGGTGCGCGCCTACAGCCGCCAGCTCGAATTGAAGTCGCGCGAGCTGGAAGCGGCTACCGCCGAGCTGCGCGCCGCCAACGAGCGCCTGAAGGAGCTGGACCGCATGAAGGACGACTTCATGTCCACCGTCACCCACGAGCTGCGCACGCCGCTCACCTCGATCCGCGCCTTCTCGGAGATTCTCTACGAAGACCCGAAGATGGATCTGGCCGAACGCAAGAAATTCCTGGGCATCATCGTGAAGGAGGCCGAGCGTCTTACCCGTCTCATCAACCAGGTGCTGGATCTGGCCAAGATCGAGTCCGGCAATGCCGACTGGCATACCACGGAGCTGGATTTGCGCCAGGTGATAGAGGAATCGGCGGAGGCGGCCAGTTCCCTGTTCGGCGACAAGGGCGTAGTCCTGGAGGTGTGCCTGCCGGACGACGTTCCCCGCATCATGGCGGATCACGACCGGCTGATCCAGGTCATGCTGAATCTGCTGTCCAATGCCGTGAAATTCGCGCCGGCCGGCACCGGCCGGGTTCGGGTGAGCCTGGTGGAAGAGGATGACTGCCTGCGCGTGAACGTGCAGGACAACGGTCCGGGCATCAGCGCCGAGGACCAGAAGGTGATTTTCGACAAGTTCCGCCAAGTGGGCGACGTCGCCACGGGCAAGCCGCAGGGAACCGGCCTCGGCCTGCCCATCAGCCGCCAGATCGTCGAGCACTTCGGCGGCAGGCTATGGGTGGAAAGCGCGCCCGGACGGGGCGCCACTTTCGCTTTCACCCTGCCGCTGCGCGCCGCAGTCGCCCAAGCGGCAGAACAGGACTAGAGCGGGGGAGCGTAGGACAACATGAGCAAGCGCATTCTGATCGCCGACGATGAACCCAACATCGTCATCTCCCTGGAGTTCCTCATGAAGCGCGAGGGCTTCGAGGTGGCGGTGGCCAACGACGGCGAAGCGGTACTGAAGCTGATGGGGGAGAAGACGCCGGACCTGGTGCTGCTGGACGTCATGCTGCCGAAGAAGAACGGCTTCGAAGTATGCCAGCAGATCAAGGGCAACCCGGCGTGGCAGGCGACCAAGGTGGTGATGCTGACCGCCAAGGGGCGGGACACCGAGGTGGCCAAGGGGCTCGCCCTGGGAGCGGATGCCTACATGACCAAGCCCTTCGCCACCAAGGATCTCGTGGTCCAGGTGAAGAAGCTTCTCGGCTTCGCGTGATGAACTCCGCGCCGCGCAAGCTGGTCGTCGTCCTTGCCGGCCTCTACCTCTTGCTGGTCGCCCTGTTCAGCTCCCTGGCGCTGCTGCTGTGGCTGGACATGAGCCAGCAGGAGCGGCTTGCCGTGCTTGCGCTCCTGGAGAACCGCTACGGTCTGGCGGTCTTCGTCATCCTGGTGTCCTGGGTGGTGCTGGGGCTGATCGTGCAGGCGATCTACAAGGCCTATGTGCAGGCGCCGCTCGGCCTGCGCGAGGACGCCCTGGTCATCCTCAATGCCAATCCCGAACGGCGGCTCGAGGCGCGCGGCGTGCCGGAGATCCGGCTGCTGGCGCAAACCATCAATGCCTTGGCGGATCAGCGCGACGCGCTGAAAAAGGACGTGGAGGAAAAGATCCGCGAGGCGCGCGCTTCCGTGGAGGAGGAGAAGAACCGCCTGGCGGCCCTCATGTCCGAGCTTGCCCAGAGCGTCGTGGTGTGCAACCTGGACGGGCGCATTCTCCTGTACAACAACCGCGCCCGCCTGCAGTTCAAGGCGATGGGCGACCCTGCCGCCTCGGCCGGCGCACTGATCGGGCTGGGACGCTCGATTTTCTCGGTGCTGGACCGCAACCTCATCTTCCATGCGCTGGACAACCTGCAGCACCGTCTGAGCCGGGGCGGCGGCGAGCTCGTCTCCAACTTCGTCACCACCACCCGCGCAGGACAGTTGATCCGGGTGCAGATGGCGCCGGTGCTATCGACGCCCGCCGGCGGCACGGACCCGGAAGGGGACAGGGCGATCACCGGCTACGTGCTGGTGCTGGAGAACATCACCCGCTCGGTGGAAACCGAGAGCCGGCGCGACCAGATGCTGCAGGCCCTTACCGAGGGCAGCCGCGCCTCCCTGGCGAACATCCGTGCCGCCGTGGAAAACCTGCTCGACTATCCCGACATGGACACCGCTCAGCGTGACCGCTTCCTGGGTGTCATCGCCGAAGAGGTGCGGCGCCTGAGCACGCGGCTGGACCAGACGGTGACGGAGTACGCCGACTCGCTCAAGACGCGCTGGCCCCTGGAGGAGATGCTGGGGGCCGACCTCATCGCAGCCGCCCAGCGGCGCATCGAGTCGCGCCTGGGCATCCTCACCAAGGTCGAGGACGTGGATTCCTCCCTCTGGGTGAAGGTGGACAGTTTCTCCCTGATCCAGGGCCTGACCTACCTGGCGGCGCGGCTGAAGGACGAGTTCGACATCCGCGAGGTGCGCTTCCGCCTGGAACGGTCGGGGCGGCTGGCGCACCTGGACATGGTGTGGTCCGGTACCCCGATCGCCGTGGAGACCCTGCACACCTGGGAACTGGAGCCCATGAACCTGGGCGGCGAGACCACGCCGCTGACGCTGCGCGATGTCACCGACCGCCATGGCGGCGAAATCTGGTACCAGCTCGACAAGGCCTCCCATCGCGCCTTCTTCCGGCTGCTGGTGCCGGTGGCCGTGCCCCAGGAAGTGCTGAGCGCCGCCGCCCTGATGCGCGGTGAGAGCCGGCCCGAGTACTACGACTTCGATCTGTTCCGCCAGACCGAGGAGACGCGGGAGCTGGACGACCGCCTGCTGAGCCAGCTCACTTATACCGCTTTCGACACCGAGACCACCGGCCTGCAGCCGTCGGCGGGCGACGAGATCATCCAGATCGGCGCCGTGCGCATCGTCAATGGACGCCTGTTGCGCACCGAGGCCTTCGATCAGTTGATCAATCCGCAACGCCCCCTGGCGCCCGAGTCGGCAGCGATCCACGGCATCACCGAGGCCATGCTGCGCGACCAGCCCACCATCGAGCAGGTGCTGCCGGCCTTCTACGAGTTCTGCGAGGACACGGTGCTGGTGGCGCACAATGCGGCTTTCGACATGCGCTTCCTGCAGCTCAAGGAGGAGGCCACGGGAGTGCGCTTCCGCCAGCCGGTTCTGGATACGCTGCTGCTGTCGGCGGTCATCCACCCCAACCAGGAATCCCACAAGCTGGAAGCGATCGCGGAACGCCTGGGAGTGAACATCATCGGCCGCCATACCGCGCTGGGCGACGCCATCGTCACCGGCGAAGTCTTCCTCAAGATGATTCCCCTGCTGGCCGGGATGGGGATTCGCACGCTGCGCGAGGCGCGGGAGGCGTCGGAGCGGACTTATTACGCGAGGATCCAATATTAGCCGAGCGATGAAGACCGATTACCAGACCATGTACAGCCCGCTGTCGGCGGTCATACGGCGGGCGCCGATCACCGTCGCGCTCGACACCAGCGTGCGCGAGGCCATCGGCATGATGGACCAGATGCGCATCGGCTCGATCATCGTCGCCGACCCGGTGCGGCGCCTGCCGCTGGGCATCTTCACCCTGCGCGACCTGCTGCATCGGGTGGCGCTGCAGGGCTGCGATCTGGAGCAGCCCATCGCCAACGTCATGACCGGCGGTCTGATCACGGTGAAGCCCCAGACCACCGCCTACCAGGCGGCGGTGCTCATGGCGCGCCACGGCATCCGGCACCTCATCGTGGTGGACGGGGAGGACAGGCTGCTGGGCATCGTCTCCCAGAACGACCTGTTCGCCCTGCAGCAGACGGCGGTGAAGGACGTGAGCAACGACATCCGCTCGGCCCGGGACCTGGTGACGCTCGGAGAGTGTGCGGCGCACATCCGCCGCATCGCCGACGGCCTGGTGACCCAGGGCACAGGGGCCGAGCAGTTGACCCATTTCGTATCGACGCTCAACGATCTGCTCACCCTGCGCATCATCGAGCTGACCCACGACGAGTTCGAGCTGCCCCAGGTGAAGTGGTGCTGGATCGCGCTGGGCTCGGAGGGCCGCTTCGAGCAGACGCTCAGCACAGACCAGGACAACGGCATTATTTTCGAACCGCCCGAGGGCGTCGATCCGGAGAGAATCCGACACGCCCTGGTGCCGTTCGCCCAGGAAGTCAATCGCAAGCTGGACGCCTGCGGCTTCCCCCTGTGCAAAGGGAACATCATGGCGGGAAATCCGCAGTGGTGTCTATCCCTGGACGAATGGCAGGGCAAGTTCTCCCGCTGGATCCACAACCCGGAGCCCCAGGCGCTGCTCAACGCCGCCATCTTCTTCGATTTCCGCCCCCTGTACGGCGACCAGGACCTGTCGGAAACCCTGCGCGAATGGCTGAGCGAAGTGGCGCGCACCAGTTCCCTGTTCCTGCGCCAGATGGCGGAGAACGCCCTGCAGTGCCGGCCGCCGCTGGGAGTGATCCGCGATTTCGTGTACGACAACTCGAAGGAATTTCCCCACACCATCGATCTCAAGATGTACGGCTCGCGTCCTTTCGTCGATGCGGCACGCATATTGAGCCTGGCGCGCGGCATTGCCCATACCAGCACCGCCGAGCGCCTGCGCGCCGTGGCCGAGCGGGAGAACTTCGACAGCGACGACGTCGCCGCCATCATCGACGGTTTCTTCTTCATCCTCACCCTGCGGCTGCGCAAGCAGCGCGAGCTGCAGGGCGCAGCCGCCGGCGCCAACCGCATCGATCCGGACAAGCTCAACGAATTGGACCGTCACATCCTCAAGGAGGCCTTCAGGCAGGCGCGCAAGCTGCAAAGCCGCCTGCGCCTCGATTTCCGCCTGTGACGGCGCCCGGATGCGCGCTTGAGAAGGATGTTGCGGTGCAATAATCAAGCCCCGGATTTTCCTTGCTTTTCCGCCTCGCGCAGCGCGCGCGAGGGGGTTTACCTGACGAAAATGTCAGCCTATACTTGCTGCGCAAGTCGCTATTAAGAGACATCCCCCACCATATAAAGCCCCGGCAAACGGGCGCGAATAGCGGCTGGTCCATCACGGTAGTTCTTTGCTGCTGCCCATCTTCGGAGGAGAGATTACATGCAGTTAACCGAGAAGCATCGGGAGTACTGGCGGCGGAACCTGCGCGTCACGGCGGTTTTGCTGCTCATATGGGCTCTGGTCACCTTCGTTCCCATCTATTACGCCAGGGCGTTCAACGAGATCAACTTCTTCGGCTGGCCCCTGGCCTTCTACATGGGTGCCCAGGGCTCGCTGATCGTCTATGTGTTTCTGATCTGGCTTTACGCCCGGATCATGGACAAGCTCGACCGTGAATACGGCGTGCATGAGGAGGAATAAACCATGGCTGTCGATCAGAAAACATTCGCCCAGAACCTGAAGCGCTATTACAGCTTCTACACGGGCGGCTTCATCGCCTTCGTCATCCTGCTGGCCATCGGCGAGCAGATGGGCATGACCGCGAAATGGATCGGCTACATCTTCATGTTCGCCACCATCGCCCTCTATGCCGGCATCGGCGTCATGAGCCGCACGGCCGACGTGTCCGAGTACTACGTGGCGGGCCGGCGCGTTCCGGCCGTGTTCAACGGCATGGCGACGGGCGCCGACTGGATGTCGGCCGCCTCCTTCATCGGCATGGCCGGGTCGCTGTATTTCGGCGGCTACCAGGGGCTGGCCTTCGAGATGGGCTGGACCGGCGGCTATGTGCTGGTGGCGCTGTTCCTG
>DYIB01000097.1 GCA_020723855.1 Uliginosibacterium gangwonense
GCTGACTTGCGCAGCAAGTCAAGCGCCGCAGGCGCGGGCCGAAGCCACAAGATGCCCCGTTTGGGCCCCCAGCTTTTCCTTCATTTCCCCTCCTCCGCATCCGATAATGGGATTCAGAAGGAGTCGCCCCGGGCGACGCAGCGGGAAGGGCAGCGATGGCATCCAAGAGCAAGAAGGCACGGCAGCTCCCGCTCCAGGGATTGCCCCCCGAGGCCCGATGGCTGGCGACGGAAATCATCGGCGGCCATATCGAAGCCTCGCCCATTCCCACTTTCGTCATCGATGCCGCCCATACTGTCACCCACTGGAACAAGGCCTGCGAGGTGCTGACGGGAACGACCGCGGCGCGGGTGATCGGCACGCACGAGCAATGGCGCGCCTTCTACCCCAGTCGGCGGCCGGTGCTCGCCGACCTCATCGTCGATGGCGCCGATGCCGCGGAAGTGGCGCGCCTCTACCCGGGAAAGTACCGCAAATCCAAGCTCATCGACGGCGCCTACGAGGCCGAGGACTTCTTCCCCAGATTCGGCGAAGGCGGGCGCTGGCTGTTCTTCACCGCCGCCCCATTGCGCGATGGCGCGGGACGCGTCATCGGCGCCATCGAAACCCTCCAGGATGTCACCGAGCGGCGCCGCGCCCAGGCCGCCATGGAGGAAAGCGAGATGCGCAAATCGGCCATCCTGGAGACCGCCCTCGATTGCATTATCACCATCGATCAAGAGGGGCGCATCATCGAGTTCAACCCGGCGGCGGAGAAGACCTTCGGCTACGCCCGCGACCAAGCCATCGGCCGGCCCATGGAAGAACTGATCGTGCCGCCGCATCTGCGCGAGCGGCATCGCCGGGGCTTCGCCCGCCACCTCGCCACCGGGCGCAAGGTGATTCTGGGCCGGCGCGTCGAGATGTCCGCCGTGCGCGCCGACGGCAGCGAATTTCCGGTGGAACTGTCCGTCTCGGTGGTGCATATCGGCGGGCGGCCGCTATTCATCGGCTTCGTGCGCGACATCACCGAGCGCAAGGCGGTCGAGGCAGCCCTGCGCGAAAGCGAAGAGCGCTATCGCCAGTTGAGCATCACCGACGGCCTCACCGGGCTGTTCAATTCCCGGCACTTCTACGAGCAGATCAAGGATGAGGTCGGGCGCGCCGAGCGCTATCATCGGCCCCTGTCCCTGCTGATGCTGGATGTGGACAACTTCAAGGACTTCAACGACCGCTGCGGCCACCTGGAAGGGGACCGGGTACTGGTGCGCCTGGCCGAAACCATCCGCGGCTGCCTGCGCCGTCCGGACAGCGCCTACCGTTACGGCGGGGAGGAATTCGTCATCCTGCTGCCGGAGACGCCCCTGAGTGAGGCGCGCGCCGTGGCGGAGCGCCTGCGTGAGTGCTTCGAAGCGCTGGAATTCCACCCGGCGCCGGGGTTAACCCTGCGCAGCTCCGTCAGCATCGGCGCCACCCAATACGTGCCAGGCGAGGACATCAAGGATTTCATCCGCCGTGCCGACGAAGGCACCCTCCGGGCCAAGCGCCTGGGCAAGAACCAGGTCGTGGTGATGGAGTAAGGGCCGCTGCCGGCCAAGGTGCTCATTTGTCGGCGAATCCATCGCCCGGACGGGGCGCTCCCTGGTGTTTTTGTCGGTGCCCTATATAATCAACGGCGCCAACAACATAGTGGCAAGGGAGCGGAGACGGCATGAAATTTCCCATTCGAGGGGTGATGGCCCTGCTCGCCATCGGCGCGTTACTAGGTTCTGCCGCCCGGGCCGAGTCGGGTGTGGCCCCGACGTCGGTGCTGCTGGGGCAGTCGGTGGTGCTGAGCGGCCCGCTAGCCGAGAACGGCATCTATTATACCAAAGGCATAAGTCTATATCTGGATCAGGTCAATGCCAAGGGCGGCGTGCACGGGCGGCGCATCGAGCTGCGCACCCTGGACGACGCCTACGATCCCCAGCGCACGACCCAGAACACCCGGAAGCTGATCGAGGAAGACCGGGTGTTCGCCCTGTTCGGCTACGCCGGCACCGGCTCGACACTGGCCGCGCAGCCCCTGGCGGAAAAAGCGGGCGTGCCGCTGGTGGCGCCCTACACGGGCGCCGACGCGCTGCGCGCCAGGACTTCCCCCGTGACCTTCCATGTGCGCGCCGGCTACGGGGACGAAATGCTGAAGATCGTCGAGCAGTTGGTCACGGTCGGGGTGAAAGACATCGCCGTCGCCTACCAGGACGACAACTTCGGACAGGCGGGACTGAAGAGCGCCGAGGAGGCGCTGAATAAATTCAAACTCCAGGCGGTGGCCCGCGGCGCCATCGCGCCCCCCAACTACGACGCTGCCCAGGCCGCCCGGACGGTGGCCCAGGCGAAGCCAGGAGCGGTGATCCTGGCCACGGCGGGCAAGGCCTCCGTGTCCTTCGTGCGCGAGTACCTCAAGACCGGCGAGCGCACCCAGTTCTTCGGACTGTCGGTGGTCAGCAGCGCCCAGCTGGTCAAGGAGCTGGGCGCCGACGCCGCGGGCATCGCCATCGCCCAGGTCGTGCCGTCCCCCTGGAGCAGCAAGTACGCGGTGGTGCGCCAGTACCGGCAGGCCCTGGCCGCCAGCCAGGACCAGCAGGAGCCGCACCACGCTTCACTGGAAGGCTACATCGCCGCCAAGATCCTGGTCGAGGCGCTGAACCGCGCCGGCAGGGATCTGACGCGGGACAAGTTCATCGCCGCCCTGGAGAGCATGCGCAATTACGACTTGGGGGACTTCACGGTCGATTTCGCACGCAACAAGCACAGCGGCTCGTCCTACGTGGACCTGTCCATCGTCCGATTGTCGGGCCAGATCGCCCAATGACTACGCACGGCGCCATTCGGTAACGCCGCCCGGCTTGTCCTCCAGCACGATGCCCGCCTCCAGCAGTTCGGCGCGCAGGCGATCGGCCTCGGCATAGTTTCTGGCCTTCTTGGCGGCGGCACGGGCGGCGATGCGCGCCTCGATGTCCGCCACCGGCAGGCCCGTTCCGGGGCCCGCCTGGAGAAACTCCACCGGATCCCGCTGCAGCAGGCCCAGCACGCTCCCCAGGGCCTTGAGCAGGCCTGCGGCGCGCGCGTCGTGCGCGCGGTTCGCCTCGTTGGCCAGGTCGAACAGCACGGCGATCGCCTCGGGCGTACCGAAGTCGTCGTCCATGGCCTCCTTGAAGCGGGCGGCATGGGGTTCGCTCCAGTCGATGGGGCGCTGCGCCGCCGGCACATTGTGCAGGGCCGTGTACAGGCGAGCCAGGGCGCTCCTGGCGTCCTCCAGATGGGCGTCCGAATAGTTCAGCGGGCTGCGGTAGTGGGCGCGCAGGATGAAGAAACGCACCACCTCGGCATCGTACTTCTTCAGCACCTCGCGGATGGTGAAGAAGTTGCCCAGGGACTTGGACATCTTCTCGTCGTCCACCCGCACGAAGCCGTTGTGCATCCAGTAGTTCACGAAGGTGCAGCCGTGGGCGCCCTCGGACTGGGCAATCTCGTTCTCGTGGTGGGGGAATTGCAGATCCTGCCCGCCGCCGTGGATGTCGAAATGGGGGCCGAGCAGCTCGGAACTCATGGCCGAGCACTCGATGTGCCAGCCGGGCCGGCCGCGCCCCCAGGGCGAATCCCATTTCGCCTCGTCGGGCTCGCCTTCCTTGGCATGCTTCCACAGCACGAAGTCGAGGGGATCCTGCTTGCCCTCGGCCACCTCCACGCGGCTGCCGGCGCGCAAGTCCTCCAGCGTCTTGCCGGACAGGCGGCCGTAGCGGGGAAACTTGCGCACCGAGTAGCACACGTCGCGGCTGCCGGAGACGTAGGCATAGCCGTTTTTTTCCAGCGCCGCGATCATTTTCTGCATCGCCGTCACGTACCGGGTGGCACGCGGCTCGTGGTCGGGCTTGAGGACGCCGAGCGCCGCCGCATCCTCGTTCATGTACCCGATGAAGCGTTCGGTCAGGGCGGCAATGCTACTGCCCTGTTCCTGGGCGCGCTGGATGATCTTGTCGTCGATATCGGTGATGTTGCGCACATAGATGACGCGATAGCCCGAAGCCCGCAGCCAGCGCGCCACCATGTCGAACACCACCAGCACGCGGGCGTGGCCCAAGTGGCAGTAGTCATACACCGTCATGCCACAGACATACATGCGCACCAGGCCGGGTTCGATGGAAACAAATATCTGCTTGTCGCGCGCCAGCGTGTTGTAGATCTTCAGCATGGAGGCAAATGGCGGAATGGGGTGGAAAAGGGGGGGCTGTCGGACGGAGACGGGAATCGGCTTCGAAACAAGGACAAACGATTGTGATCAAGGCGCTGTTTCTTGCTAGAATGCCCAGTCACTCGAGAGTCCGTCAAGACGAAGTTTAGCATAATGGCTCACCCTCTCTTTTCCGCTCTTGCCGCGCTCATGCTGGGGGCAGCGGTTTCGCTCACCCCGCTCCCGGCCCATGCCGATTCCCTGCAGGACGCCCAGCGGCTCATGAAACAGGGCCAGTTGAAGGAGGCCCTGGAACGCACCGAGCAGATCCTGTCGGGCAAGCCCAAGGATCCCCAGGCGCGCTTCCTCAAGGGCCTGATCCTCACGGAGATGAACCGCCAGGCGGAAGCCATTGCCGTATTCACCAAGCTCACCGAGGACTATCCGGAGCTGCCCGAGCCCTACAACAACCTGGCCGTGCTCTACGCCCAGCAGCGCCAGTACGACAAGGCGAAGACCGCCCTGGAGATGGCCATCCGCACCCATCCGGCCTACGCCACCGCCTACGAGAACCTGGGTGACGTCTATACCCGCATGGCCAGCCAGGCCTATGACAAGGCGCTGCAACTGGATTCCTCCAACGTCGGCGCCCAGAACAAGCTGGCCCTCATTCGCGAGCTGATGGGGACGACGGCACGGCAGCCGGTCTCCGCCCGCCCCGCCGCCGGCAGGCCGCAGATGGCGGCGGCGCCCGCCGCACCGGCCGAGCCGAAGCCGGCTGCGCCGGAAGCGAAACCGGAAACCAAGCCGGCCGCCGCCGCGGCCGAAACGAAAGCCGCGGAAGCCAAGCCCAAGGGCGCGCCCGAGTCCAAGGCCGCCGCCAACGACGAGGAGGCGGCCAGCAAGGCCGTTGCCGACTGGGCTGCGGCGTGGTCACGCAAGGACGTGAAGGCCTACCTGGCCCACTATGCCAAGGACTTCCAGACACCGGGTGGCGAAGCGCGCGCGGCCTGGGAGGCGGAGCGCAGCCAGCGCATCAGCAAGCCCCGCTCCATCCAGGTGACGATCGAGGACTTGGCAGTCTCCATGGACGGAGCCGACAAGGCCGTGGCGAGTTTCCGCCAGCATTACCGGGCGCCCGGCTTCAAGTCTTCCACGAAGAAGGTCCTGGTGCTGGTGAAGCGTGACGGCAAATGGCTGATCCAGCAGGAGCGGATCGGAAGCTGATGGCGCGGCGCCTCGCTCCCTGGCTCGCCCCCCTGCTCCTGGCCTGGGCCTGCCATGCGCCGGCCGCCGGGCGCGCCGGCGACGGCACCTACTCCGATTCCGGGCCGGAAGCCATGCTGGCCCGGGTATTCGAGCACCTGGAAAGCAACCGGCTGGATGCCGCCCTGGGCCAGGTGGAGGCGCTGATCAAGGCCCATCCCAATTTCCGCCTCGCCCATCTCATCAAGGGCGACCTGCTGCTGGCGCGCGCCAAGCCCATCAAGACCTTCGGCAACGCCGCCAACGCCCCCGCCGACAAGCTGGCGGAGCTGCGCGAGGAAGCCATCGCCCGCCTCAAGGGCTATCGGGAGAAGCCGCCGGCGAACTATGTGCCGCGCTACCTGCTGCAGATGCACCCGCAGCAGAAGTATGCCGTGGTGGTGGATACCGAGAAGTCGCGGCTCTACCTGTATCAAAACGTGGACGGGCGGCCGCGCTTCGTGGCCGATTACTACATCACCCACGGCAAGGCCGGCGCCGAAAAGTGGCGCGAAGGCGACAAGAAGACGCCCATCGGCGTCTACCACGTGACCGCCAGCCTGCCGAAACAGAAGCTGACCGACTTCTACGGCAGCGGCGCCTTCCCCATCAGCTATCCCAACGAGTGGGACAAGCGCCTGGGGCGCAACGGTCATGGCATCTGGCTGCACGGCACGCCCTCCGACACCTTCTCGCGGCCGCCGCGGGCTTCCGACGGCTGCGTGGTGCTGGCCAACCCCGATCTCGACGCCCTGGCGAAGAACCTGCAGATAGGGCTGACGCCGGTGATCATCAGCAACAGCATCGAATGGCTGTCCCTGGACGACTGGGAAGCGGAACGCAGCGCCCTGCGCCAGAGCATCGAGCGCTGGCGCACCGACTGGGAGAGCCGCGACACCGAGCGCTATCTCAGCCACTACTCGCGCCGTTTCCAGTCCGGCAAGCAGGACTATCAGCAATGGGCCGCGCAGAAGCGCCAGGTCAATGCCAGCAAGCAGTGGGTCAAGGTCGAAACCCGCAACATTAGCATGTTCCGCAGTCCCGGCAAGGAGGAGCTGGTGGTGATCACTTTCGACCAGGATTACCGCAGCAACAATCTCAGCGACCAGATGAAGAAGCGCCAGTACTGGATCAAGGAAGACGACGCCTGGAAGATCATCTACGAAGGTGCCGCCTGAGCCGGCACGTTTTCCCTTTATCTCTTCCGTCGAGTTCCCCATGGGCAAGCTTCTTCTCCTCGCCGCCGGCCTTCTCCTCAGCCTCGACCTGTTCGCGGCGAATCCCGTGGTCGAAATGAAGACCAATATGGGTACCATCGTGATCGAGCTGTATCCGGACAAGGCGCCCAAGACGGTGGACAACTTCCTGCAATACGTAAAGGACGGTTTCTACGACGGCACGGTGTTTCACCGGGTCATCGACGGCTTCATGATCCAGGGCGGCGGCTTCAACGAGAAGATGGAGCAGAAGCCCACGCGCAGCCCCATCGAGAACGAGGCCAAGAACGGCCTGAAGAACGAGCCCGCCACCGTCGCCATGGCGCGCACCCGCGAGCCCCACTCGGCGTCGGCGCAGTTCTTCATCAACCTGGTGAATAACGAGAACCTCAATTATCCGTCCTTCGACGGCTGGGGCTACGCCGTCTTCGGCAAGGTCACCAAAGGCTTCGAGGTGGTGCAGCAAATCGCGAAAGTGAAAACCGGCAACGTGGGTTTCCACCAGAACGTCCCGCTCGCGCCGATCGTCATCCAGTCGGCGCGCATCGTCGACGGAAAATCCAAGTGAGGAAAGGAGCATCCATGGTCAAGCTCACCACCAATTACGGCACCATCACCCTGGAGCTGTTCGCCGACAAGGCGCCGGAAACCGTGAAGAACTTTCTCGGCTACGTCGAGTCGGGCTTCTACGACGGCACCATCTTCCATCGCGTCATCGACGGCTTCATGATCCAGGGCGGCGGCTTCGAGCCGGGCATGAAGCAGAAGCCCACGGGCGAGCCGATCAAGAACGAGGCGGACAACGGCCTGGCCAACGAGCGCGGCACCATCGCCATGGCGCGCACCCAGGCGCCTCACTCCGCCACCGCCCAGTTCTTCATCAACGTCAAGGACAACAGCTTCCTCAACCACAGCGCGCCCACCGCCCAGGGCTGGGGTTACTGCGTGTTCGGCAAGGTGGTGGAAGGCATGGACGTGGTGGACAGAATCAAGGCCGTGCCCACCGGCAGCAGAGGTTTCCACCAGGACGTGCCCAGGGAGGACGTGATCATCGAGCAGGCGGAAGTGGTCTAGAGCCTGTTCTAGTCTTGGCCACTTTCTTCATCTCCGACCTCCACCTCCGCGCTGACCGCCCGGCGACCAACCGCATCCTGTTCGACTTCCTCGCCGGGCCGGCGCGCCAGGCCCGGGCGTTGTATGTCCTGGGCGACCTGTTCGAGTACTGGGCCGGCGACGACGATCTCGCCGATCCCTTCAACCGCGAAGTCTGCAGCCATCTCGCCCGCCTGAGCGATGCGGGCGTGCGCCTGTTCTTCATGGCCGGCAACCGCGACTTCCTCGCCGGCGAGGGCTTCGCCGCCGCCACGGGTGCCACGCTGCTCCCCGATCCCACCCTCGCCACCATCGAAGGCCGTCGTGCGCTGCTGATGCACGGCGACACGCTGTGCGCCGACGACCTCGCCTACCAGGCCTATCGCCGCACGGTGCGCGACGCCGCGTGGCAGCAGGCCTTCCTGGCCAAGCCTTTGCCTGAGCGCAAGAACATCATTGCGGGCCTGCGCGAATGCAGCGAATCGGCCAAGCGCGACAAGCCGGCGGACATCATGGATGCCAACGCCGACGCGGTGGCGCAGGCGCTGCGATGCCACGGCTACCCGTTGCTGATCCATGGCCACACCCATCGCCCGGCGCGTCACGAACACCTCGTCGACGGCCGGCGCTGCCAGCGCTGGGTGCTGCCGGACTGGCACGACAGCGGCGGCGCGCTGCTGGTCACGGCCGACGCCGTCCAGCCGATTCAAGTCCCCGTTTCCCGGCCGTTTGCCTAATCCCCACCGCCGCCAGGGACAACCGATGGTTGCGTGGCGGCGCTCGACCCACTATCATTAGTGGCAAAACGGCTCCACACCACAACATATAGTAGTTCGTCGGCACGCCCATGCGCGCCGCCACAACCCAGGAGAGACCATCATGCAGCTTCCGAGCGAGCACGCCTCCGCCGTTTCGTCCGCCGCTCCTTCGTCCTCATTTCCCGCCGACGGCTTTCCCCAGGAAAGCGCCCATGGCGGCAGCAGCGTGCTGCAGCATTACAAGGTGATACGGCGCAACGGTGCCGTCGTGGGCTTCGAGCCGCAGAAAATCGCCGTCGCCATGACCAAGGCATTTCTCGCCGTCACCGGCGGCAAGGGCGCGGTCTCGGCGCGCGTGCGCGAGACCGTGACGGCGCTGACCGACGCGGTGGTCGCCGCCCTGGTGCGGCGCAAGCCCGACGGCGGCGCCATCCATATCGAGGAAATCCAGGACCAGGTGGAACTCGCCCTCATGCGCGCCGGCGAGCACGAAGTAGCGCGCACCTACGTGCTCTACCGGGAGGAACGGGCACGGGCACGGGCCGCCGGCGCGCATCACGCGGCGTCCGACGAACAGGTCATTCACGTCACCGAGAACGGCGTGCGCCGTCCCCTCGACCGCGCCCGCCTCACGGAACTGGTGCGCGCCTCCTGCGTGGGCCTGGCCGACGTGGACGCCGATGCCATTCTCAAGGCGACCCTGAAGGATCTCTATGACGGCGTGCCCATGGAGGAGGTGCGCAAGGCCGTGGTGCTCGCCGCGCGCGCCTTGATCGAGAAGGATCCCGCCTACTCCTACGTCACCGCGCGCCTGCTGCTGGACTCGATCCGCTTCGAGGTGCTGGGCGAGGAGGCGACCCAGGCCGACATGGCCAGCCGCTACGCCGAGCACTTCCCTCAGGCGATCCGCCACGGCATCAGGATAGGCCTGCTCGACGAGCGCCTGGGAGAGTTCGACCTGGCGCGCCTGGGCGCGGCCCTGGACGCCGAGCGCGACCTCAAGTTCGGCTACCTCGGCCTGCAGACCCTGTACGACCGTTACTTCCTGCACGACCACGGCCGCCGCTTCGAGCTGCCCCAGACCTTCTTCATGCGCGTGGCCATGGGCCTGGCGCTCAACGAGATCGAGCGCGAAGCGCGCGCCATCGAGTTCTACCGGGTGCTGTCCGGCTTCGACTTCATGAGCTCCACGCCCACCCTGTTCAACTCGGGCACGCGCCGCTCCCAGCTTTCCTCCTGCTACCTCACCACGGTCTCCGACGACCTGGACGGCATCTTTGATGCCATCAAGGAGAACGCCCTGCTGTCCAAGTATGCCGGCGGACTGGGCAACGACTGGACGCCGGTGCGGGCGCTGGGCAGCCACATTCGCGGCACCAACGGCAAGTCCCAGGGGGTCGTGCCCTTTCTCAAGGTGGTCAATGACACCGCCGTGGCGGTGAACCAGGGCGGCAAGCGCAAGGGTGCGGTATGCGCCTATCTGGAGACCTGGCACCTGGACGTGGAGGAGTTCCTGGAGCTGCGCAAGAACACGGGGGACGACCGGCGCCGCACCCACGACATGAATACGGCGAACTGGATTCCCGATCTGTTCATGAAGCGCGTGATGGAGAACGGCCAGTGGACCCTGTTCTCCCCCTCCGACGTACCCGACCTGCACGACAAGTTCGGCCGTGCCTTCGAGGAGGCCTATGGGCGCTACGAGGCCATGGCCGACCGCGGCGAGATCAAGCTGTTCAAGCGCATCCCGGCACTGCAGTTGTGGCGCAGGATGCTCACCATGCTGTTCGAGACAGGCCATCCCTGGATCACCTTCAAGGATGCCTGCAACGTGCGCTCGCCCCAGCAGCACGCAGGTGTGGTGCACAGCTCGAACCTGTGCACCGAGATCACCCTCAACACCAGCGACACGGAAATCGCCGTGTGCAACCTGGGCTCGGTCAATCTGGCGGCCCACCTGCGCCGCACCGGGGACGGCGCCTATGAGCTGGACCACGACAAGCTGCGCCGGACGATAGGCACCGCCATGCGCATGCTGGACAACGTCATCGACATCAACTACTACGCGGTGGCCAAGGCGCGCAACTCTAACCTGAAGCACAGACCCGTGGGCCTGGGCGTCATGGGCTTCCAGGACTGCCTGCACCTGCTGCGCCTGCCCTACGCCTCCCAGGAAGCGGTCGAGTTCGCCGACCGCTCCATGGAGGCCGTGTGCTACTACGCCTACTGGGCCTCCACGGAGCTGGCCGAGGAGCGCGGCCGCTACGCGAGCTTCAGGGGCTCCCTGTGGGACCGGGGCATCCTGCCCCTGGACAGCCTGCGGCTCCTGGCGCAGGAACGGGGCGGCCATCTGGAGGTGGACACCTCGGCAACTCTGGACTGGGACGCGCTGCGCAGCCGCATCAAACGGCACGGCATGCGCAACTCCAACTGCGTCGCCATCGCGCCCACGGCGACCATTTCCAATATCGTCGGCGTCTGTGCGTCGATCGAGCCGGAATACCAAAACCTCTACGTCAAATCGAACCTCTCGGGCGAGTTCACGGTGGTGAACGGGGCGCTGGTGGGCGACCTCAAGCGCCTCAACCTGTGGGACGAGGTCATGATCGCCGATCTCAAGTATTTCGACGGCTCCCTGGCCCGCATCGACCGTGTGCCCCAGGAGCTCAAGCAGCTCTACGCCACGGCCTTTGAAGTGGATCCCCAGTGGCTGGTGGAAGCAGCGGCGCGCAGGCAGAAGTGGATCGACCAGGCCCAGAGCCTGAACCTTTACGTCGCCGGCGCCTCGGGGCGCAAGCTGGACGAGACTTACAAGCTCGCCTGGACGCGCGGCCTCAAGACCACCTACTACCTGCGCACCCTGGCCGCCTCCAACGCGGAGAAGTCCACCGGCCGCGGCGGCGAACTGAATGCCGTGCCCGCCGCCGCGGAGGAGCCGAAGTTCTGCTCCATCACCGATCCCGGGTGCGAGGCCTGCCAATAACAGGGAGACGACAGGAATGCTGAGCTTCGAAGACGATTTCCTCCCCCAGCCGCGCCTGGCAACGGTGCCGCTCCAGGGACCCGCGGCCGCCCCTGCCCAGGGTGCAGTCGCGGACAACAAATTCCGGCGCGTGCGCGTGGAAGACAAGCGCGTCATCAACGGGCAAGCGGATGTAAACCAGCTCGTGCCCTTCAAGTACAAGTGGGCCTGGGACAAATACCTCGCCGCCTGCGCCAACCACTGGATGCCCCAGGAGATCAACATGCAGCGGGACATCGAGCTGTGGAAGACCCCGCGCGGCTTAAGCGAGGACGAGCGCCTCATCGTCAAGCGCAACCTGGGCTTCTTCGTCACCGCCGACTCGCTGGCGGCCAACAACATCGTACTAGGCAGCTATCGCCACATCACCGCCCCC
>DYIB01000098.1 GCA_020723855.1 Uliginosibacterium gangwonense
CCTTTGCGTCTTTGCGATCTTCGCGTCGAAGGCGGTTCCAACTGCGGTTTCAAGGGTGAACGGGCATCAGCGCCGTGCTGATGCTCGCTTGGCGGGCCGCCTGGGTCGGCCTGATGGGATCAATCGACCAGGGACAGGCGGAACAGCTCGGTCTTGAGCAGCAGTTGCCGGGGGATGCGGTCCTTGAGCTTCTCGAACCATTCCGCGTGCAAGGCCAGCTCTTCCTTCCAGGCGTCGGTGTCCACGTGGGTGAGGGCCTCGAATTCTTCCCTCCTGATGTCCAGCCCGGTCCAGTCGATGTCGTCGAAGCGCGGCATCCAACCGAGCGCCGTCTCCTTGGCGCCCACCCGGCCCCTGACCCGGTCCACGATCCACTTCAGCACGCGCATGTTCTCGCCGAAGCCCGGCCACATGAAGTTGCCGTTCTCGTCCATGCGGAACCAGTTCACGCAGAAGATGCGCGGGGGGTTCTCCACCACATGGCCTATGCGCAGCCAGTGGTTGAAGTAGTCGCCCATGTGATAGCCGCAGAAGGGCAGCATGGCGAACGGATCGCGGCGTACCACGCCCTGCCGGCCGGCGGCGGCGGCGGTGGTTTCCGAACCGAGGGTGGCGGCCATGTAGACGCCGAAATTCCAGTTGAAGGCTTCATAGACCAGCGGCACGGTGGTGGAGCGGCGCCCGCCGAAGATGAAGGCGGAGATGGGCACGCCCGCCGGATCCTCCCAGTTGGGATCGATGGACGGGCACTGGCGTGCCGGCGCGGTGAAGCGGGCATTGGGATGCGCCGCCTTGCGGCCGCAATCTGGTGTCCAGGGCTGGCCGGTCCAGTCGGTGAGCCTGGCAGGCGGCTGCTTGG
Source organism: Uliginosibacterium gangwonense (assembly GCA_020723855.1). GTDB lineage: Bacteria > Pseudomonadota > Gammaproteobacteria > Burkholderiales > Rhodocyclaceae > DYIB01. The sequence goes on from DYIB01000098.1 coordinate 860, forward strand.
TCATGCCCTCCCACCATACGTCGCCGTCCTCGGTCAGGGCGACGTTGGTGAAAATGACGTTCTCCTTGAGCGTCGCCATGGCGTTGAAGTTGGTTTTTTCGGAAGTCCCGGGAGCGACGCCGAAATAGCCGGCTTCGGGATTGATGGCGTAGAAGCGGCCATCCTTGCCCGGCTTGATCCAAGCGATGTCGTCGCCCACCGTGGTGACCTTCCAGCCGTCGAAGGACTTGGGCGGGATCAGCATGGCGAAGTTGGTCTTGCCGCAGGCGGAGGGGAAGGCCGCCGCCACGTAGGACTTCTCGCCCTGGGGCGATTCGACGCCGAGGATCAGCATGTGCTCGGCCAGCCAGCCCTCGTCGCGCGCCATGGTGGAGGCGATGCGCAGGGCGAAGCACTTCTTGCCCAGCAGCGCGTTGCCGCCGTAGCCGGAACCGAAGGACCAGATCTCGCGCGTCTCGGGGAAATGGACGATGTACTTGTGCTCCTTGTTGCAGGGCCAGCGCACATCCTGCTGGCCGGGGGCGAGCGGATGGCCCACCGAGTGCAGGCAGGGAACGAACTCACCGTCTTCGCCCAGCACGTCATAGACCGCCCGCCCCATGCGCGTCATGATCTTCATGTTGGCCACGACGTAGGGGGAATCGGAGATCTCGACGCCGATGTGGGCGATGGGCGAACCGAGCGGGCCCATGGAAAAGGGCACCACATACATGGTGCGCCCGCGCATGCAGCCGGCGAACAGGCCGGTCAGGGTCTGCTTCATCCTGGCCGGGTCTTCCCAGTTGTTGTTGGGGCCGGCGTCTTCCTTGTTCTTGGAGCAGATGAAGGTGCGGTCTTCCACCCGCGCCACGTCCGAGGGGTCCGACCAGGCGAGGTAACTGTTCTTGCGCTTTTCCGGGTTGAGCTTGATCAGGCTGCCGGCGGCCACCATCTCGCCGCACAGGCGGTCGTATTCCTCGTCGGAGCCGTCGCACCAATGGATGCGGTCCGGCTGGCACAGGGCGGCCACTTCCGCGACCCAGGCCTTGAGCCGGGCATGACGCACGAAGGATGGAGCAGCGAGGGCGGGGGGCTCGGTGAATCGTTGATTCATGGTGCTAAGGTCTCCAAGGCGAAGTGCAAAATCCAAAGCCGGTGCCCCGTTCGATGTTGTGCATGGGACGGATGACCGGAAAAGCCGCGGAGGTGGCGAAGGGTGGCTCGCCGCGAGCGGCGTAGCGTGGTTATTTGATCTGCTGTGTCGATCTTTTAAAGGCGTTATTATGCCACACTGGACGCCCCGGCGAAACCGCCCGGGAGCGCCTCCGGAGAGCTAAGGTATTGGTGTGCCAAGAAAAATACGGACAGGCTGGCGCTCGTGCATGATCTGCCCGGCCATTCGCCGCGCCGCGCGTGCCGAGCGCAACACCGCTACGCCTCGCCCCTTGAACCTTCCCCCGACGAGCGATGGCCGTGATTCCTCCCGGTGGCCCGCTTATCCCCCGCAGCAACGATTGAGGATATGACCAAACATGGATGAAAACTTTCGCAACGCCGCCCTCGAATACCACCGTCGTCCCCGGCCGGGAAAGATATCCGTCACCCCCACCAAGCAACTGGTGAACCAGCGCGATCTGGCGCTGGCTTATTCCCCCGGCGTCGCCGCCGCCTGCGAGGAAATCGTCGCCAGCCCCGCCGAGGCGCGCAATCTCACGTCGCGCGGCAACCTGGTCGCGGTGATCACCAACGGCACGGCGGTGCTGGGCCTGGGCAACATCGGGCCGCTCGCCGGCAAGCCGGTGATGGAAGGCAAGGGTGTGCTGTTCAAGAAGTTCGCCGGCATCGACGTGTTCGACATCGAGATCGCCGAGAACGACCCGGACAAACTCATCGACATCATCGCGGCATTGGAGCCGACTTTCGGCGGCATCAACCTGGAAGACATCAAGGCGCCCGAGTGCTTCTACATCGAGCGCAAGCTGCGCGACCGCATGAAGATCCCGGTGTTCCACGACGACCAGCACGGCACCGCCATCATCTCCACGGCCGCGGTCCTGAACGGCCTGCGCGTGGTGGGCAAGCGCATCGAAGACGTGAAGCTGGTCTGCTCGGGCGCCGGTGCGGCCGCCATCGCCTGCGTGGATCTGATGGTGGCCCTGGGACTGAAGCGCAGCAACGTGTGGATGACCGACAGCAAGGGCGTGCTGAGTACCCGGCGCGAGGGGCTGGACCCGAGCAAGGCCCGCTATGCCCAGGATACGGACGCCAAGACCCTGGCCGACATCATCGTCGGCGCCGACATCTTCCTCGGGCTGTCCACCGCGGGCGTGCTGCAGCCGGAGATGGTGAAGACCATGGCCGAGCGCCCCCTCATCCTGGCGCTCGCCAATCCGGTGCCGGAGATCCTGCCGGAGGTGGCGAAGGCGGCACGGCCCGACTGCGTCATCGCCACGGGCCGCTCCGACTACCCCAATCAGGTGAACAATGTCCTGTGCTTCCCCTTCATCTTCCGCGGCGCCCTGGATGTGGGAGCGACCAGCATCACCCAGGAGATGGAACTGGCCGCCGTGCATGCCATCGCCGATCTCGCCCATGCCGAGCAGTCGGACGTGGTGGCGGCCGCCTATGGCGGGTCGGACGTGCGCTTCGGGCCGGAATACCTTATTCCCAAGCCCTTCGATCCGCGCCTGATCGTCAGGATCGCGCCCGCCGTGGCGAAAGCGGCCATGGCCTCGGGCGTGGCCACCCGGCCCATAGAAGATTTCGACGCCTATATGGATCAACTGCAGCAGTTCGTGTACCACTCGGGACTGCTCATGAAACCGGTGTTCGGCGCGGCCAAGAAGAATCCCAAGCGCATCGTTTACGCGGAAGGGGAGGACGAGCGCGTACTGCGTGCCGTGCAGGTGGTCGTCGATGAAGGGCTGGCCAGGCCCATCCTGATCGGCCGCCCGGAGGTGGTGGGGCACCGCATCGAGCGCTATGGCCTGCGCATTCGCCCGGGTGCGGACTTCGAACTGTGCAATCCCCAGCGGGACCCGCGCTACAAGGAGTACTGGCAGACCTATCACCGGCTCACCGAGCGCAAGGGCGTGTCGCCCCAGTACGCCCAGATCGAGATGCGCCGCCGCCATACCCTGATCGGCGCCATGATGATCCACCGCGGCGAGGCGGATGGCATGCTGTGCGGTACCTTCGGCACCCATGCCCTGCATCTCAAGTACGTGGACCAGGTGATCGGCCGGCAAAAGGGCGTGTCCGCCTACTACGCCATGAATGGCCTCGTGCTGCCCAAGCAGACGGTGTTCATCTGCGACACCTATGTGAACTACGATCCGTCGGCGGAGCAGATCGCCGAGATGACGCTGCTGGCGGCCGAGGAGATGCGCCGCTTCGGCCACACGCCCAAGGTGGCGCTGCTGTCCCACTCCAGCTTCGGCAGCTATGACACGCCCAGTGCGCGCAAGATGCAGCAGGCGCGCGACCTGTTGTGGGAGCGCGCGCCGGAACTGGAAGTAGAGGGGGAGATGCATGGGGATGCCGCCCTGTCCGAGGCGGTGCGCAGCCAGGTGTTTCCCAACTCGCGCTTGAAGGGCGAGGCCAACCTCCTGGTCATGCCGACCCTGGATGCGGCCAACATCGCCTTCAACCTGCTCAAGCAGGCGGCGGGCGACGGCGTCACCATCGGTCCGATCCTGCTGGGCGCGGCGGCACCGGTCCATATCCTCACGCCCACCGCCACGGTGCGACGTATCGTCAACCTGACGGCGCTCACCGTGGTGGATGCCGGTATCGCCCGTTGAGCCCATGACGGCGCCGGCCGTGCAGCCTGCGGGCAAGACCGCCCTGGTGCTCACCGGGGGCGGCGCCCGCGCCGCCTACCAGGTGGGCGTCCTGAACGCCGTCAAGGAGCTGCTGCCGGTGGCGCGCACCAACCCCTTCCAGATCCTGTGCGGCACCTCGGCCGGTGCCGTCAACGCCGCCACCCTCGCGGTTTACGCCGAGAACTTCGGCCTCGGCGTGCGCTTCCTGCATGAGGTGTGGTCCAACTTCCACACCCACCAGGTCTATCGCTCCGACCCCCTGGGCATCCTGGGCAGCGGCGCGCGCTGGCTGTCGGCGCTGATGTTCGGCTGGCTGGCCACCCAGAACCCGCGCTCCCTGCTGGACAACAGGCCCCTGCGCCACCTGCTGGAGACGAGCCTCGACATGTCCCGGATCGACCGCGCCATCGAGTCGGGCGCGCTCTATGCCCTGTCGATCACCGCCTCGGGCTATTCCTCGGGCGAGAGCGTGAGCTTCTTCCAGGCGGCGGCCGACGCCCAGACCTGGAAGCGCACCCAGCGTGCCGGCGTGCGTGAGCGCATCACCGTGGACCATCTCATGGCCTCGAGCGCCATTCCCTTCATCTTCCCCGCGGTGAAAATCCATCGCGAGTACTTCGGCGACGGCTCCATGCGCCAGTTGGCGCCGGTGTCGCCCGCCATCCACCTGGGCGCGGAGCGCATTCTGGTGATCGGTGCCGGCCGCATGGGCCAGGAACGGGAGCGTCAGCGGGGGGAAGACTATCCGTCCCTGGCCCAGATCGCCGGCCATGCCCTGTCGAGCATCTTCCTGGACAGTCTCTCGGTGGATCTGGAGCGCCTGCAGCGCATCAACAAGACCCTCGGCATCATTCCGCCGGAGGTGCGCGAGCGCAACGACCTGCCCCTGCGGCCCATCGAGACTCTGGTGATCTCCCCCAGCCAGCGCCTGGACTACATCGCCGCCCGGCATGTCAAAAGCCTGCCCTGGGCGGTGCGCTCGCTGCTGGGGGGACTGGGCGCCACGCGCAAGAACGGTTCGGCCCTGGCCAGCTATCTGCTGTTCGAAAAGCCTTTCATCCGCGCCCTGATCGAGCTGGGATATACGGACACCATGGCCAAGCGCGAGGAAGTGGCGAGTTTTCTCGGGATTGCCCAGGGGGCGGAAAATCGCGCGGCGGCGCCGGCGGCAGTGACCTGAAGTCAGCCAGCGGGCATTTTTTGTCGTGATTCGTCTTTAAGAGGCCTTTTTATCCCGTTATTTTTCTTGCAATTCTTGGTGGCGTATTGCTAAACTTCGAACGAATCGCGGACACTGTCGCGGAGGCGGAAAGAATGAGGCTGGGGGTTTTGTTTTTCTTGTGCGCGGCGGTGGCCCTGACCGGGCTCGACGCGGCGCCGGCCCATGCCGCTGGCAGCGGCAAAAAATATTCCAAACGTGTAACGGTGGCCTATCCTTCCGCCAAGCGCAAGACGGCGAGGCCGGTGAAAGTGCGCCGGGCGCCCGTGGAAGATAACGACCATCTGCTGCTCAGATCGGCGGCGGTGCTGGTCCAGGACCAGTCCACCGGCGCGGTGCTGTTCGAAAAAAATGCCCAGGCCGTGGTGCCCATCGCCTCCATCACCAAGCTCATGACCGCCATGGTGGTGCTCGACGCGCAGTCGAGCCTGTCGGAGACGCTGGTCGTGACCGACGAAGATGTGGACCGCTTGCGCGGCAGCAGCTCCCGTCTGCGCGTGGGCACCGAACTGTCCCGGGAAGACATGCTGCGGCTGGCCCTCATGTCCTCGGAGAACCGGGCCGCCTCGGCCCTGAGCCGTCATTATCCGGGCGGGCGTGAGGCCTTCGTCGAGGCCATGAACCGCAAAGCCGAGGCCATCGGCCTGAAGGACACCCATTTCCGCGATCCCACGGGCCTGTCGGCCGCCAACGTGTCCAGTGCGCGCGACCTGGTGAAGATGGTGGCGGCGGCATCCAAGTATCCCCTGATCCGCGAGATGTCCACCACGCCCGAGTACGAGGTGGAAGTGAACGGCCGCCGAATGGCCTTCCGCAACACCAATACGCTGGTGCGCAACTCGTCCTGGGAAATCGGCGTATCCAAGACGGGCTTCATCAACGAGTCGGGCAAATGCCTGGTGATGCAGGCCTGGCTCGCCAACAAACCCATGATCATCGTTCTGCTCGATTCGGTAGGACGGCTGACGCGCATCGGCGACGCCCAGCGCATCCGCAAGTGGATCGAGAGCGCCGCCCTTTCGCGTCAGAACGATAGCTGACGAATGGACCGCGGGGTCATTCGCTTCTACGACTTCTCCCCGCCGGAATCCGGTTTCCTCGAAGACGTGCTCACCGGGCTCGCCCGCAGCCCGAAGGAGCTCCCCGCCAAGTATTTCTACGACGCACAGGGCAGCGCCCTGTTCGATGCCATCTGCGATCTGCCCGAATACTATCTCACCCGCGCCGAGCTGCATCTGATGGAGCGCCACGGCACGGACATCGCCGCCTTCATCGGGCCCGCCGCCGAGCTGGTGGAGTTCGGCAGCGGCTCGGGACGCAAGACCCGCATCCTGATCGAGGCCGCCCGGCCGCTGCTGTACTCGCCCGTGGACATCGCCCGCGCCCAGCTCGAAAGCGCCTCGCGGGAAGTGGCCGGGCTGTTCCCCTGGCTCAACATCGCGGCCATTTGCGCCGACTTCGCCCGGCCCCTGACGCTGCCCGAGTGGAAGGGCCTGGCCACGCGCCGGCGCGTGATCTATTTCCCCGGGTCCACCATAGGCAATTTCACGCGCGAGGAAACGGCGGCCTTCCTGCAGGCCGTGCGCCGGCTGGCGGGCACCGGCGGTGCCGCCGTGATCGGCGTGGACCTGAAGAAAGACCCGGCGCTGCTGCATGCCGCCTACAACGATGCCCAGGGTGTCACCGCCAGGTTCAACCTCAATATCCTCGCCCACATCAATCGCCGCCTGGGGTCGGATTTCCACCTGCAGGGCTTCCGGCACGTGGCGTTCTACGACGAGGCGCAGGGCCGCATCGAGATGCACTTGCGCTCCGTGCGGCGGCAGGAGGTGAGCGTGGCGCAGCGGCGTTTCGCCTTCGCCGAGGGCGAGCTGATGCGCACCGAGATTTCCTGCAAGTACGCGGCGGAGGAGTTTCAGGCCCTGGCCCGGCAGGCGGGCCTGCGCCCGGCGCGGGTGTGGTTCGACGACGACCGGCTGTTCAGCGTGCATGGGCTGGTCGCGGAGTAGCCGCGTACTGTAAACGAGAAACTATTTCTTCACGTAACCGATGGCGTGGGAGATTTCATCGGCGACGCCCTTGACCAGCGGCGCCCAGTCGGGGTTGTAGCGGTCGGCCGGCGCCGAGACGGACAGGCCGGCGACCAGCTCGCCCGAATCGTCGCGCACTGGTGCGGCGATGCAGCGCAAGCCCAGCTCGATTTCCTCGTTGTCGAAGGCCACACCGTGGCGGCGCACGCGCTCCAGCTCCTTCTCCAGTGCCGGCAAGGTGATGAGGGAAGTGGGCGTGAAGCCGGGCAGGCCGGTGCGCTTGGCATAGTCGCGCACCTTGTCCGGGCCGTCTGCCACCAGGAACAGCTTGCCCACGGCAGTCACATGCAGCGGCGCGCGCGCTCCCACCAGGTGCACCACGCGCACCGAGGAGCGTCCGCTGGAGGTGCGCTCGACATAGATGATCTCGTCGTCGTGGCGCACGCCCAGGTTCACGCTCTCGCCGATCCGGGCGTGCAGTTTCTCCATGAAGGGCAGGGCGGCCTCGCGGATGTTGATGCGCGATTTGACGATATTGCCCAGTTCCAGCAGGCGTATGCCCAGCCGGTAGGCGCCCGGCTCGGTGCGCTCGACGAAGCCGCTGGCGGCCATGGCGGCGAGGATGCGGTGGGCGGTGGACGGATGCAGGCCCGCTTCGCCGGCCAGCAGCTTGAGGCTGACGGGATCGTGATAATGGGCCAGGACCCCGAGCAGCTTCATCATGCGCTCGATGACCTGGATGGAGTTCTTGCTTTCCTGCTGGGCGGTCAACTTCGGCTTTCGTAGAATCGAAAGGCGCAATACTATATCAGATCGTGAAATCGCCGCCCGGCTGGGGGCGCGTCAAACAAGGGGAGGAGCGGGGTGCGCGTAGGCCTGTTTGTGACCTGTCTGGTGGACCTGATGCGTCCGCGCATCGGTTTTGCCGCCCTCAGGCTGCTGGAGCAGGCGGGCTGTGAAGTGGTGGTGCCTCTGAGCCAGACCTGCTGCGGCCAGCCGGCCTACAACTCGGGAGATAGGAGCGCCGCCCGTGCCCTGGCGGAGAAGGTGTTGCGCGAGTTCGAGGGCGTGGACTACCTGGTGGCGCCTTCGGGTTCCTGCGCCGGCATGATCCGCACCCACTATCCCGCCCTGTTCGCCGGCGACGGCGAGCTTGCCGCCCGCGCCGCCTCCCTGGGCGCCCGCACCTACGAGCTGACGGATTTCCTGGTCAATGTGGCGCACCTGGAGCACGTTCCCGGCGACTTCCGCGGCACCGTGACTTACCATGATTCCTGCTCCGGCCTGCGCGAGCTGGGCGTGAAGGACCAGCCGCGGCAACTTCTGGCGCGCATGCCCGGCGTGCGCCTGGAAGAGATGCCGGCAGCGGAGGAGTGCTGCGGCTTCGGCGGCACTTTCGCGGTGAAGTTCGGCGATGTCTCGGCGCGGCTGGCGGAGAAGAAATGCGCCCACATTCAGGCCACCGGCGCGGACGCCGTGGTGCTGGGCGACCTGGGTTGCATGCTCCACATCGAGGGCAGGCTGCGGCGCATGGGGGACGACAAGACGCGCGTGCTGCACATCGCCGAAGTGCTGGCGGGCGAAGCCGGCTGAAGGAGAGAAGCGCCATGGAAGTCAGATCGATGCACTTCAAGGCGCGGGCCGGCGCCGCCGTGCGTGATGCGCGCCTGCAGGCCAAGCTGGCCTCGGCCAAGGGCTTGTTCGTGGAAGGCCGGCGCCGCGGCATCCAGGACATCGACTTTGAAGCGACCCGCCGGGCGGGGGAGGCGATCCGCAACCGGGTGCTGCAGGACCTGGACCTGTGGCTGGAGCGCTTCGAGCAGGAAGCGACGAAGCGCGGCGCCACGGTGCTGTGGGCGCGGGACGGGGCCGAGGTGTGCCGGCTGGTGGTGGACATCGCCCGGCGCCATGGCGTGAAGAAGGCCATCAAGTCCAAGTCCATGCTGTCCGAGGAGGCGGGCCTCAACCAGGCGCTGGAGGCGGCCGGGGTGCAGCCGGTGGAAACCGACCTGGGGGAGTACATCCTGCAGATCAACGGCAACGAGCCGCCTTCCCACATCATCGCGCCGGTGATCCACAAGACCAAGGAAGAGGTGGCCGAGCTGTTCGAGAGGGTGCATCACCGGCCGCGCAAGCGCGAGATCAGCGAGATGACGCGCGAGGCGCGCGAGATGCTGCGCAGCCACTTCCTGACCGCGGACATGGGCATTTCCGGCGCCAACTTCTTGGTGGCGGAGACGGGCTCGGTGGCCCTGGTCACCAACGAGGGCAACGGCCGCATGGTGACCACCCTGCCGCGGGTGCATGTGGCGATCGCGGGCATCGAGAAGGTGATCCCGACCCTGGAGGATCTCGCCACCCTGATGCGCCTGCTGCCGCGTTCGGCCACCGGCCAGGCGATTTCCAACTACTTCTCCCTCCTCACCGGCACCCGCGCCGCCGGCGAGGGGGACGGACCCGAGCACATGTACTACGTGCTGGTGGACAACGGCCGCGCCAACTTGGTGGGCGGCGAATTCCAGGACATGCTGCGCTGCATCCGCTGCGGCGCCTGCATGAACCATTGCCCGGTGTACCAGACCGTGGGCGGCCACCCCTACGGCTGGGTGTACTTCGGTCCCATGGGCTCGGTGCTCACGCCCTTGTATGCGGGCCTGGAGAATGCGCTGGACCTGCCCCACGCGGCCACCCTGTGCAACCAGTGCGGCGTCGTCTGCCCGGTGCGCATCCCGCTGCCCGAGCTGCTGCGCAAGCTGCGCGAGAAACAGGTGGAGCGCGGGCTGCGCCCCTGGCAGGAGCGGCTCGCCCTCAAGCTGTGGGCCTGGACGGCGCAGCGGCCGGCGCTGTATGCCCTGGCGGCGCGCCTGGGCGCGCGCTACCTCAAGTGGCTGGCGCACGGGCAGGACCGCATCCGCGTGCTGGGCCTGGCGCCGGCGTGGACCGCGAGCCGCGACCTGCCGGCGCCCGAGGGCAAGACCTTCCGCGAGCTCTATGGGGCGCGCCAGGACGGAGGACGATGACATGAGTAAGACGACCGATGCCCGCGCCGACATCCTGGGCCGCATCCGCGCAGGGCTGCGGCGCACGCCCGACACGGAAGCGGCGGCCCGGGCAGGCATGGCGGACTACCTGGCGCGCCGGCCCCAGGGGCCGCGGCCCGACATCGCCGAAGACCCGGTGCAGCGCTTCATGGAGCGTTCGGCGGCGCTGGCGAGCACGGTGGAGCGGGTGGCGGCATGGGCCGATGTGCCGGATGCCTGCGTGCGCTATCTGGACGCGCAGCGGCTGCCGCGCCAGGCGGTGGCCTGGCCGCAATTGGGCGCGCTCGATTGGGGCGGCGCCGGCTTGGCGGTGGAGGCCCGGGCGGCGCGCGGCGACGATCCGGTGGGCATCACGGGCGCCTTCTGCGCCGTGGCCGAGACCGGGACGCTGGTGTTGTGCAGCGGTGGCGCCACGCCCGCCACCGTGAGCCTGCTGCCCGAGACCCACATCGCCGTGGTGCCCGCGTCGCGCGTGCTCGAGGGCATGGAGGACGCATGGAACCTGATGCGCGCCGAGCTCGGCCAGGACGCGCTACCGCGGGCGGTGAACTTCGTATCCGGTCCCTCGCGCACCGGCGACATCGAGCAGACCATCGTCCTGGGCGCCCACGGGCCCTACCGCGTGCACATCATCTTGGTGCAGGCGGCGTGACGATCCGGACCGCCGAAGGCGATGAGCAGGAAGCCGCTGCCCGGTACCATGCCGAAGGAAAGCAGGCGTGTGCGCAGGAATGGCTTGGACCGCTGCCGCGCATGTCCATGACAATGCACTTGAAACTCAGTTCTTGGGCGTAGCGCAAGGGGTTCTGGCCATCATCTCGCGTCCTATTGAGAATTACAAAATATCGTGACGCCGTTCGAAATCCCTCCTGTCCTCCCT
>DYIB01000099.1 GCA_020723855.1 Uliginosibacterium gangwonense
GCGCGACCCGGACCAGAGCTTCCCCCTGGCGGCCATGGAGCAGCAGATCGTGGACGCCCTGGGCCACGACGCCGCCCAGTTCGCGGACGCCGGGGGACTTGCCGCGCGCCTGGCCGGCCATTCCCAGATGACCAACGTGTTCCTGCTGGGCTACGCCTATCAGAAGGGTTGGATCCCCCTGTCGGCGGAGGCCCTGCTGCGCGCCATCGAACTCAACGGCGCCGCCGTTGACGACAATCGCCGCGCCTTCCTGTGGGGCCGCCGCGCCGCCCACGACCCCGCCGCCGCCCAGGCCGCCGCGCGCCAAACCGACTATACGCCCCCCAGCCGCACTCCTTCGGCAAGCCTGGAGGAAGCCATCGCCCGCCGCGCGGCGTATCTCACGGACTACCAGGACGCCGCCTACGCCCAACGCTACCGCGACCTGGTGGACCGGGTGCACCGGCGCGAAGCCGCGCTTCTGCCCGGCAGCACCGAACTGACCGAGGCGGTGGCGCGCAACTACTTCAAGCTGCTGGCCTACAAGGACGAATACGAGGTAGCACGCCTGCACACCCATGCCGAGTTCCTGGCCACGATCGACGCCGCCTTCGAAGGCGACTACAAGATTCACTACCACCTCGCGCCGCCCTGGCGCCGGGCCAACGCCGCCAAGCGCGCCTACGGCCCATGGCTGCGCCATGCGCTGGCACTGCTGTCCAAGCTCCGCCGCCTGCGCGGCACGCCCTTCGACCCCTTCGGCCGCAGCGAGGAGCGCCGCGCCGAGCGCCGCCTGATAGCCGAGTACGAAACCGCCATTGCCGAACTGCTCGCGTCCCTGGACCGCGCCCACTTGTCAGCCGCCGTGGCGATCGCCCGACTGCCGGAGGGCATACGTGGCTATGGCCATGTCAAGGAAGAAGCGATCCGCAGGGTGGGTGCGCGGCAGGCGGAAGCGCTGGCGGCATTCAGGCAGCGGAGTGCGCCGGTGCGGAACACCGAGTCGACTCACCTCCCGTGAACGAGTGACCCACATGACACATCGTTCCCATTACGATCTTTCCACCTTGAACCCCCACCCCACCCCCGCCCTCTGGTCCAGCGCCTTCCGCCCCTTCTATCTCCTGGGGGCACTTTACGCGCCCCTGCTCATGCTGGCCTGGTTGATCATCCCGCAGGACGGCACCGCCCTACCTTTCCGCCTGTGGCACGGCCACGAGATGGTGTTCGGTTTCAGCGCGGCCATCATCACCGGTATCGTATTCACCGCCCTGCCCAGTTGGGCGGGCACGGCGGAAATTCGCGGGGCGCGGCTGGCGCTGCTGGTGGCGCTGTGGCTGGCGGGGCGTGCGGCCTTCTGGCTAGCGCCGGAGGCGCCCACGACACTCGCCGCGGGCGTGGATTGCGCCCTGTTCCTGGCGGCGGCGGCGATGGTGACGCCCCAGCTCCTGGCAGCGCGCAACAAGCTCTACCTGTTGCTGCTGCCGGTGCTGCTGGGTCTGTTCGCCGGCAACGCCCTGTACTGGCTGGGGCAGCGGGCGGGCGACGTCGACCTGGCGGCGCGCGGGCTGCACCTGGGGGTCTATGCCGTCATCCTGCTATACGTGCTCAAGGGGGGCGTGCTCACGCCCATCTTCACCGGCAACGTGCTGCGCGAGAAGGGGCGTGGCGACCAGGTGCCGTTCCGCATGGGGCTGGAGACCGTGGGCGTGCTGGCGGTGCTGGCGCTCGCCGCGGCGGACCTGGCGGGGCTGCCCGGCGCGTGGACCGGCGCGGCGGCGGCCTGCGCCGCCGCGGTGCATGGCTACCGGCTGGCGCGCTGGCGGGGATGGAAGGTGGCGGACGTGCCGCTGGTGTTCGTCATGCACCTGGGATTTCTGTGGCTGGTGGCGGCTTTCGCCCTGCGCGCCCTGGCTGCCTTCGTGCCGGCGGCGCCGCAGCTCGCCTGGCTGCACGCCTTCACCGTGGGCAGCCTGGGCATGATGATGCTGGGGCTGATGACGCGCGTGGTGCTGCGCCACACGGGACACAGCCTGGAGCTGCCGGGGTCCATCAAGCTGGCCTACGGGCTGATGTTCGCCGCGGCGCTGCTGCGGGTGGCGGCCTCGTGGGTTGTCTCGCCGGCGCTGCTGGCGGTTTCCGCCGTGCTGTGGGCGGTGCCTTTCCTCATCTATCTGGGGCTGTTCGGGGCGATGCTGTGGCGGCCCAGCCTGCCGCGCGCCGGGTCGATTTGAGCTCAGCCGCCCGGAGCCGGTTCGGGGCGTGACGGTTGCGGTCCGGCTTTGGCTGCCGGCCTTGCACCGGCCTCCAGACCCATCCTGCTGGCGACCATCTTGTCCTTGGCGCTCTGTTCGGCGGGTGCGGCCATGGCGATGCGGCCGGCATCGAGACCCAGATCGACCAGCGCCTCGCGCATGACCTGGGCGCGCGCCTGGGCCAGCTTGACCAGAGCGTCGTCGTCAATCTTGGTCTGCCCGGTCAGGCGCTCCAGCAGCTCGGCGTGGAAGGCGGAGACGGGGCCTGGGTCGCGGGTCTTGAAGCGGCGGCCGATCCGCTCCACCAGTTCGCTCTCCACTCTCCATCATGCGCGCCACGACGCCCGCATCCTTGCCCCTGTAGTCGGCGCGCAGCTTCTGGTACTCGGCCCTGCCGACGAGTTCGGCATAACGGTCTTCGAGCCAGGTCTGGATGTCCAGGTTGCGGAAAGAGAGCTTCAGATCGGTGAATCATGTCCAGGCTGACATCCTTCAGCGTGACAAAGCCCTGGGCGACATCGAGTCCGACCGGCTTGCCGGGCGAGTGGTCGACAATGCCCACTTCGACACCGTCGAGACTGAGACGCGCCACTCGCACGTCTATCGGCGGATGCGGCACCCGGAACATCCGGGCGGATGCTTGGATTCGACGGCTTCCCTGCTTTGCAGGTTGTCGTCACCGCACGCTTTGGCGTGCAATATGGGGGGACGGAAAAGCCATTTTTCGGCCAAGCGGATACCTGCCTGACGCGCCCTTGACACCAAGGCGGCGTCCGACCTGCGCCCCGCCCTCACCCCGGTCCTCTCCCGCCGGGGCGGGAGAGGAGGAACGGCGGCTCAGGCGCTGGCCTTCCCGGCGCGCGCTTCCTCCAGCGCCTGCGGCGTGTCCACGTCGGCGAAAACGGCCGCGTCCGTTTCGATCGCCTTGATGCGATCGGCATGGCGGGTGAGCAGCTCGCGGGCGCCCTGGTCGCCGGTGACTTGCTGCATTTCGCCGAAGAACTCGCGCGGCCACAGGATGGGGTTGCCGCGGCGGCCGTCGTAGCAGGGGACGACGATCTGCGGGGCGGCCGGGTCGAAGGCGTCCATGAGGCGGTCCAGGTGGCCGGCGCCGATGCGGGGCATGTCGGCCAGCATGACGATGGCAGCGTCGGTGTCCGGCGCCAGGGCGGCGAGGCCGGCGCGCAGCGAAGTGGACAGGCCTTCGTCGTAGTCGGGGTTGTGCACCAGGCGCACCGGGCAGCCGGCCAGCGCCGCCGCCACCCGTTCGGCCTCGTGGCCCGTCACCGCCAGCACCTCGGCCGCGCGCGAGGCCAGGGCGGCGCAGGCGGCGCGGGTCACCATGGGCACGCCGTCCACTTCCGCCAGCAGCTTGTTGGCGCCCTGCATGCGCGTCGAGCGGCCGGCGGCCAGCACCACCACGGCGACCTTGGGCCCGGCGGGCCGGGGCGCGGGGGCCTCGTCCGCGGCTTCCTCCTCGTCCTCCGGCTCCAGGGGGCTGCGGATCAGGCCGCCCACGCCCATGCGCATGATCTCCTCGCGCGTCACCGGCAGGTCAGCGGCCAGACGCTGCAGCACCCAGTCCAGGCCGTTCAGGCGGCGCGAGCGGGTGCAGCCGGGCAGGACCAGCACCGGCACTTCCCCCAAACGCGCCAGGAGCAGCATGTTGCCCGGCTCCACCGGCATGCCGAAATGCTCCACGGCGCCGCCGGCGGCGACGATGGCCGCAGGGGCGACGTCGCCCCGGTCCTTGGTCACGGTGGCGCCGGACAGCAGGATGAGATCGCAGCCGGCGGCGCGCGCCCGGCGCACCAGCGCCGCCAGCGCTCCCACCTCGTGGGGGCCGCGCAGCTCCAGGGCGAGGCGGCTGCTTAAGCCCTCCAGGCGCCGGCGCAGGGCGCCGACGGTGCCGCGCAGCACGCTGTCCTTCATGCCCGGAGCCTCGCTCAGGATCAGGGCCGCCCGGCGCGGGCGGAAGGGCGCCACGCGCAGCAGCGGTCCGGTCGCAGCGACCTCGCGCCAGGCGTCGATCAGCTCGCGGCGCACGGCGAAGGGAATGATCTTGACCGTGGCCACAACCTGCCCCTTGCGCACCACGGCATGGGGCGGCAAGGTGCCGACGGTGATGGCCTCGTCGAGCAGGTTGAGGCGGTCGAGCCGCTCCCGGTCCAGGAGCAGCACGCCGGCGGTGTGGGCGTGCAGGTTGCAGCGGCCGGTGTAGGGCGCGCGCGGGCCGACGCCCTCGCCGCCCAGCAAGGCGGCGATCTCGCCGGCCGCCTGGTCCTCGGCCACGTCGCCCGGCTCCAGGCGCGCGCCCCACACAGCCGCTAGGCCGGCGCGGCGCAGCTCGGCCACGTCCTCGAGGCTGAGTACGCGGCCCTTACGCAGGCTGCGCCCGCCCAGGTTGAGGCTGTGGGCCAGGATGATGCCCGCCGCCTCGTCGCAGGGAAACTGGCCGAAGATCATTGGTAGCGGCGCCGGATGATCTGCGCCAGGATGGCGATGGCGATTTCCGCCGGCGCGCGCCCGCCCAGGTCCAGGCCGACCGGGGCATGGATGCGCTTGGCCGCCTCGCCCAGCCCCTGCTGCGCCAGCCGCTCCATGCGCTTGGCATGGGTGCGGGTGCTGCCCAGGGCGCCGATGTAGAAGGCGTCGCTGTTGAGCGCCGCCACCAGCGCCGGGTCGTCCAGCTTGGGATCGTGGGACAGGGTGACCACGGCGCTGCCGGTGTCCAGCCCCAGGCGCGCCAGGGCCTTGTCCGGCCACTCGTGGCTGAGGCTGACCCCGGGCAGGCGCTCGGCGGTGGCCCAGGCGCGGCGCGGATCGATGACCGTGACTTCGAAGCCGGCCAGGGCCGCCATGGGCGCCAGGGCCTGGGTGATGTGCACCGCGCCGACGATGAACAGACGCGGCGGCACACCGTAGGCGCGCACGAACAGGCGCTCGGGCGCCTCCTCGATGAGCGCGCTGCGGCCGGCCGCCAGCAGCTTGCGCGCCTCGGCCAGGTGCGCTTCGGTGAGCGCCAGGTCGCCGGTCCAGTCCTTGTCCCACACCAGGCTCTGGGCGCCGTCGGACAGGCGCGTCACCAGGGCGACGGCGCGCCGCGCCCGGCGCTCGGCGAGCAGGCGCTCGAGCGTCGCAGCCTTCATGCCACCCGCTCCACATAAACCTGCACCTTGCCGCCGCAGGCCAGGCCCACCGCCCAGGCCTGTTCGTCGCTCACGCCGAACTCCAGCAGGCGCGGCTTGCCGTCGGCGATCACCGCCTGGGCCTCGGACACCACGGCTCCTTCCACGCAGCCGCCAGACACGGAGCCGACGAAGGCGCCCGCGCCGTTGACCGCCAAGTGGCTGCCCTCCGGCCGCGGCGAGGAACCCCAGGTGCGCACCACCGTGGCGAGCGCCACGCCCTGACCGGCGGCGCGCCAGGCGTGCACCTGGGCCAGCAGCTCACCCGCCTCGCCGCCCGCCGGCGCCGGGGGCTCCGCCGCCTCGCGCCGGCGCCGGCCGCGGCCCGCCGCCGCGCCGTGCTGTTCGATGCGGTCGACCAGTTCCGCGATGCCTTCGCCGCGGCCCGCCGCGGTGCGCACCACCGGCACCGTCCGGCCGCGCCCGCGCATCGTCAGCATGCTGGTGAGATCGGTCACGGTGCGTTCGGCGGCGGGCTGGTCGCACTTGCTCACCACCAGGATGTCGGCGATCTCCAGGATGCCCGCCTTGATGGCCTGCAGGTCGTCGCCCAAGCCCGGCGGACAGACGACGATGGCGGTGTCGGCCACCGCGCGCACCGCCACGTCCGACTGGCCTGCGCCCACCGTCTCGACGATGACGATGTCAAAGCCCGCGGCGTCGAACAGGTCCACCATGCGCCCGGTGGCCCGCGCCAGCCCGCCCAGATGGCCGCGCGCCGACACCGAGCGCACGAACACCCGGTCATCGGCGGCGTGCTCCTCCATGCGCACCCGGTCGCCCAGCACCGCACCGCCGCTCACCGGACTGGACGGATCGACGGCGAGCACGGCCACCGTGCGCCCGCGCCAGAGGAACTCGCCCAGCAGGGCCCCGATCAGGGTGGACTTGCCGGCCCCCGGCGCGCCGGTGATGCCCAGCACGTGGGCGCGGCCGCAGTGGGGCGACAGGGCCGCTTCCAGGTGCGCGGCACCGGGCCGGTCGTTCTCGATCAGGCTTAGGGCGCGTGCCAGGGCGGTGCGCGACCCGGCGCGGATGTCTTCGATACGGATGTCGTCGGATTTCATGGCAGGGACAGCATACCAGGGACAAAAGGCGAATTTGCGTATACAGTACACACAACGAGCTTATTTTCAAAGCACGAGGCATCAACTGCAATGTAATGCATCTTAATACCTATTCATGCATTTCATTGCATTTCGGGCGGGAAGCATGCTATATAGAACCCATGGCGAAAGCCGGGTCTCGTGCGGTAATAGCGAGTGATGGACGAAAAGGAAGGCTCAGCGTCGATTGAGGCAGCCGAGTGGCAGGACCTCCTGCAACAGGCGGCCGCGGCCTGGCCGGCAGTAGCGACGCGCCTGTCCATAGGTTTCCTGGGCAGGGCCGATCACGGAGCGCGGCGCGGCCGCCTGCTGCCCTGGCCACCGACAGACGGCGGCCCCGCCCGCTGGCGCGACTACCGGGGCGAGGCGCAGGACGATCTGGGCCTGCTGCTGGTGCTCGATGAGGCGGAAGCTGTATCCCTGTGCCGCGGGGGTCTCGCCTTTCTGCCAACGATGGTCAGGCGCGGCAAGGCCCTGCCCTACGTGCTCAGGAGCGCCGACGAGCTGGAGGCGGCGGGCTTGATGGAATTCGTCGAGGATCTCGGGCTGGTCTTTCCCAAGCACTGACATGGCGCCACACAGTCTGTTCGACCCCGTCGATCCCTGGCAGGCCATGCTGGACCGGCACAGCGAGGTGTTCTCGGAAATGCTGCCGGGATCGCGCGTAGGCCTGGTGCCGCGGGAAGGCTCGGGCATCCAGCCGGGCAAGCACGTGGCCGGGCTCGTGGCAGCCGGCGGCGAAGGGCACATGCTCACCTGGGAGATGACGGAGGCAGGCATGCGCGCGGGGCTACGCCCCTACCACGGCTTCCAGGACGCCGGCGTGGACCTGCTGTTCGTGGCCAGCGACGAGGCCTTGCGCAGCCTGCACGGGAGCCTCGGCGGCGAAGCCCTGTCGTCCATGAAGCGCCTGATCCGCCAGGGGGGCATCATGTTCTATGTCATGCGCACCAAGTACCAACTGCAGGACGCCGGCTATGAGGAGTTCCTCGATTCGCTGGGTCTCGCCTTCCTGGGAGCCTGCCGATGATCTTCCACAATCCCAGCGGCGCGCCCGAACTGGCCTGCGACCAGTGCGGCTGCCGCTGGTTCGACCGCATGACAGACGCCTGCTACGAGTGCGGCACGCCGGTCACGGCGGAAAACGTCGCCGAATATCAGCGGGCGCTGCAGGAATTCGAAGCCCGGCGCGCCGCGCGGGCAAACCACCACACCGAGGAGCCCAAGTCATGAACCCGGAAGCCAAGACCGTCGCCGACCTGGAGAAACAGCGCGCCCGCATGGAGCGCGACTGGCAGTCCATGATCCGCATCACCCACGATTTCTTCCACAGTTGGCGCGAGGCCGTGGAAGAAAGGCTGGGCAAGCAGGCGGCCGACGAGGTGCAGATGCGCTTCTGGGAGATCGTGGGCGTGGGCACCGGCAAGATGTACCTGGAGCGCGGCGGCAATCCGGAGGATCTCGACCAGATCGCCTACACCATGCTGCGCGCCAGCCAGGTCATGGGCGAGACGGCGCGCACAGCGCGCGAGGGCGGCGCCTCGCTGCTGGTGCACGAGGCCTGCCCCTGGCTCGACTCCTTCCGCGAACGCGGCGCGGCCGGCCAGTGCCAGGCGGGCTGCGACAACTGGTTCCAGGCGACCGTGCGCACCATCTCGCCCAGGCTGCAGGTAGTGACGGAATCCGCCCTGCCCGCCGGCGACGCCACCTGTACGCGCCGCTTCTCGCGCAAGGCGCCGTAGGCCCGCTGGGCGCCGCCCACAAACATGCATTATGTTGCGATAGCGCCATTATTGATGCATTTTCTTGCATACCTCTTCCCGCCCGTGGTATGTATATGACCGCCTAAAGGAATCGGGAGGACAGCCATGCTGTTGAAAGACCGGGTCGCCCTCATCACGGGCGCGGGCCAGGGCATAGGCGCCGCCATCGCCCGCGCCTACGCGGCCCACGGCGCCCAGGTGGCGGTGGTGGACGTGAATACCGAGGCGGCGGACCGCAGCGCCGCGGCGGTGCGCGCCGAGGGCGGCGCGGCCCAGGGCTTCGCCTGCAACGTCGCGGCGCGCGAGCAAGTGCAAAGAATGGTGCAGGAAGTGCTGGCGCGCTTCGGGCGCATCGATATCCTGGTCAACAACGCCGGCATCACCCGCCCCGCCATGCTGCACAAGATGACCGAGGAGCAATGGCAGACGGTGCTCAGGGTGCACCTGGACGGCAGCTTCCACTGCCTGCAGGCGGTGGTGGGCGGCATGATGGAGCGCCGCTACGGCCGCATCATCAACGTCACCTCCACCGCCGGACTGCTGGGCACCATCGGCCAGGTGAACTACAGCGCCGCCAAGGCCGCCATCGCCGGTCTCACCAAGTCGGCGGCCAAGGAACTGGGCAAGCACGGCATCACCGTCAACGCCATCGCCCCGGGCGCCGCCACGCCCATGACCGAAACCATACGCACCGACGAGCGCTTCAAGGACAAATACCTGGAGCGCATTCCCCTGGGACGCTGGGCGGAGCCGGAGGAAGTGGCGCCGGCCTTCGTCTTCCTCGCCTCCGACTGGGCGAGCTACGTCACCGGACAGATCCTCGCCGTGGACGGCGGCTTGACCATCCGCTGAGCCGGGCGCGACACGAACATCTCTCAGGCAGCAAGTGCTTGGGGCCGGCGCAAGCCGGCCATTTTTCGCGGTTGAATGATTTTGGCATAGCGAATCGGGCGCACGCTCGCTCTGCGTGCGACCATTTGCCGCATTCCTCCCGGATCGTCGCAGACCTAGAATCGTGCCCGATCATCGACAAGAAAATCGGGAGCGCGCATGTCCTGTCAACGATCGAAATTCCTGTTCGCCGCAACCCTCGTTCTGCCCGGCACATCCTTCGCGCTCGGCGATGTGCCGACTCTGGAGGAAGTCGTGGTCACGGCTTCGCCCATGTCCGATCCGCTCACCGTCGTCACCGATCCCAAGGCGCCGCGCCAGCCTCTGCCGGCCCACGACGGCGCCGACTACCTGAAGACCATCCCCGGCTTCTCGGTCATCCGCAAGGGCGGCACCGACGGCGATCCGGTATTTCGCGGCATGGCCGGCTCGCGCCTCAACATCCTGCTGGACGGCGAACAGATCCTGGGCGGCTGCGGCGGCCGCATGGATCCGCCCACGGCCTACGTCTTCCCCGAGGCCTATGACCGCATCACGATTTTGAAGGGACCGCAGACCGTGCTGCACGGTCCGGGCAACTCCGCGGGCACCGTGCTGTTCGAACGGGAGGTGAAGCGTTTCGCACGACCCGGTTGGCAATTCAACGGCAGCGCCATGTTCGGCAGCTTCGGCCGCAACGACCAGGTGGCCGATGTGCGGGCCGGCACGCCGGACTTCTACATCCAGGGCACGGCGACCAATTCGGATTCGGACGACTACCGGGACGGGGACGGCCGCCCGGTGCATTCCCGCTACACCCGCTGGAGCGCCAATGCGGCCCTGGGCTGGACACCGGACGACCACACCCGATTCGAACTGTCCACGGCCCGCAGCGACGGGGAGGCTGCCTACGCCGACCGCACCATGGACGGGTCCAAGTTCGCGCGCGAGAACGCGGGCCTGAAATTCGTGAAGCGGCGCATCTCGCCGCTGCTGGAGAAGTTCGAGGCCCAGCTCTATTACAACTACATCGACCACGTCATGGACAACTTCTCCCTGCGCACGCCGTCCGGGATGCGCATGCTCAACAACCCGGATCGGGAGACGGTCGGCGGGCGCCTGGTCGCCACCTTGCGGCTGGGCGAGGCCACCGAAGCGGCCTTGGGCGCGGACACCCAGCGCAATGTCCACACCGTGCGCTCGAGCCTCAGTGCGCCCCGGGCCGAAGACATGAACTTCCGCCAGGCCGGCCTGTTCGGCGAGATCCGGCATTTTCTCGATGAACGCAACCGCCTGATCGGCGGACTGCGGGTCGACCGCTCCCGCGCCGAGGACCGCCGCGCCACCAAGAGCACTTATGGCCAGTCCGACGACAGCACCTTGACGAGCGGCTTCGGGCGCTATGAACGGGACCTGGCCGGGATGGCCGCGACCGCGTACGTGGGACTGGGCCACGTCGAGCGGGCACCCGACTATTGGGAACGGAACAAGGGCACGGGCGCGGCGAGCACCTTCTTGCTCAAGCCGGAGAAGACCACGCAGCTCGATGCCGGCCTGCTCTACCGCGGCGAGCGCCTGTCCGGCTCGGTTTCGGCCTTCTACGGCAAGATCCGCGACTACATCCTGATCCAGGGGGGCGCCCTGCCGTCGGGCGCGCGCAACGTGGCTGCCACGACCTGGGGCACGGAAGCGGGCCTGTCCTATGCCCTCAGCGCCGCCTGGCGGGCGGACGCCTCCGTGGCCCTGGTGCACAGCGACAACGACACCGACGGCCGGCCCCTGGCCCAGACCAGCCCGGCGGAGCTGCGCCTGGGCCTCGGCTATGACGACAAGATCTGGTCTTTCGGCACCCTGCTGCGCCTCGTTGCCGAGCAGGACCGGGTCGATCCGAACCAGGGCAACATCGTCGGCCAGGACATCGGGCGCACGCCCGGCTTCGCCGTGCTGTCCCTGAATGGCGGCTGGCGGCCGAAGAAGGGGGTGCTGCTGAGCGGGGGCGTCGACAACGTGTTCGACCGGACCTATGCGGAACACGTCAGCCGGGCCGGCGCCATGGTGGCGGGCTACACCCAGACCACCCGGGTCAACGAGCCCGGCCGCACCGTCTGGATCAGGGCCCAGATCGCGCTCGATTGATTCAGATGCTGGCGCGGCGTACCTTCATGGTGGCCGTGACCTCGCCGTCGTCGTGGTCCAGCTCCTTGGTGAGCAGGTGGCAGTGGCGGCCCAGCGTGGCGCGCTTGGGCGCCGGCAGGCGCGTGATGTCCTCGCCCTGGAAGGGGATGCGCCCGGCGGTCGGCCGGTAGAAGCCGGAGATGGTGTTGAACAGGGAGGTCTTGCCGGCGCCGTCGGGACCGATCTCGAGGACGCCCTTGAGCTTGCGCAACTCCTTGCGGCTGGCGGGCGGCAGGGGATCCTCGCCGACCCGGATGACGCACATGCCGAAATCCATGGTCACGATCTCCGCATACTTGCGCATGGCGGTGGTGAGCTTGTCCAGCGCCGTGCCGCCCGACGCCCCCGCCTGGTCGATGGCCTCGCGCAGCATGTCCAGGCCGATGCGCACGCACTCGAACAGGATGGTCTCCTTGTTCCTGACTTATTGATCCTTACGTAACCATGTGACGAAAG
>DYIB01000100.1 GCA_020723855.1 Uliginosibacterium gangwonense
CGGGTACGCCTGCCAAGCGCAGGCGCAGCAGGCGGTCGGCCAGGCGCCAGGCGGCGGTGCGCTCCAGCAGGAAAGGTTCGGTGCCAGGCAACTCCTCCTCGGCTTGCGCCAGCTCGATGCGCAGCCGTTCGCGCAGCAGGAAGCGCACGGGATGGCGCAGGAACCGGATCAACTGGTCCAGACTCACGCGGCGCCACTCGGCGCCCGCCGGCGGCAGCGGCACCGTGATGAGGGGCGCGGCCGTGGCCGCGCCCGGCGCCGCTGCGGCGCGGGCCGCGGCCAGGTATTCGTCGGCATAGGAAAACAGCTCGCCCGTGAAGTAGCGGCGGCTGAAGGGCTGCAGCGGGTGCTCCGTCACCAGCCGCGCCTGCACCGCGGCGCGTCCGCCGGCAACGCAGCGGCCCAGGTAATCGAGCAGTTCCGTCACCAGTACCGAAGGCGTGAGCGGCGCGTTGTCGCGCTGGCTGCGGCCGGTGTAGCTCAGGTAGAAAACTTCGCCGGCGGCCATCAGGGCGTCGAGGAAGCTGCCGCGGTCGTCGTCACGGCGTGCGCGGTCGCCCAGGCGCGGGCGGCGCGCCATGAGGTCGAATTCCAGGGGTGCGGGATTGCGCGGGAAGGCACCGTCGTCCATGCCGATCAGGCACACCACCCGGTAAGGCAGGCCGCGCAGGGGGCCGATGCCGCAAAAGGTCACGCCTCCCGCCGGGGCCGCGCCGGGCGCGTTGGCGGCGAGCGCCTCCTGCAGGGCGGCGCGCACCACGGCCAGGGGGACGGCCTCGTCCAGCCCGGCCGCGCCGGCATCGGCGGCCAAAGAAGCGATGGCGGCACGCAGGCGGTCGGTTTCGGGCTGCTCGTGCTCCTCGGGCGCGAAGAAGCGGCCGACGACGCCCATGAGCGTCGCCGCCCACTCGGTCATGGGGCGTGGCCGCGGCAGCTCGGCTGCCAGCGCCGCGGCCTGCCCGATGAAGCGCGCCAGCCGTCCCAGGGGCAGGGCCTGGCTGCCTTCCAGGTCGTCCAGGGGCAGCAACCCGGCATGCAGGCGCAGTCCTTCGCCCGGCAGGGCATAACCCAGCAGCATGCGCGCCAGGCCCTCGGCCCAGGTGTGGCGCGCCTCGCGCGGCAGGCCCAGGGCGGCGCGGTGATCCGCGTCGCGGCCCCAGCGCACGTCGGCGTCCTGCAGCCAGGTGCGGATGCGTTCCAGGTCTTCCTCCTCCAGGCCGAAACGGCGCGCCAGGGGCGGCGCCTGCAGCAGGTCGAACAGGGCCGCGGCCTCGAAGCGCGCGGCCGGCAGCGTCAGCAGGGCGTCGAAGGCACGCACCAGGGGCGAGGCATCGGGCCGGGTGCGGCCGGTAATGGCATAAGGGATGAAGCGCTGGCGCGGCGCGGCGCCGAACACGGCATCGATGAGGGGCGCGGCGGCGTCCAGGTCCGGCGTCATCACCACCACGTCGCCGGGCCGCAATCCGGGCCGCGTCTGGAACAGGTCCAGCAACTGGTCGTGCAGCACTTCCAACTGCCGCGTCAGGCTGTGGCAGGCATGCACTTGCAGCGAGCGGTCGTCCGCCGCGACCGCCAGCCCGGCGCCTTCCAGGTCGGCAAGCTCGACGATGGCGCGCTGCAGCCGCCGCAGCAGGGTGTCGCCGGGCGGCGGGCGGAAGTCCGGCAGGTCGTCGGTATTGTCCTCACCGCCCAGTGCCGACAGCAGGGCCAGATTGTCCCGCGCCTGGCGGCCCCAGGAGGCGAGCAGGGGCTGGCCCACGTCGCGGTAGGCGGCCGCCACCTCGCCCTTGAGCGCCAGCCGCGCCAGCTCGCGCCCGGCGACGATGTCGGCCCAGAACTCGGCGCAAGCGTTGAGCACGTAGAGATCCACGTCCACGTGCCGGGCCAGGCGCGCAAAGATCTCCAGATAAAGGGGCGGCAGCACGGGTATGGCGAACAGGCTGACGCGCCGGGGCAGCGCCGGCGCGGCCCCCGTCTCGGCCAGCTTGGCGAAGAAGGCCTCCTTGGGGTGGGCGCCGTGGCGGGTACCCGTCGCGCGCAGCAGTTTGCGCCACAAGGCCGCCTGCCAGGTCTCGTCGTCGTCCGGGCCGGGCAGCACGGTCTGTCCTGCGGCCCAGCGCTGCAGCCAGTCGGGCCGATAGACCAGATACTGGTCGAACAGCGCGGCGATGCGCTGCGCCAGCTCCAGGCGGCCGCGCGCGTCGCTGCGTGCCAGGTAGGCGTGCAGGCGCGCGAATACCGCGGACCCCGGCAGGCGCCCCAGCAGGCCGTAGAGCCGCCAGGCCATCACCCGCGCATCGAAGGGCGAGGTCTCCGGCACCTCGGGCAGCAGGCGCGCGAACAGGCGCCAGATGAACTGGGCCGGGTAGGGAAACGCCACGTTGGCGCACACGCCGTGGCGATCGGCGAGGCGGTATTTCAGCCAGCGCGCGACGCCCGAGGAAGGCACCACCACCACCTCCGGCTCGAGCACGCCCGCGGCCGCGTCGGCAAGGCGCCCGGCGAGCCGCTCTTCCAGCGCATGCATGCTGTTGCTGTGGATGAGGGTGAGCATGCGGTGGCGGCGGTGACGGGGGGAGCACGAATGACTCCCGCAATGATAACGGGAAACCGACGACAGACAAGACGCGGCGGCCGGCGCCAAAAAGCGAAGGGGGCGTCACCGCCCCCTTCGCTTGCGACAGCCCGCGCCGCGCCTCAGGCCTTGACGCGGTTGCGGTATTCGCCGGTGCGGGTGTCGATCTCGATCTTGTCGCCGATCTCGCAGAACAGCGGCACTTGCACCTCGAAGCCCGTGGCGATCTTGGCGGGCTTGAGCACCTTGCCCGAGGTGTCGCCGCGCACGGCCGGCTCGGTGTAGGTGATCTCGCGCACCACGGAGTTGGGCAGCTCAACGGAAATGGCCTTGCCCTGGTAGAACACCACCTCGCAGGGCATGCCGTCCTCGAGGTAGTTGAGCGCGTCGCCCATGTTGTCCTTCTCCACCTCGTACTGGTTGTACTCGTCGTCCATGAACACGTACATGGGATCGGCGTAGTAGGAATAGGTGACTTCCTTGCGCTCCAGCACGACGACCTCGAACTTCTCGTCGGCCTTGAACACGCTCTCCATGGCGGCGCCGGTGAGAAGGTTCTTGAGTTTCATTTTGACCACGGCGGCATTGCGGCCGGACTTGTTGTACTCGGCCTTCTGCACCACCATGGGATCGTTGCCGATCATGATGACGTTGCCGGAGCGGAGTTCCTGTGCGAGTTTCATACTGCGTCCCGAATGGCGTTGGCGCCAAAAAACAAACGGTAAATTATACCGGAGAATCGCACGCCCGGACCAGGGCGGCGGCCAGATCCTCCTGCCGCGCCAGGCGCCGCGCCCAGTCCGCCGCATGGGCCTCCAGTCCGGCCCGATGCGCCCGGAAGCCTGCCCAGGCCGCACCCGCGCCCTCGCCCCGGTTCCAGGCTTCCCAGAAATCCGCCAGGGCCCGGGCCGCGGCCGGCGCCAGGCCGGCGCAATAGAGATCCTCGAAGGCGCGCAGCTTGGGCCAGTGGGCGTCCTGCTCCTGGGGATAGATGTGCCACACCAGGGGCCGCCCGGCCCATTGGGCACGCACGAAGGAGTCCTCGCCGCGCACGAAGTTGAGGTCGCACACCCACAGCAGCCGGTCGTAGGCGTCCTGGTCTACGAAGGGAATCACGCGCAGCTCCAGACGGCCGCGGCGGAACGAAACGCCCACTTCGGCGGTAGCGCCGAAGAAGGCGGAGACGTCGCCCAGCAGCCGGCCTTCCGGCACCAGGCACAGGATGTCCTCACCGCCCTCGCTCCAGGCGGCGAGCAGCCCGCCCAACGCCGGGTTCTCGTAGCCGAACAGGGAAATCGTGAACTGCTGCGGCGCCGGCTCGGGGACGCCCAGGAACTGCCACAGGGCCGCCCGCGCCCTGTCGTCGCCGCGGAAGCGGTCGCGCCGCGCCAGCAGGTCGCGCTCGCGCAGCAGGCCGCCGGTAGCCGTGGTGAACCCGGGGAAGAAAAAGCGCTTGGTGAGCGGCAGGCGCGGATGGGGCGAGGTGAGCCCATGGCAGCCCGCCACCCAGTCCTCGGCGCTCAGGTATTCGAGATTGATCCAGCAGGGTTGCGGCTTGCGCGCCGCCATGGCGTTCAGATAGGCGGCCGGCAGCTCGCAGGCGAAAGCCTCGACGACCACGTCGCCCACGTCGTGGGCCTCCTGCTCGGGGAACGGCCGCAGCCAGCGGCGCAGCTCGACGCCCTGTCGCGTCTGTGCCATCGCTACGGCATCGACGCCGGGGTACAGCCGCACCAGGGAATGGGGGTCATCCACCCACAGGCGCACGCGCAGCCCGTGCTCGGCCGCCAGTTGCCGCGCCAGACGCCAGGTGACGCCGATGTCGCCGTAGTTGTCCACCACGGCGCAAAAAATGTCCCAGCGGCGCGCGCGGGAGTGATCCACCAAGCTCATGCCTTTCCGTCGGAACGAACCCCATTTTTGCCTAGCAGGCGGGATGATGTACACTTTCGCGCTTCGATCCTTCCCCTGCACGCCCCATGGCCGCCGCCGAAACCCTCGTCGATGTCGCCGACCTCGAGTTCGCCTATGGCGAGCGGCGGGTGCTCAAGGGCATCAATCTGACCATTCCCCGGGGCAAGATCGTCACCATCCTGGGGGCCAGCGGTAGCGGCAAGAGCACCCTGTTCCGGCTGATCGGCGGCCAGTTGCGCCCCGCCGCGGGCAGCGTGCGGGTCGCCGGGCAGGTGGTCCATGAGCTGGACAACGACGGCCTGTACGAGCTGCGCCGCAAGATGGGCATGATGTTCCAGATGGGCGGGCTGTTCACCGACATCTCGGTGTTCGAGAACGTGGCCTTCCCCATGCGCGAGCGCACCGACCTACTGGAGGAGCAGATCCACGACCTGGTGCTGATGAAGCTGCACGCCGTGGGCCTGCGCGGCGCCGACCGGCTCATGCCGAGCGAGCTCTCCGGCGGCATGGCGCGGCGCGTGGCCCTGGCCCGGGCCATCGCCCTGGACCCCATGCTCATGATGTACGACGAGCCGTTCTCCGGGCTCGACCCGATTTCCCTCAACGTGGTCGCCGATCTGATCCGCAAGCTCAATGACGCCCTGGGCATCACGTCCATCGTCGTCACCTACGACGTGCGCGAGGCCCTCAAGATCGCCGACTACGCCTACTTCATCTCCGACGGCAGGGTCGTCGCCCACGGTACGGCCGAAGAGATGCTGCATTCCGGGGATCCGTTCGTCGACCAATTCGTGCACGCCCTGCCCGACGGCCCGGTGGCCTTCCACTACCCGGCCGAGCCGCTGCAGGCCGAGCTGGGGCTCGCGCCCGTGGCCGCCTGACGCTCAGCGCACGCCGCCCACTGCGCCGCCCGGGGTCTCGGCAGCAAATTATTGAGAATTACAAAATATCGTGACGCCGTTTGAAATCCCTCCTGTCCTCCCTTTGCAAAGGAAGGAACCCGCTAAAGGCCGTTCGCAGCAGGTTCCCCTCTTTGGCAAAGAGGGGACAGGGGAGATTTTCGATCCGGCTCGCTTTCGTCACATGGTTACGTAAGGATCAATAATCCGCGGTCACGCGCAGCCCGAATACCGGGGAAAAGGCGCCCCGGGCATTCGGCACATGAGTGCGTTTTCGCCCCCGGCTTGCGCGCATCCTGCTGCCCTTCGCTCTCCGGGAGCCCGTTTCTGACCTTTCCACGCCCCCGCCGCGCCGGCCCAAGAACTTGATCGCGCGGCGTTAACGTTTTTTCCATTGATCGAACGGGCGGGGACCATTAGACTCTGTGGATTTTTCGATCGCATGAAGTCAGTGCGCGCCCCGCGTCCCCAGCCGAAAGTCATCGAGCTCAAAGGTACCGCCCTGCAGGCCGTCGCCGCCCGGTTGCGCAGCAGCGATCCGGTCCGGCTCGCCGCCGCCCTGGAGGCGCTGCTGGGCGGCTCGCCCGATTTCTTCTGCGGCGAAGCGGCCCTGCTCGACTGCACCGCCCTGGATGCGGCCAGCACCGTCGAGTGGCGCGAGCTGTGCGCACTGATGCGGCGCTACCGCCTCAACCCGGTCGCGGCGCGGGTGGCCTGCCCCGAGCACCGGGAAGCGGCGCAGGCCGCCGGGCTGGTGGTGGTCGAGGGCGAGGACAAGCCGGCACACGCGCCCGCCGCGGCGCTGGCCGCGGTGGAGCCGGCCAGCGAAACCCTGGTGGTGGACCGCCCCCTGCGCTCCGGCCAGCAGATCTACGCCCGGGGCGGCGACCTGATCGTACTGGCCATGGTCAACACCGGCGCCGAAGTCATCGCCGACGGCAACATCCACGTGTATGCGCCCCTGCGCGGCCGCGCCCTGGCGGGCGCCCGCGGCAACGCCCAGGCGCGCATCTTCACCACCTGCCTGGAAGCGGAGCTGGTGTCCATCGCCGGCGTCTATCGCGTGCTGGAGAACGGCCCGCCGCCGGAGCTCAAGCGCCGCCCGGCGCAAGTGCGCCTGCGCGCCGACGAACAATCGCAACAGAGCAGCCTCACCATCGAGCCTCTCTCGATCGGCTGAGCGGCATTCATCGAACGGAGGATCATTTGGCACGCATCATCGTCGTAACGTCCGGCAAGGGCGGTGTAGGCAAGACCACCAGCAGCGCCAGCTTCTCCTCGGGCCTGGCGCTGCGCGGCCACAAGACGGCCGTCATCGACTTCGACGTCGGCCTGCGCAACCTGGACCTCATCATGGGCTGCGAGCGGCGCGTGGTGTACGACCTGATCAACGTGGTGAACAAGGAAGCCACCCTCAACCAGGCGCTGATCAAGGACAAGCATTGCGACAACCTCTACGTCCTGCCCGCCTCCCAGACGCGCGACAAGGACGCGCTCACCGAGGAGGGCGTGGAGCGCGTGCTCAAGGACCTGGCCGAGATGGATTTCCAATACATCGTGTGCGATTCGCCCGCCGGCATCGAGCGCGGCGCGCTGATGGCCCTGCGCTTCGCCGACGAAGCCCTGGTGGTCACCAACCCGGAGGTCTCCTCGGTGCGCGACTCGGACCGCATCCTGGGCATCCTGCAGGCCAAGTCGCGCCGGGCCGAAGCCGGCGCCGAACCGGTGAAGGAGCACCTGCTGGTGACCCGCTACTCGCCCAAGCGCGCCGAGGAAGGCGAAATGCTGTCCTACAAGGACGTGCAGGACATCCTGCGCATTCCCCTGATCGGCGTCATCCCCGAATCGGAGTCGGTGCTGCAGGCCTCCAACCAGGGCGTGCCCGCCATCCACCTGGACGGCTCCGACGTGGCCGAAGCCTACCGCGACGTGGTGTCCCGCTTCCTCGGCGAAGAGCGTCCCCTGCGTTTCGTGCAGTACGAGAAGCCCGGCCTGCTCAAGCGCTTCTTCGGGGGACGCTGACGATGTCCATCCTCAACCTGTTGTTCGGAGAAAAGCGCAAGACCGCCGCCATCGCCCGCGAGCGCCTGCAGCTCATCATCGCCCGCGAGCGCGCCGACAACACCCGGCCCGACTTCCTGCCCGCCCTGCAGCGGGACCTGATCGACGTGATCTCCAGGTACGTGCGCGTGGACCACGACGCCATCAAGGTCTCCCTGGAGAAGCAGGACAATTTCGAGGTGCTGGAAGTCAACATCGTGCTGCCGGAGGCAAGCGCCGTCGCCCCGCGCCGCTAGGCGGCGCCAGCCTTGGAAGCGCAGGGACGGACGGGCAGGCGGATCTCCACGCACAACCCACCCTCCGGTCGATTGGCTGCGGCTATGGTGCCGCCGTGGGCTTCCACGGCACGGCGGGCGATGGCGAGACCCAGGCCGAAGCCCGCCGCCTGGGTGCCGTCGCCGCTGCGATAGAAGGGTTCGAAGATGGCGTCCAGATCCTGCTCCGGCACGCCCGGGCCGCGGTCGCATACGCTCACGCGCAGCGCATCCGCCGAACGCTCCAGGGTGACTTCGACCGCAGTGCCCGGACGGGTGAACTTCACGGCGTTGCGGATCACGTTCTCGCAGGCCCGGTGCAGCAGCTCGGCGCGTCCCTGGAGGCAGGCCTCCCCGCTGCCGCTGAAGCGCAAGTCGCGTCCGCCCGCCCGGGCCTCGAAGCGGGCATCGTCGGCGATGGCCGCCACCAGTTCGACCAGATCCACCCGCTCCGTGGCCGCCCCGGCCATGCCCGCCTCCAGGCGGGACAGGGTGAGCAGTTCCCCCACCAGTTCGCCCAGGCGCTCGGACTCGCGCTCGATGCGCGCCAGGCTGGCGTCCGGTTCGGCCGGATTCTGGCGCAGCAGGCCGATGGCCGCCTGCAGCCGCGCCAGGGGCGAGCGCAGCTCGTGGGATACGTCGTGCAGCAGGCGGCGCTGGGCGGCCATGAGGGCCTGCAGGCGCGCCGCCATGCGGTCGAAGTCGCGGCCCAGGTCGGCGATCTCGTCGCGCCGCCCGCCCATGTGCGGCTGCACGCGCACCTCCAGCCGCCCTTCGGCGGCGGCGTCGAAGGCCCAGCGCAGATGGCGCACCGGCTTGGCGAAATACCAGGCGAGCAGCGCGCTGAACACCAGGCTGCCGAGCAGGCCCGCCGCCAGCGGCAGCCAGGCCGGAGGCGGCGGACGCCGCGGATGGGGGTGCGCCCGCACGCCTTCCGCGGGAATGAACAGCAGGTACTCGGTCTGGCCCACCACCACGCGTCGCGCCGCGCCCTCGCGCGGGGGCAAGGGCTGCGCCGAGAGCTGCCGCGCCGCCGCCAGCGCCTGGGGCGGCACCGGCCGGCCGAGCAGGTCCCGGCCCGCCCCATCGACGACGAACAGGGGCGGGCCGCCGCGGCGCTCGCCCTGCCACTCCCGCATCATCTGGCGCAGGCCCTCGGGGCCGCCGTGCACCAGCGTCGCCGCCGCAGTGCGCACCAGGAAGGCGGCGCGCGGGCCGGCGGCGAGGTCCACGTCCGACTCCGGCCTGTCGCGTAGCAGCACCACCGCGCTGCCCACGGCGATGCCGGCGGCCAGCAGCGCGCCCCAGAAGGCGAAGAAGAACTTCCAGAACAGGCGGCCCATGGCTACTCCCGGACCAATTGATAGCCCATGCCGCGCACCGTGCGTATCCACGGCTGCCCGTCGGCGCGGCTGCCCAGCTTGTGGCGGATGCTCGACAGGTGCACGTCGATGCTGCGGTCGAAGCGCGCCAAGGGGCGACCCAGGCCCTGCTCCGACAGCTCCGCCTTGCTCACCACCCTTCCGGCGTGGCGCGCCAGCACCTCCAGCAGGTTGAACTCGGCGCTGGTGAGCGGCAACGGCCGGCCCGCCCATTGGGCCTCGCGCCGCGCCGGCCACAGGACCAGCGGGCCGGCGCGCAGGGGCTCGCCCGCGGCGTCCGCCATGGCCGCCGGGCCCGTGCGCCGCAGGATGGCGCGCAACCGCGCCACCAGCTCGCGCGGCGTGCAGGGCTTGGGGACATAGTCGTCGGCACCCAGCTCCAGGCCCACCACCCGGTCCACGTCGTCGCCGCGGGCGGTGAGCATCAGCACCGGCACGCGGCTGTGCAGGCGGATGCGGCGCAGGGCCTCGACGCCGTTTACGCGCGGCAGCATCACGTCCAGCACCGCGATGTCATAGTTGCCGGAGAGCGCCCGGGCGGCGCCCGACTCGCCGTCGTGCACCGCCGTCACGTCGAAGCCTTCCCGCCCCAGATATTCGGCGAGCATCGCGGCATGCACGGCGGCCCGGGCTTGTTCGGGGGCGAGCGCATGCCGCGACTGCTGCGCGGCCTCGGCCTGACCGAAGCCCAGCGCGACAAGATCTTCGAGCTGATGCACGCCCAGGCCCCGGCCATGCGCGACAAGGACAAGGAGATCCACAAGGCGCGCGCCGAGCTGCACAAGCTCGCCTTCTCCGCCGAGTACGACGAAGCCAGGGTCAAGGCCTTGTCCGAGGCCGCTGCCGCCGCCATGGCCGAGATGGCGCAGATGCGCGCCCGCATAGAGCACCAGATCTACCAGTTGCTCACGCCGGAGCAACGCAAGACTGTGGAGGAACGCAAGGCAGCCTTCGAGGAGCGCCGCGGCAATGGCGGTGACGGCCGCGGCCCGGTTCGCGGGTGACGGTCCATGCCCGCTCCGCCATGCGCGGAGCGGGCTGGTTCCGGCGAACCGGGGAGGAATCCAAGTATGAAGCTGACCGACACGCCCGAAGCCTACGGCCCGGTCTCCCGCATCAACCATTGGGCCGGCGCCGCCCTCATCCTTGCCCTACTTGGCATCGGCCTCTATTTCCACGAGATGCCCCGGGGTGACACGCGGCTCTTCTGGCTGAAGCTGCATGTCGCCCTGGGCGCGCTGGCCTTTCCGCTGCTGGCATTTCGCCTGGCGTGGCGCGCGGCCACTCCCGCGCCACCGCCGCCCCGGGCTCTCGCCCGCCATACCCACCGCCTGCTGCTCGCGCTGATCGCCGTCCTGATCCTGAGCGGTCCGCTCACCGTTTGGAGCGGTGGCCGCGCCATCGACATGTTCGGTGTGGTCGCGCTGCCCAGCCCCATGGGCAAGGCGGAGGGACTGCATGCGCTGCTGGAGAAGATCCATGCCGCGGCCAGCCGTCTGCTGCTTGTCCTGGTCGCGCTGCATGTGGCGGCAGCGCTGAAGCACGCCCTGATCGACCGCGACGACGCCCTGGGGCGCATGCTCGGCCGACCGCAGGCGCGGGGCAGACGGGCGTCATGACGAAGGTCAAGGCGGCGGCGAATCGGGCGTGACTTTGGTCAAGCCGGTGTAAGCTAGCCCCCTGGAGCAACGGGCTCTAGGGGGCACACATGGCCGGCAAGCACAGGCGCCGCACCCTGATCATGGGAGCGGCGGGACGGGATTTTCACAACTTCAACCTGGCGTTTCGCAAGGACCCGGGCACCGAGGTGGTGGCCTTCACCGCGGCGCAGATCCCCGGCATCGCCGACCGGCGCTATCCGCCGGCCCTGTCCGGCCCGCTCTATCCCGATGGCATCGACATCGTGGCCGAGTCGCGCCTGGAGGAGGTGTGCCGCGCGCGGCGCGTGGAGCAGGTGGTGTTCGCTTACAGCGACATCGCCCACGGGCAGGTGATGCACCGCGCCTCGCGCGCGCTGGCGGCGGGCGCCGACTTCGTGCTGCTGGGCCCCGACCGCACCATGATCCGGGCGCCGCGGCCGGTGATCGCCGTCTCCGCCGTGCGCACCGGCTGCGGCAAGTCCCAGACGGCGCGCTGGATCGCGGCGCGGCTGCGCGCGCGGGGCTTGCGCGTGGCGGTGATCCGCCACCCCATGCCCT
>DYIB01000101.1 GCA_020723855.1 Uliginosibacterium gangwonense
ACAGGCCGGCCACCAGGAACTGCCAGTACTCCTTCGCCTCGCCGATGAGCCAGATGGGCGCCACCGTCGACAGCATCAGCAGGAAGAACACGATGCGC
The DNA here is from genome assembly GCA_020723855.1 of Uliginosibacterium gangwonense. Classification (GTDB taxonomy): domain Bacteria; phylum Pseudomonadota; class Gammaproteobacteria; order Burkholderiales; family Rhodocyclaceae; genus DYIB01. The sequence continues at coordinate 99 of DYIB01000101.1, forward strand.
CCCCCGAACTTGTCGGTCCCCATGCCCAGGGGCAGGCGGATCAGGGAACCGGTCAACACCGGCGTGGCCACCAGAAGGCCGAACTGGGTCTCGTTGAGGGCGAGCGCCTCCTTGATGGGAATGCCGATCACCGCGAACATCATCCACACGGCAAAGCACACGATGAACGCCAGGGTGCTCATCGTGACCACCGCCAACTGCTTCGTCCTATGACTCGCCATGTCACGCTCCTGCAGACAAATGCGTCTCTACGGCGCGCAGTCTAGGGCGGGCAAAAACGAAAACAATTGACCTAATCGGTACCGGAAAAGGCGCGCTTACCCCTAAAGTGGTAAGCGTGAAACGGCTGGGAATGCGGGATAAGCCTTTGACGAGAAACGGATCCCATCGGGAGCCCGAGGGCACGGCAGGCCCCGGCCGGAAGGGCGCGCCTCTTTGGAGGTATTACCAAATCCCCCACCCTTTTGTAACGTGTAACCGGGCCGGCAAAGCCGGGAAAAGCCATGAACGTTCCGAACCACATGACCCCCAAATCGATCCTCGGCCGCCTGGGGATCCTGATGGGCACCATCGTGATCTTCGCCATCGTGTCGATCATGATCTCGACCATCTTCACCGAGATGTCGGCCGGCAAGGCCCGGGCCATCAACATCGCCGGCAGCCTGCGCATGCACTCCTATCTGCTGGCGAGCCAGCTCACCGAGCCGGGCCAGGACGACGCGCAGCGCACCGAAACCATCGCCCGCAGCGTGCAGGCCTACGAGACGCGCTTGAACAATCCCCTGCTGCTGGCGGGCCTTAACGTGGAGACCGAGAAACCCCTGTACGAGCGCTACCGGCGCATCCACCGGCGCTGGGAGCAGACCTTCAAGCCGCTGGCCCTCGCCGCCGCCACGGACGAGGCGCAGCGCATCACCTTCATCCGAACCATCGGCGATTTCGTCTCGGAGATCGACGAGATGGTGCACCTGATGGAGCAGGAACTGGAAGACAAGATCCAGTGGCTGCGCCTGGTGCAGGGGGTGTCCCTGTTCGCCATCGTCGTGGTGGTGCTGGTCACCATGTACCTCATGCACATGCAGGTGCTCATCCCCCTGAACAATCTGCTCGACTGCGCGCGCGCCGTGCGCAAGGGCGATTTCCGCATCAGCGCCGAGCACACGGGACCGGATGAACTGGGCCAGTTGGGCGATGCTTTCAACGTGATGGTGAAGGATTTATCCCACATGTACGCCAACCTGGAGGCGCGCGTGGAGGAAAAGACCGAGGAGCTGGCGCGCACCAACCGGTCGCTGGAACTGCTCTACGACACCACCCGCACCCTGTCGGCCCGGGAGATCACCAACGAGGCCCTGATGCAGGTGCTGCGCCAGGTGGAGCAGGTGGTGGGTGCTGCCTCGGGCGCCATCTGCGCCTGCAACGCCGAGCAGCAGCGCGGCCTGCCCCTGGCCGCCGACATCTCCCGCGACGGCAACCGGCCCACCATCTGCAGCCAGTCGGACTGCGCCCGCTGCATCGGCGACGGTGCCGTGGCGGTGCACGCCGCCGCCACGGCGGACAGTGCCCACATCGTCTCCATCCCCCTCACCGACCGCGGCCGCAGTTACGGCGTCATGCCCCTGGCGATCCCGCGCGAGCGGCAGCTCGCCCCCTGGCAACTGCAACTGCTGGAGGCGGTGGGACGCCATATCGGCGCGGCGCTGGCCATGGCCCAGCGCAACGAGGAACGCCACCGCCTGGCCCTGTTCGAGGAGCGCTCGGTGATCGCCCGGGAGCTGCACGACTCCCTGGCCCAGTCCCTGTCCTATCTCAAGATCCAGGTGGCACGGCTGCAGTCCCTGCTGGACAAGGCCGCTCCCGCCGAGCAGACCCGGGGCGTGGTGGGCGAACTCAAGACGGGGCTCAACAACGCCTACCGCCAGTTGCGCGAGCTGCTCACCACTTTCCGCCTGCGCATGGACGGGCGCGGCCTGCAGGCCGCCCTGGAGGACACGGTGCGCGAGTGCCGCAGCCGCACGGGCCTGGCCATCACCCTGCGCAACCGCCTGATCGGCGTCGAGCTCGCCTCCAACGAGGAGATCCACGTGCTGCAGGTGATCCGCGAGGCCCTGTCCAACGTGGAGCACCACGCCCACGCGCGCCAGGTGGACATCACCCTGGAACGGCTGCCGGACAACCGCGTACGGGTGCGGGTGGACGACGACGGCGTGGGCATCACGAGCCAGGAAGCGCCCACCCACCACTACGGGCTGGTGATCATGCGCGACCGCGCCCACAGCCTCAAGGGCGAGCTCAGCATCCATGCGCGCGCAGGCGGCGGCACGCGAGTCGAGCTGGAGTTCACCCCCGCCACGCCCTTCCGTGAACTGCCGCAAACCGCTTAGGATCGGCTTATGGACAGCACCGACAACAGCATCATCGTCATCGACGACCACCCCCTGTTCCGCAAGGGCGTGTCGCAGTTGATCACCCTGGACCCGGAGCTGCGCTTCGCCGGCGAGGCCTCGTCGGGCAAGGAAGGCGTGGAGCTCGCCCGGCGCCTGCAGCCCGACCTGATCCTGCTGGACCTGCACATGCGCGACATGGACGGCATCGCGACTCTGCGGGCGCTGCGGGAGGCGGGCCTGGACTCGCGCATCGTCATGCTCACCGTCTCGGACAACGCGGAAGACCTGATCGCCGCCATCCGCGCCGGCGCCGACGGCTACCTGCTCAAGGACATGGAACCCGAGGACCTGCTGGCGCGCATCCGCGACGCCCTGTTCGGCCGCATGGTGATCAGCGACAGCCTGAACGGCCTGCTGGCCCAGGCCTTGCGCGACGAGGCGGTGGCCACCAGCCGCAGCACCGCCTCCCTCACCGACCGGGAGAAAGCCATCCTGCGCTGTCTGGCCCAGGGCCTGTCCAACAAGCTGATCGGCCGCGAGCTGAACATCGCGGAAGGCACCGTCAAGGTGCACGTGAAGAACCTGCTCAAGAAGCTGAGCTTCCGCTCGAGGGTGGAAGCGGCGGTGTGGGCGGTGGGGCAGGGACTGCGGTAGGTAGACCTACTTCTCCGGCGGCACGTAGCCGCTGACTTGATCCGCCCCGACCCCGAAAAAGTGCTTCTCCATCTGTTCCGCCAAGTACTTCCTCGCCTTGGCGTCGGCCAGATTCAGCCTGTTTTCGTTGATCAGCATGGTCTGGTAGCGGATCCACTGCTGCCAGGCTTCCTTGGAGACGTTTTCGAAAATGCGCTTGCCCAGCTCGCCCGGGACGGGGGGGAAGTCCAGGCCCTCGGCTTCCCGGCCGAGCTTGATGCATTTGACCATGCGTGCCATAGCTTGAATCCTTTGCTTGACGCGGCCGACGGCCGCGAAACGGTTTGAACGGGGGAATTGTAGCCCAGCTCGGTACGGCACCGGAATGCCGGGATACACCGCCCCGATGGCGAGGCTCTACCACAGCAGGTCGGCGCCCGCCTGGCGCATGAACTCGGCGTCGCACGCCGCCAGGGTGGCGTCCATCAGCCGGATGCCGTTGGCGACCAGCAGCGCGAGCATCACGATCAATACCATGCTTGCCGCGAACACCATGCGGAAGCGCAGGGACTGATGCCAGCGTCTCACGGTCGCAGCCACTGCGCGCCATCCTCGGGCTAGATGGCCCTGCTCAGCACCTTGGAGCGGCGCTGCAGGTTGTAGAGTTCGCGTTTTTTCGCCGGCAGGTCATCCACCCCCACCTCCTTGAAGCCGCGCTCGATGAACCAGTGGGCGGTGCGCGTGGTGAGCACGAACAGGCGCTTCAGGCCCATGCGCCGCGCCCTTGCCACGCAGTGCTGCAGTATCTGCTCGCCGTAGCCGCTGCGCCGGTATTCGGGCTGCACCGCCAGGCAGGCGAGCTCGGCGGCCTTGTCATCACTGAAGGGATACAGGGCGGCGCAGCCCACGATCACGCCGTCGTGCTCGAGCACGGAAAAACGCTCGATCTCCATCTCCAGCAGCTCGCGGCTGCGGCGCACCAGGGTCCCGTCCGCCTCCAGCGGCGCGATCAGGGCGAGAATGCCGCCCACGTCCTCGATGCTCGCCTCGCGCAGCCGCGCCAGGGGGTCGCGCGTCACCACGGTGCCGGCGCCGGCATGGGTGAACAACTCCAGCAGCAGGGCGCCGTCCTCGTCCCGGCCCAGGAAGTGGGCGCGGCCCACGCCATGGCGGCAGGCGCGTATGGCGCTGGGCAGGGTGCGGCGCAGTTCGTCGGGCAGGCCGCTGCGCTTCTCCAGGATGTTTTCCGCCTCGTCGGCGGTGAGCGGGTCGATGACCTCGCCATTTTCGTCGAGGATACCGGGCGTCGGCCCCAGGAAGATGAGCTTATCCGCCTTGAGCGCGATGGCCACCGCCTCGGCCACTTCCTCCATGGCCAGGTTGAAGATCTCCCCCGTGGGCGACACCCCCAGGGGCGAGATCAGCACCACATCCTGGTCGTCCAGGGCGGCACGGATCGAATCGGCCGCCACCTTGCGCACCGCACCGGTGTATTGGTAGTCGACGCCGTCCACCACGCCGATGGGCTTGGCGGTGATGTAGTTGCCGCTGGCCACACGGATGCCGCCGCCCGCCATGGGCGTGTTGGGCAACCCCTTGGACAGCAGCGCCTCCATCTCCAGGCGCAGCACGCCCATGGCGCTCTTCACGCATTCCAGGGCGTCGGCGTCGGTGATACGCAGGCCCTTGTGGTAGCGCGGCTTGAGCTTGCGGCATTTGAGCTCGGCTTCGATCTGGGGGCGCGCGCCATGCACCAGGACCAGGCGGATGCCAAGGCTGGCCAGCAGGTTGCAGTCATGGGCCAGCGCCTGGGCCGCGTCGCCCTGAAGGGTCTCGCCGCCGAAGGCCAGCACGAAAGTGCGCCCGCGGAAGGCGTGGATGTACGGCGCGGCCTGGCGCACCCAGGCGACGAAGAGACGGGAGAGGTCCTGCTCGGTCATGGCGGGCTGGTGATTTGTCGGATTTTCGCGATTCTAGCCTAGCGGCCCGGCAATGCCGAAAAATACGCCAACTGCGTATTGATGGTGAATGCTCGCACGGTTTCAACGGAAATCGCCGAGCAGCGCCGCCAGGGCCGCCAGGGCCGCCAGCCCCGCCGTCTCGGTGCGCAGCACGCGCGGGCCCAGGGACAGGCGCCGGAATCCGGCGGCCAGCGCCGCCGCCTCCTCGCCCTCGGTGAAGCCACCTTCGGGGCCCACCAGCAGCATCACGGCCGTCCCCGGCGCAATGTCCCGCAGCGACTGGTTGCCGCCGGGGGCCAGCAGCAGCTTGGCCGTGGTGGCCGGCGCCGCCACGGCGAGAAAGTCGGTCAGGTCCGCCAGGGGCGCCAGTTGCGGCAGGCGGTTGCGGCCGCATTGCTCGCAGGCGGCAATCATCACCTGGCGCCAGTGCTCCTCGCGGCGGCGCGCGCGGCTGCCCGCCAGGCGCACCCGGCTACGCGCCGAAATGACCGGTGCAAGGCGCCGCACGCCCAGTTCCACCGCCTTCTGCACCACCCAGTCCATCTTCTCCCCGGCCGGCAAGGCCTGCACCAGGGTGAGGTCCAAGGGCGACTCGCGCTCGGCGTCGCGCCACGGCCCGAGCACGGCGCGCACCTTCCCGCCGGTGGCCTCGAGGCGGGCGGGATATTCGCGGCCGGCGCCGTCGAACAGCACCACTTCGTCGCCGCTGCGCAGGCGCAGCACATGCACGGCATGGTGGGTGACCGGCTCGGGCAGCTCGATGACGGCACCCGGGGCCAGGGGGACCGGGCAAAAGAAGCGCGGGGTCATCGTGTTATTATATTTTCGCGCGGAGCGGCGGACAAAAGATGCCCCTGGCATCAAGCCGAGAACCGCCCGGAAAGCGGCATTCCGCGGTCCACGCAGTCCCATCCGACGGAAAGGCGACACCATGGTAAGCATGACCACCCCCATCTGCGATTTCGGCTGGCAGGCAGTAGATTTCGATCTTCCCGGCGTCGATGGCAAGCGCCACGACCTCGCCTCGGTGCGCGGCCCCAACGGCCTGCTGCTCATGTTCATCTGCAACCACTGCCCCTACGTCAAGGCGGTGATCGACCGCATCGTGCGCGACTGCCGCGAACTGAAGGAGCACGGCATCGGCTCCGTGGCCATCATGGCCAACGATCCCACCGACTACCCGGAGGATTCCTTCGACAACATGGTGCGCGTGGCGCGCGAGCTGGACTTCCCCTTCCCCTATCTGCTGGACGAGACCCAGGAAGTGGCCAAGGCCTACGGTGCCGTGTGCACGCCCGAGTTCTTCGGCTTCGACAAGAACCTGGGCCTGCAGTACCGCGGACGGCTGGACGCCTCGCGCAAGGAGGCCGTGCCCGGCGCCCGGCGCGAGCTGTTCGAAGCCATGGTGCAGGTGGCGCGCACCGGACAGGGGCCGCGCGAGCAGTTCCCGAGCATGGGCTGCTCCATCAAGTGGCGGAACGCCTAGCATGCCCGCTCGGGAAAGGCTGGCCCGGGCGCGCGCGCTGGAAGCGGCGGTGCGCGAGACGGCGCAGGCGGTGATCATGCCGCGCCACCTCATGGCGGTGCGCGAGCGCAAGGCCGATGGCAGCCTATTGACCGAGGCGGACGTGGCCGCCCAGGCGGCCCTGTCGGCGCGCCTGCGGGAGCTGGCAGACCGTCCGGTGCTGGGCGAGGAAATGGCCGCCGAGGAGCAGGCGCGGCTGTGGAGGGAGGGCGCCGACGGCCTGTGGTGCATCGACCCCATCGACGGCACCACCAACTTCATCAACGGCATCCCCTTCTTCGGCGTCTCCGTCGCCTACATGACGGGCGGCGAGCCGGAGATCGGCGTGGTGTACAACCCGGTCACCGACGAGTCCTTCTGCGCCGCCCGGGGCGTGGGCGCCTGGCTCAACGGCCTGGAGCTGCCTTTGCGCCGCGCCGCCGCTACGCTCGAGGAGGCGGTGGCCGGGGTGGACTTCAAGCGCATCACCCACCGCCTGGGCGACGAGCTGGCGGTGCGCCCGCCCTACCACTCCCAGCGCAACTTCGGCTCCAGCGCCCTGGAATGGTGCTTCGTCGCCGCCGGGCGCCTGGACGTCTATCTCCACGGCGGCCAGAGGCTGTGGGACTATGCCGCCGGCAAGCTGATCCTGGCCGAAGCGGGCGGCGAGTTCTCCACCCTCGACGGCGCTCCGCTCACCGGCGGCCCCGCGATCAAACGCTCGGTGCTGGCGGCGGCCAACCCGTCGCTGTACACGGCCTGGCGCGATTGGGTGCGGGCGCACTGCTGATTTTTTCCCTTCAACCCGAGTCCCGATACACCCCTACGCCGGCGCCCCCGCGCCAAATGGCCTGCGCTCAGGCCGCCCTACGTAATATCCCTGGGCATAGTCGATGCCCAGGCGCCGCACTTCCTCCATCACCTGGGCGCTCTCCACGAACTCGGCCACCACCTGAATCCCAAGCTGCTGGGCCAGGGCCTTCATGCTATGCACGAAAGCGCGGTCCTTGGCGCTGTCCACCAGGTTGACGATGAAATCCCCCTCCACCTTGAGGAAGTCGATGGGGAAGCGGCGCAGATAGTGGAAGCTGGAGAAGCCCGAGCCGAAATCGTCTATCGCCAATTGGAAGCCCTCGAACTTGAGGTCGTTGAGCAGGCGCTCCAGCAGGCTCAGGTTCTTCACCGTGTCGCGCTCGGTGATCTCGAACACGACGCAGCCGGGGTCGAAGCCACAATCGGCCACCAGGCGGCACATGTTGCGGGTGAAGTCCTGCAACACCAGGGCCTTGGGCGACAGGTTGACGAACACCTTGCCCTCGAAGCCGGCCTCCTTCAGTTCCGCCAGCGCCCTCTCGGTCACCTGGCGGTCCAGGCGGTGGATCACTCCCATCTTCTCGGCCAGCTCGATGAAGTCGGCCCCGCCCAGCAACTGCCCGTCGGCCTCGATGCGGCTGAGCACTTCGTAGGCGGCGATCCTGCCGCTGCCCACGTCCAGGATGGGCTGGAAGAACGGCACCACCCGGCGCTGCTCCAGGGCATTGAGCACCAGCACGCCGCGCTGGGAGATGTCGCGGAACACCTGCATCACTTCCGCCTCGCCGGGAATGCCGATGCGCCGTTTGCCCTCGCTCTTGGCCTTGTACATCATGTTGTCGGCGAACAGGAACAAGTCCTTGGGCTCGGTCGCGTGGATGGGGAACACCGCCACGCCGATGGAAGCCGTGCCCTTGATGGAGGCGCCGTCGGGCGCCTCGAGCACGATGGCCTCGGTGGTATCGAGCAGGCGCTCGGCCACCAGCGCCGCCTGCTCCAGGTCGGTTTCGGGCAGCACGGCGACGAACTCGTCGCCGCCGTAGCGGGCCAGGATGTCGCCGGCGCGCAGCACTTCCTGCGCGGCACGGCTGAAGGCCTGCAGGTAGCGGTCGCCGAAGCCGTGGCCGTAGGAATCGTTCACCAGCTTGAAGTTGTCCAGGTCTACCACCAGCAGGGAAAAGCGGTAGTCGTGGCGCCGGGCGCGCTCCGTTTCATAGCCCAGCAGCTCCCAGAACACCCGCTGGTTGAACAAATCGGTGAGCGGATCGCGCGTGGCGTAGTACTCCAGGTCCTTGGTGTACTTGTAGATCGCCTTCACCGAGCCGACTACGTTGAGCAGGGTGGACAGCACGCTGTCCATCACCAGATGCAGGGTCTCGTCCTCCAGCACTTCGCTGTGCACGCCGATGCCGACGATGCCGCCGATTTTCGGCGTGTCCAGCAGGAAAGTCTTCACACGCAGCCGCAGATCCTCCTCGTCCAGGTCGATGACCGGCACCGACGGTTGCGCCACATGGTGCCGGATATTGACCGTGGCCAGCGAGTCGAGATAGGGGTCGGTGCGGATGGCTTCGCGCACGTAGCCCTCCATCATGGCCACGGTGGCATCGCTGGGCGGCGCCATCCAGAACAGCTCCAGGTCGAACAGCTCGTCGTCGATCTTGAACACCGAGAACAGAGTATGGGTGACCATGACGCGGTTGATGTCCACCAGCAGCCGCAGCACGTAGTCGCGCCAGTCCTTCACCACCTCGGAAGTGATGACGAATTTCTCCAGCAGGCCGATCTCGAACTTGAGGATGTCCTTGTCCACGCTGATGCCGCGCAGCTTCTGCACCAGCTCCTCCAGGCGCGCGAACAGTTCATTGAGCTCGGTGAAGCCCAAGTCGTGGCGGCGGAATTCCAGATGCTTCAGGTCCGCCACCGCGTTGACCTTCTTCACGGCGTCGCCCACCACCGTGATGGACTGCTCCACGCGCCGGTTGACGCGCCATACCACCAGCGCCGCCACCGCCAGCCCGAAGGGGGCGAGAATCAGCAGCGTCACCATGAAGTCGCGCCGGGCCCGGGCCACCAGGGGGCCCAGGTCCTGGCTCACCTCGATGGCCCCCAGGATGGCGCCCGGCTGCGCGTTCTCGTGGCAGTTGAGGCAGCGCTCCTCGGCGGGCAGAGGAAAGATGCGGCGCACCGTCATGCCCCTGTCCTGGTGCACCGCCACGCCCGAGGCCAGCGTCTTCTCCACCGCCGCGTCCGCTGGCGGCTGCTCGATCTCCCCGTAGCGGCTCGCCACCGGCGCGCCCCGGTAGATGCGGATGGTGGTGGGCTGATCCTTGGTCGCCTCGTGCATGGCGGCGAGAAAGGCCTCCACCTTGGCCCGCTTCCAGCCGGTGCTCATGACCTGGTACATGGAGGAGAAGGTCACCCGGGCCAGCGTGCTCGAGGCCTGGAGGGCGTTGTCCTTGACGATGCGGTCGAAGATCTGGCTGACGGCCAGATAGCCGCCGCCCACGAAGACGACCGACACCAAGGCCGAGGCGGCCAGGATGAAGGTTCTGATACGCACGAAGCCTCCCTGGTTCTTATTGCTTGTGCGCCGTGCGCAGCCAAAGCACGGCAAATCTGATCAAAGTGATCAGGATAAGTGCCGGAAGGCAGGAAAAATATGTCTTAGATCAATAAATATCCCACTCCGGTGTCTATGCCATATCGATCATGGCCTCGCCGTGTTCGACGAGAAACGCGCAGAAAGCTTCCGCCAGGGGCAGCAGGCGCTTCTCCGCCCGGTGCACCACGAACCAGTCGCGCATCACCGGGGTGCCGGCCACGGGCAGGCGCACCAAGCGCCCGACCGCCAGTTCCAGCCCCACGGTATGGGCGGAGATGAAGGCGATGCCCATGCCCGCCATCACCGCCTGCTTGATGGTCTCGTTGCTGCCCATGTCCAGGATTCTCCCCGGCTCCAGCTCGTGCTCGGCGACAAAGCGCTCGAAGGTGGCGCGCGTGCCGGAGCCGGCCTCGCGGATCAGGAAGGTCTCGCCCTGGAGTCCCGCGGGCGCCAGGCGGCGCGCCTTCACCCGCGGATGGTCCGGCGCGGCGATGAAGACGAAGGGGTGGCGCGCGAAGCGCTGGGCCACGGTGGGGAAATCCTGGGGCGGACGGCCCATGATGGCGAGGTCGATGCGGTTGCCGGCCAGCAGTTCGATGATGACCTCCCGGTTGTGCACCTGCAGGCGCAGCTCCGCCTCGGGCGCCTGGCGGCGGAACGCCGCCAGCAGGCGCGGGGCGAAGTATTTGGCGGTGCTCACCACCCCCAGGGTGAGGCGGCCGCCGCGGGTACCCCTGAGGGCGGCCAGGGCCTCGGCCGCGTCCTCCAGTTGCCGGGCGATCAGCGTCGCATGGTGCGCCAGCACCTCGCCCGCCGCCGTGAGGTGAATCCTCTTGCCCATCTGCTCGGTGAGCGGCAGGCCTGCCGCCTCCTCCAGTTGCTTCACCTGCATGGACACCGCCGGCTGGGTGAGATGCAGCTCCTCCGCCGCGCGCGAAAAGCTCAGGTGGCGGGCCACCGACTCGAAGATGCGCAACTGGCGCAGGGTGACATTTTTCATGGCTGGGGGTCTCTCCGCAGTAAGTTCCCGGTCGCACCGGAGGCGGCTGTGCGCCAAGAGAACCTTATCATAACGATCAAAAAACGTGACTAGTACTGATAGGTGGGCTGCGCCATCATATGCTCCGTCGAACCCCGGCGCAGCGCCGGCGCAACTCACACCGGAGGATACAGATGGCCAAGACTTACCAGGCGGGCGTCAAGGAGTACCGCGAAATGTACTGGGAACCGACCTACACGCCGAAGGATTCCGACGTTCTTGCCGTTTTCAAGATCG
>DYIB01000102.1:0-2248 GCA_020723855.1 Uliginosibacterium gangwonense
CCTTACGTGCTGGCCCTGGCGGACAAGGGCTGGCAGCGCGCCCTGGCGGAAGACCCGCACCTGCGCAACGGGCTGAACATCCATGCCGGCAAGGTGACCCACCCCCAGGTGGCAGCAGCCCTGGGCTACGAGTACGCCGAGCCGCTGGAGGCGATCAAGACCTGATCGCCTCCGGGAAGCGCGGTCATGTCACAGGCGTTCCGCCAGAGCCAGACGCACGCCCAGGCCGATGAACAGCATGCCGGTGGCGCGGTCGAGCCAGCGTCCTACCGAGCTGCGGCCGCGCAGCCAGTTGCCGATCGCGCCCGCGTAGTAGCCGATGGCGCCGAAGATCACCACGGTCTGGGCAGCGAACAGGGTGCCCAGCAACGCCGTCTGGGCGCCGGCGGCACCGCGGGACGGGTCCACGAACTGGGGCAGGAAGGCGAGAAAGAACAGGGCCACCTTGGGGTTGATGGCGTTGGCGATGAAGCCGCGCGCGAGATAGGTGCGCATGGGCACCGGCTCGGCGCCGGTGCCCGCCTCCGGGGTGAACTTGGCGCCGTCGCTCACCAGGCACTGCCAGCCCAGCCACAGGAGGTACAAGGCGCCCGCCAGCTTGAGCAGCTGGAAGGCCATGGGCGAGGCGGCGATCAGGGCGGTGACGCCCAGGGCGGCCCACAGGGTGTGGGTGAAGCAGCCCAGGGAGCAGCCCAGGCCGAAGCCGATGCCGGCGGGCCGGCCGCGGGACAGCCCCAGGCTCAGCACCGACAGATTATCCGGTCCGGGGGTGACGGTGATGAGCACGGCGGCCAGCAGGAAACCGGCGACCTGGGGCAAGGTGGCTTCGATCATGGCGCAGCGTGGCAGGACGGGGTGGCGCCATGATAGCAGCAACCCGTGGGACCTACAGCAGCACGCGCTCGATCCCGCCGTTGTTGGCTTTGCTGACGTATTCAGCCATCCAATTGTCGCCCAGCAGGTGCTTGGCCATTTCCACCACGATGTAGTCCGGCTCGGCGTTGGCGTCGTCGTTGTAGCGGTGCAGGCCTTGCAGGCAGGAGGGGCAGGAAGTGAGGACCTTCACCTGGCCGGTGAAGCCGTCGGCGCGCAGCTTGTCGGCCCCTTGGCGCATCTCCTGTTCCTTGCGGAAGCGCACCTGGGTGGCGATGTCGGGGCGGGACAGGGCGAAGGTGCCCGATTCGCCGCAGCAGCGGTCGTTGAGGTCCACCGGGCTGCCCATGAGTTGGTTGGCCACCTTGATGCCCGGGTAGGTCTTCATGGGCGTGTGGCAGGGCTCGTGGTACATGTAGCGCACGCCCTGCACGCCGTCGAGCCGCACGCCCTTCTCCAGCAGGTACTCGTGGATGTCGAGCAGGCGGCAGCCGGGAAAGATCTTCTCGAATTCGTACTTCTGCAGTTGATCCATGCAGGTGCCGCAGGACACGATCACCGTCTTGATGTCCAGGTAGTTGAGGGTGTTCGCCACGCGGTGGAACAGCACCCGGTTGTCGGTGATGATCCTCTGGCCCTTGTCCTCGTCGCCGGCGGCGGTCTGGGGATAGCCGCAGCACAGATAGCCGGGCGGCAGCACGCACTGGGCGCCGATCTCGTAGAGCATGGCCTGGGTGGCCAGGCCCACCTGGCTGAACAGGCGCTCCGAGCCGCAGCCGGGGAAGTAGAACACCGCGTCCGAATCCTCGTTTACCTTGGCGGGATTGCGGATCACCGGCACGATGGTCGGGTCCTCGATATCCAGCAGCGCGCGCGAGGCGCGCTTGGGCAGGTTGCCCGGCATGGGTTTGTTGATGAAGTGGATCACCTGGGTGACCGGGCCGGTGCGGCGCGTGGTGTTGGGCGGCGCCGCGGTCATCTCTTTGGTCAGGCCCAGGGACTTGGCCATCCTGTAGGCCAGGCGCTGGGCCTTTGCGCCCCAGTCGATCATGAGCTTGCGCGTGGCCTTGATGGTGGCCGGGTCCTTCACCGTGAGGAAGAACATGGCCGCCTGCTTGCCCGGGTCGAAGCGGCGCTCGCCCCGCTCGCGCAGGAAGTTGCGCATCACCACGGAGACGTCGCCGAAGTCGATGTCCACCGGGCAGGGCTTGACGCAGCGGTGGCAGATGGTGCAGTGGTCGGCGATGTCGTTGAAGTCGGCGAAGTGCTCCAGGCTCACGCCGCGGCGCGTCTGCTCCTCGTAGAGGAAGGCCTCGATCAGCAGCCCCGTGCCCAGGATCTTGTTGCGCGGGCTGTAGAGCAGGTTGGCGCGCGG
>DYIB01000102.1:2258-11115 GCA_020723855.1 Uliginosibacterium gangwonense
ACGTGGGTGTTGCACACCGGCTTGCACTTGCCGCAGCGCAGGCAGTCCTTGATCATGTTGGAGATGTTGCCGATCTCCGACTGCTCCATGATCAGCGACTCGATGCCCAGCAGGTTGAACGAGGGCGTGTAGGCGTTGTGCAGGTCGGCGCCGGGCATCAGCTTGCCCTTGTTGAAATGACCCTGCGGGTCCACCCGCTTCTTGTACTCCACGAAGGGCGCGATCTCGTCCTCGCTGAGGAATTCCAGCTTGGTGATGCCGATGCCGTGCTCGCCGGAGATGACACCGTCCAGGCTCTTGGCCAGGCCCATGATGCGCACCACGGCGGCCTCGGCCTCCTTGAGCATCTCGTAGTGGTCCGAGTTCACCGGGATGTTGGTGTGCACGTTGCCGTCGCCGGCGTGCATGTGCAGGGCCACGAACACGCGGCCGCGCAGCACTTCCTGGTGGATGGCCTCGATGCGGGCGCGCACCGGCTCGAACATGGCGCCGTCGAACAATGCTTCGAGCTGGGGCTTCAGTTCCGTCTTCCACGACACGCGCACCGAGTAGTCCTGCAGGCGGTGGAACAGGGTCGGGTGGGGCGCCTTGTTGGTGAGCGGGCCGGCCTCGATGCCGCGCGCGGCGAACTCCCGCTCGGCTTCCGCCAGGGGCAGGTCCAGGTTGTCGAGGATCCACTGCCAGCGGCTGCGCACCGCGTCCACGGCCTCCAGGGCGGCCTGGCGCCGGTCGCCGATCAACACGTCGAAATCCACGTCCGCGTCGCGCGCCTTCAGCGGCAGCTCGCCGCCCAGGAAATCGAACAGCGCGTCGGCGAGGCGCAGCTTGTTCTTGATGGACAGCTCGATGTTGATGCGCTCGATGCCGTCGCAATAGTCGCCCATGCGCGCCAGCGGGATCACCACGTCCTCGTTGATCTTGAAGGCGTTGGTGTGCTTGGAGATGGCGGCGGTGCGGGCGCGGTCCAGCCAGAACTTCTTGCGCGTCTCGGCGGACACGGCGATGAAGCCCTCGCCGTGGCGGGCGTTGGCGATGCGCACCACTTCCGAGGCGGCGGCCATGACCGCCTTTTCGTCGTCGCCGACGATGTCGCCGATCAGCACCATCTTCGGCCGGCCGTGGCGCTTGGCCTTGGTGGCGTAGCCCACCGCCTTGACGTAGCGCTCGTCCAGGTGCTCCAGTCCGGCGAGGACTGCGCCGCCGGGGCGCCGGTCGAGATAGTCCTTGATCTCGACGATGGCGGGCACCGCCTCGCGCACCTGGCCGAAGAACTCCAGGCACACGGTGCGCACGTGGTCCGGCATGCGGTGCAGGATGAAGCGCGCCGAGGTGATGATGCCGTCGCAGCCTTCCTTCTGCACCCCCGGCAGCCCGCCCAGGTACTTGTCGGTGACGTCCTTGCCCAAGCCCGGCTTGCGGAAGCGTCTGCCCTCGATCTCCAGCACTTCCTCGCCCAGCACCCGGCCGTTGCCGGAATCGACGCGCCGCACGCGGAAGCGGGCGATGTCCTGGTCGTGGATCTTGCCCAGGTTGTGGTCCAGGCGTTCCACCTCCAGCCAGTTGCCGTCGGGGCCGACCATCTTCCACGAGGCCAGGTTGTCCAGGGCCGTGCCCCACAGCACGGCCTTCTTGCCGCCGGCGTTCATGGCGATGTTGCCGCCGATGCAGGAGGCGTCGGCCGAGGTGGGGTCGCAGGCGAACACCAGGCCGGCCGCTTCCGCCGCGTCCATGACGCGGCGCGTCACCACGCCGGCGCCGCACTGGATGGTGGCGTAGGGACGGTCCACCCCGGGCAGGGTCAGGTATTCCACCGGGCCCAGGTCTTCCAGCTTCTCCGTATTGATCACCGCCGACAGGGGCGTGAGCGGCACGGCGCCGCCGGTGTAGCCGGTGCCGCCGCCGCGCGGGATGATGGTGAGCCCCAGTTCGATACAGGCCTTGACGATGCCGGGCACCTCGTCCTCCCGGTCGGGGCAGACCACCACGAAGGGATATTCCACGCGCCAGTCGGTGGCGTCGGTGACGTGGGAGACGCGGGCCAGGCCGTCGAAGCAGATGTTGTCCTTGCGCGTGTGGCGGGCCAGGGCCTTCAACACGCGCTTGCGCAACCGGGCCGTCTGCGCGAAGCGCGCGGCGAAGGTATTCACCGCCTGGTGGGCGGCGTCCAGCAGCAGGCCCACCTTGCGGTCCCGCTCGGCGGCCGCGTCGTCCGCCGCGGCGCTGGCCTTGCGGCGCTTCTCGATCTCGCGCAGGCGATGGCGCAGGGCCTCGATCAGGGCGTCGCGCCGGCTGCGGTTGTTGAGCAGGTCCTCTTCCAGATAGGGATTGCGCTGCACCACCCAGATGTCGCCCAGCACCTCGTAGAGCATGCGCGCGGAGCGGCCGGTGACCCGTTCGGCGCGCAATTCGTTGAGCACCCGCCACATCTCTTTGCCCAGGAGGCGGATGACGATCTCCCGGTCGGAGAAGGAGGTGTAGTTGTAGGGAATTTCGCGGAGCCGGGCGGTCATGCGGGTTCAGTCTGAAAACAGCGGAAAAGAGTCGGATATTACCATTTACCGCGGCGCAACATCCAGCAGAATCAAAATCTTGCAGCCAGAACGGCTATGCTGCGCCGGCCGGGAAAACTTCAAGCGGGCGGCGGTGAAATGGTTGCATCTCAGGACCAGTTCAGGGCCGCTGCGGCCACCACCAGGTAGCGCGCCAGCTTGCCGGCTGCCATCCACAGCATGCCGGCCAGCCAGTTGATGCGCAGCCAGCCGGCGGCGGCGCACAAGGCATCGCCGATCACCGGCGCCCAGGCAGCCAACAAGATGGGGCTGCCGTGGCGGCGCACCAGCTCCAGGCGTGGCGGCAGGCGGGTGTGGGGCAGCAGGCGCGCCATCCAGTAGGTGGTCATGCCGCCCAGGGTGTTGCCGACGGTGGCCAGGGCCAGGGCGGCGGCCGAGTGTTCCGGCTGCAGGCGCAGCAGGGCGAACAGCAGGGCCTCCGAGCCGCCCGGCAGCAGGGTGGCGGCGAGGAAGCTGGCGACGAACAGGCCGCCTAGGCTCACAGGGAACTGGGTCAGCCATTCGGTCATGGGCGGCAGTTTAACGGCCGGGCTCGATTTGTTGGAAATCCAGAAGACGTCGCCGGGCTCGCCGGCGGTGGGCTCAGCCTGACGATGCCCGAAAGCGGCGTGCGCTCAGCCGCATCGGCACTGACTTTCCCCGATGTCCATCCTTGCTGCCCGGGGCGGGCGCCTGCTAACCTTTAACCTTTTTGCGGCCGCCCACGCATGTCCCCGCCCGACTATCTCGAAAGAATCCTCAACGCCCAGGTCTACGACGTGGCCATCGAGTCGCCCCTCGAGCACGCCCCCAACCTGTCGGCGCGCCTGCACAACCGCTTGCTGCTCAAGCGCGAGGACATGCAGCCGGTGTTCTCCTTCAAGCTGCGCGGCGCCTACAACAAGATGGCGCATCTGTCGGCCCAGGCCCTGAAGCGCGGCGTCATCGCCGCCTCCGCCGGCAACCACGCCCAGGGCGTGGCCCTGGCGGCCCAGAAGATGGGCTGCCGGGCGGTGATCGTCATGCCCACCACCACGCCCCACATCAAGGTGCAGGCGGTGGAGGCGCGCGGCGCCGAGGTGGTGCTGACGGGGGATTCCTATGACGAGGCCTATGCCCACGCCCGTGAGCTGGAGAAGGAGCAGAAGCTCACCTTCGTGCACCCCTACGACGACCCGGATGTGATCGCCGGCCAGGGCACGGTGGGCATGGAGATCCTGCGCCAGCATCCCAAGCCCATCCATGCCATCTTCTGCACCGTCGGCGGCGGCGGGCTGATTTCCGGCGTGGCGGCCTACGTCAAGCGCCTGCGGCCCGACATCAGGATCATCGGCGTCGAGGCCGCCGACGCCGATGCCATGACCCGGTCCCTGGCCAAGGGGGAGCGGGTGCGCCTGGCCCAGGTGGGCCTGTTCGCCGACGGCGCGGCGGTGAAGCTGGTGGGCGAGGAAACCTTCCGTCTCTGTAAGCAATATGTGGACGAGATGGTGCTGGTGGACACGGACGCCATCTGCGCCGCCATCAAGGATGTGTTCGAGGACACCCGTTCCATCCTGGAGCCGGCAGGCGCCCTGGCCATCGCCGGCGCCAAGGAGTACGCGGCGCGCCACAAGCTGCGGGACAAGATCCTGGTGGCGGTGGCCAGCGGCGCCAACATCAACTTCGACCGCCTGCGCTTCGTCGCCGAGCGCGCCGAGGTGGGCGAGCAGCGGGAAGCGGTGCTGGCGGTGACCCTGCCCGAGGAGCCGGGCGCCTACAAGAAGTTCATCTCCCTCATCGGCCACCGCAACATCACCGAGTTCAACTACCGCTACGCCGATCCGCGCGAGGCCCACGTGTTCGTCGGCGTGCAGGTGCATAACCGCGCCGAGTCCCAGCGCCTGGTGGAGAGCCTGCGCGCCCACGGCCTGCCCACCCTGGATCTCACCGACGACGAGATGGCCAAGCTGCACGTGCGCCACATGGTCGGCGGCCACGCGCCCCGGGTGGACAACGAGCTGATCTACCGCTTCACCTTCCCCGAGCGCCCCGGCGCCCTGATGAAGTTCCTGCAGTCCATGCAGCCCGACTGGAACATCAGCCTGTTCCACTACCGCAACCACGGTGCCGATTACGGCCGGGTGCTGGTGGGCATGCAGGTGCCGCCGGACGAAATGGCGGAGTTCCGTGCCTTCCTGGAGCGCCTGGGCTACGAGTATGCGGACGAGACCGGCAACCCGGCCTACCGCATGTTCCTAGGGTAGTTTCTTCTCCAGCGCGGCGGCGGCGCCGGCTGCGTCCGCGCCGCGCAGTCCTGCCTCGTCCGCGAGGAAAATCCCCGCCTCGGTGACGATGGCGTCCATGCGCAAGTCATACTCCTGGGGACGGATGCTGTCCACCCGCGCCAGCTCGAAGCCGACGCCGAGCGCCAGCGGACGGGGTGTGGCCGCCGCCAGGGTGCGGTCGAAGTAGCCGCCGCCATAACCCAGCCTGAACCCTTGCGCGTCGAAGGCATTGACGGGCATGAGGATCAGTTCGGGGGCAAGCGGCTCGCCCGACACGGGAATATGGATGCCATAGCGGTCGTCGCTCATGGCGCTGTCCGGGGTCCAGGCGCGGAACAGCAGGGGCGCGCCGTCGTCGACTACCACCGGCAGCGCCGCGCGCAGGCCGCGCTTGAGCAGGCGCGTGACCAATGGGCGTGCGTCGAACTCGGCGCGGAACGGCCAGCAGAAGGCGAGGGTGGACAGGGGCAGCGCGCTGAGCAGCGCTTCCAGCGAACCCTCGATGGCGGCGCTGGCGGCCCGGTGCGCGTGCGGCGCCAAGGCCTCGCGCGCCGCGATCAGACGGCGCCGCAACTCGCCGCGAAAGGCCGCCACATCGCGATTGCCGTTGAATGATGAATGACTCAAGTGCTATGCTCGGAGCGCTGGTGGCAACAGAATATACGATGAAGAAGTTACTGTGCGGTATGGCGTTGGCACTGCTGGCCCAGGCGGTAGCGGCGATGACGCCCGACGAGCGCGTGCTGGCGGCGCGCGAAGCTTTCCGGCTGGGCGATCGCGCCAAGCTCGCCCGCCAGCTCGAGACGGTGCGCGGACACGAGCTCGAGCCCTACGTGGAATACTGGCTGCTGCGGCTGCGCCTGGAGGAAGCCGCGCCTGGCGAGGTGGGCGATTTCATGATCCGTTACGGCGGCAGCTATGTCGCCGAGAAGCTGCGCAGCGACTGGCTCAAGGTGCTGGGCAAGCGCGGCCAATGGGAGATCTTCGATCGCATCTATCCGCGCGCCGTCCAGCCGGACCAGGAACTGTCCTGCTACGCCCTGCAGAGCCGCCTGCAGGCCGGTGACCGCAGCGCCCTGGACGAAGGGCGCCCCCTGTGGTTGCGGCAGCTCGACCTGCCGGACTCCTGCACGCCGGTGATGGAGCGCCTGATCGCCGACGGCCGCCTCAAGGCCAACGACGTGTGGCAGCGCCTGCGCCTGTTGCTGGAGAACAAGCGCCCGGGGGCGGCCAAGCGCGTGGCGGAATACCTGCCCGAGGGGCAGCGGCCCGGCGGCAAGGCCATCGATCTCGCCGCCGACAAACCCCACAAATACCTCGACAAGCTGCCCAGGAACTTCGCCGACAGCCGTGCCGGGCGCGAGCTGGCCCTGGTCGCCGTGGCGCGCCTGGCGCGCCAGGATCCGCGCGAGGCGGCCGAGCGCTGGCACAAGATCAAGGGCAGGTTCTCCTCGTCCGAGCGTGCCTACGTCCATGGCCAACTGGGCTGGCAGGCGGCGCTGCGCCACCTGCCCGAGGCCGTGACCTGGTACGAGGAGGCGGGTGACGCGTCCCTGTCGGAAGAGCAACTGGCCTGGAAGGCGCGCGCCGGCCTGCGCGCCCTGGACTGGCGGCTGGTGCACGACACCATCGAAGCCATGCCCAGGGAGCAGGCCGCCCAGCCGGTATGGGTGTATTGGCTGGGCCGGGCGCACGCCGCCCTGGGCCGGCAGGAAGAGGCCTACCGGCTCTACGCCAGCATCAGCGGGCAGCCCAACTTCTACAGCAATCTGGCGGACGACGAGCTGGGCCGGCCCATCGCCGTGCCGCCGCCGGTGGACCTGACGCGGGAAGAAATCCAGGCGGCCGAGGCCAACCCGGGCATCCGCCGCACCCTGGCGCTGTTCCGCCTGGGCATGCGTATCGAGGGCGTGCGCGAATGGAACTGGACCCTGCGCGAGCTGGACGACCGGGCGCTGCTCGCCGCCGCCGAGGTTGCCAACCAGGCCCATATCTTCGACCGCGCCATCAGCGCCGCCGACCGCACCATGGCCCAGCACAACTACGCCCTGCGCTACCCGGCGCCCTTCCTCGACCGGGTGGCGCCCAAGGCGCGCCAGTTGAACCTGGATCACGCCTGGGTCTATGGCCTGATGCGTCAGGAGAGCCGCTTCGTCATGGATGCCCGCTCATCGGCGGGTGCCAGCGGCCTGATGCAGCTCATGCCCAAGACCGCCGCCTGGGTGGCGCGCAAGCTGGGGCTGAAGGACTTCCATCCGGCGCGGGTGAACGACATGGACGTGAACGTCACCCTCGGCACCGGCTACCTCAAGATGGTGCTGGAGGATCTGGACAACCATCTGGTGCTCGCGTCGGCCGCCTACAACGCCGGCCCGGCACGCGCGCGCAAGTGGCGCGACACCAAGCCCCTGGAGGGCGCCATCTACGTCGAAACCATCCCCTTCAACGAAACCCGCGACTACGTGAAGAAGGTGATGAGCAACGCCGTCTATTACGCCGCCCTGTTCGAGGGACGGCCCCAGTCCCTCAAGAGCCGGCTGGGGATCGTCGCCCCGCGCGGCGGCGATCAGACGCACGACGAAGAGCTGCCTTAGCACACCACGCGCCCCTCCCGCCGCTTGCGGGGGAGGGGCTGGGGGAGAGGGCATCCTGCCGCTCGCTCCTGCCATTCGGCGGTAGAATTGCCCCTCCGCCCGCCCATCCGTCAAGAAGAAAACCTATGGAACTGAACAATGTGCTCGTCCTCGGCGGCTCCGGCTTCGTCGGCTGCCATGTCGCCCATCTGCTCGCCGAGCGCAATTGCACCGTCACCGTGCCCACGCGCCGGCGCGAGCGCGCCAAGCATCTGCTGGTGCTGCCCACGGTGGACGTGATCGAAACCAATATCCACGACCAGGCCGTGCTCGACGAGCTGGTGCGCGGCAAGGACGCCGTCATCAACCTGGTGGGGATGCTGCACAGTCGCCACGGCTCGCCCTACGGCCCGGATTTCGCCCAGGCCCACGTGGAGCTGCCGCGCAAGCTGGCGGCCGCCTGCCGCAAGGCCGGGGTGCGCCGCCTGGTGCACATCAGCGCCCTCAATGCCTCGAGTGCCGGCCCCAGCCAGTATCTGCGCTCCAAGGGCGACGGCGAGCGGGTGCTGCTGGAGCAGCAGGAGCACCTGGACCTGACCCTGTTCCGCCCCTCGGTCATGTTCGGCCCCGGCGACTCCTTCCTCAACCGCTTCGCCGGCCTGCTCAAATGGGCGCCGGTGTTTCCCATCGGCCGCGCCGAGGCGCGCTTCCAGCCGGTGTTCGTGGAGGACGTGGGCCAGGTCATCGTGGACAGCCTGACGCGGCTCGATGCCTTGGGCCAAGCCTACCCCTTGTGCGGGCCGAAGGTGTACACCCTGCGCCAGCTCGTTCGGTACGTGGGCGAGGTGACCGGCTGTCGGCGCCCGGTGATCGGGCTGCCGGAAACCCTGGCGCGCCTGCAGGCGGGCGTGTTGGAGCTGCTGCCGGTGAAGCTCATGTCGGTGGACAATCTCGATTCCATGGACGTGGATGCCGTCTGCCCGGAAGGCTGCACCCTGCCTTTCGGCCACGCGCCCACCGCCCTGGAAGCCGTCGGCCCGCTCTATCTCGGCCAGCGCGTGCCGCGGCGGCGCTATTACGGCTTCCGCGTCAAGGCGCGGCGCTGAGGATCAGCTTCCCAACCCTGCTGACTCCGCGACCCTCGTGAAAAATCCGGGCTAATGGAGATCTATATCGTAGGCGGCGCGGTGCGCGACGAGCTCCTGGGCCTGCCGGTCCAGGACCGGGACTACGTGGTGGTCGGCGCCACGCCCCGGGACATGATGGCGCGCGGCTTCAAGCCCGTGGGCAAGGATTTCCCCGTGTTCCTGCATCCCGACACGAAGGAGGAATACGCCCTGGCGCGCACCGAGCGCAAGACGGCGCCGGGCTACAAGGGTTTCGTGTTCCACGCCGAGCGCGACGTCACCCTGGAGCAGGACTTGGCGCGGCGCGATCTCACCATCAATGCCATCGCCAAGGCCCAGGACGG
>DYIB01000103.1 GCA_020723855.1 Uliginosibacterium gangwonense
TCTGTCCGCGCTTGACGGCATCGCCCGGCGCCACCGCCAGTTGCAGCACGACGGCAGGCAGGGGCGCGCTCACCACATGCACCTGGTCGTTGGGCAGCGTCACCTGGGCCGGCAGCGTGATGCGTCCGCTGCCGGGCGCGGCCAGAGGCGCGCTTTCGACGCCCAGCGCCTGGATCTGGGCGGGGCTGACCGCGACCATGGCTTCGGCAGCGCCGGACAGCAACGGCCAGACGAGCGCCAACAGGGCGGCGAGACGAGCGAAACTTCCGGGAATCGTTCCGAACACCACATGCTCCGACAGATCGAGACTGCCGGGATTGTGGAGCGCGGAACTTAAGCGCGACTTAAAGCGCCCAGCAATGGTTCCTGCACCCCTGCCGATGCCTATTCCGCAGGAGGCTCCATGAAACCGTTCTTGCGGTAGGTGAGCACCAGGGTGTCGCGATAGGCGGGAACGGCGGTGGCGTGGATCGGCGTGGTCTCGTGCATCACGCGGCCGTCGTCGAGCAGCATCAGCGTCCAAGGGGCCTGGAGCACGGTGCGCTCCAGGGGTTTGCCCTGAAGATCGTAAATGGTGGTTTCGCCTCCCTCGACGTTATGCCGCTCCACCAGCAGCAGCGCCACGAAGTCGACCCCGTCCCGGTGCGCCCCCTCGGGCGTGGGCTTGCCCAGGCCGGCACCGGCGTCGATGCGAAACTGGTGCGCCTCGACGAACCAGGGCTGAGCCGTGCGCACCTGGCCGAGCAGCCAGGCGAGCATCTTGATGATTTGCTGAAAGGCGGGCAGGTTCCACAGGCCCGGTGCAATGGGCTCGAACCAGCGCAGCATGCCGCCGTGCAAGGCGTTGTAGGTGGTGGGCTGCCAGTGGGGGCGATGGGCCACCCGCTCCAGGGTGCCGCGCTCCGGGTCGCACACGGCCGAGGCATGGCGGCGGAAGCGGTAACCGCCGCCGTCCTTCAGGTAGCGGTCCGGCGGCAGGTCCTGCCAATAGCCGGCGAAGGCGCGCAGGTCGTCGTCCGAGGCACCCAGCCAGGACAGCCACTCACCGGCCGACAAAAGACAAAAGCCGTGGGACTGCAAGCGCTCGATGGGCGTTTCTATTTGCATGGACATTACCGTTCATCGAATGGCTGAATCATACCCTCGCGGGCGTCACCTGCCGGACCGAAGCGCAAATCTGCGACCCGGACGGCCACGCCTCCTCGCAAGCGGTGGGCCGCCGACTGCGCCTGGCGGGAACGCAGCTTGCGGTCGACTCCCTAAGAGGTAATGAGCAGTGATTGCGCCGAACCGCCTGCGGCCAAGTACCCCCCGAGCGCGGCGCGGAAGTTGCGCTGCGCCTGCCATTCGCGCCGCTGCGCGCTGCCGTGGGCGTAGTCGCGGCTGGCGGCGGCGCTCTGCTCGCGCAAGCTCTCCAGCATGCGCCGCAAATGGCCGTGCTGGGGCGGCACGGTGCCGTAGAACAGCACCCAATCGCCGCGCTGGATGAGGACGGTCGGGAAATTGTCCACATCAAAGTCGCCCGCCCAGCCGGCATGATCCTCGATGTCTACCCAAAGAAAGCCCGCATCGGGAAAATCCTGCGCGAGCGCCGCGAAGCCCGCCCGGTAGTCGCGGCACGTGCCGCACCATTCGGCGCACAGGCAGACCACCAGCCATTCGTGCCGGGCGATCGACAAAAAATCCTCGCTGGACATCGCTGACAACGGAAGTGAATGTGGCAAAGTGAATGTCTCGGGCGCACCGCCCTCCAAGACACCATTATCGCCCGGCGCGCGGCGAAGCCAAACTCCGGGCGCCGACGCGACAGCGCATTTCAGAAACGGAACTCCAGGTCGACGGAACAATGGCCGCATGCGCGTGTTTGCCACCCACGGCGTCGAGCTGCTGGCCGAAGGCGACGGCTTCGAGGCGTTCGAGACGAAGATCGGCGGAAAAGTATCGGCGTGAACCGCCTGAACCCCCAGACCCAGGAGTTCATGGCGCGATGACAGCCGGGCAGTAGACGGAAAAAGGGGCCCGTGGGGAACGGGCCGCCCAAGAAAATGCCCCTGCCCCGATGCGGTTGGGGCAGCGACACGAGTGCGCTGCCGGCGGAGGGCTGCCGGCAGCCCAGGCCTTAGTCGCTGCTGCCGGTGATGCCCAGGATTTGCAGCAGGCTGAGGAACAGGTTGTAGATGGCCACGTACAGGCTCACGGTGGCCATGATGTAGTTGGTCTCGCCGCCGTGGATGATGCGGCTGGTCTCGAACAGGATCATGCCCGCCATGAGCAGGATGAAGGCGGCCGAGACCGTCAGCGACAGCGCCGGGATGCTGAAGAAGACCGCGGCCAGGCCCGCCAGGAAGGCCACCAGGACGCCCGCCATCAGGAAGCCGCCCAGGAAGCTGAAGTCCTTGCGGCTCACCAGGGCATAGGCCGACAGGCCGATGAAGGTCGCCGCCGTGCCGCCCATGGCGGTCATGACCAGTTGGTGCCCGTCGGGCAGCGACAGGTAGGCGCTGACGATGGGGCCGAGGGTATAGCCCATGAAGCCGGTAAGGGCGAACACACTCACCAGGCCCAGGCCGCTGTTGCGCAACCGGGCGGTGAGGAACAGCAGGCCGAAGTAGCCGATCAGGGTGATGATGATGCCCGGATGGGGCAGCTTCAGTGCCGCCGCGGCGCCGGCCGTCGCGGCGCTGAAGGCGAGCGTCAGCGACAGCAGCAGATAGGTGTTGCGCAGCACGCGGTTGGCGGCGAGCACCGAACCGGCGCCGGCCCTGCTGCGGGTGACAACGGCTTGATTGATGTTCATGTGTTTATCTCCGTGTGACAAAGGTACGTACGCGTCACTCTATCGCCCCGCCTCTATCAGGTAAAGTCGTATTTATTCCTATAATACTTCGGTTTCTCCGAGTATTTCGGGTCCATGAATTTCAAGCACCTGTACTACTTCTGGAAGGTGGCGGCGACCGGGTCGGTGGCGCGGGCCGGCGAGGAGCTGCACATCACGCCCCAGACCATCAGCGAGCAGATCCGGTTGCTGGAGGAGGATCTGGGCACCGCCCTGTTCGCGCGCCAGGGGCGGCGCCTGGAACTGACGGAAGCGGGCAAGCTGGCGCTGGGCTATGCCCAGGAGATCTTTTCCCTGGGAGCGGAGCTGCGCGAAACCCTCCGGTTCCACGGCCGCGGGCGCCGCGTCGGCTTTCGCGTCGGCGTCGCCGACGCGGTGCCCAAGACGCTCGCCCATCGGCTGCTGGAGCCTGCCATGGGCCTGCCCGAGGGGGTACGCATCGTCTGCCGCGAATGGAAGCTGGACAGCCTGCTGTCGGAGCTGGCGGTCCACCGCCTGGACCTGGTGATCGCCGATTCGCCCGTTCCGCCCGCCGTCAGCGTGCGCGCCTACAATCACCGGCTGGGGGCGTCGGGCGTAAGCTTCTTTGCCGGTGCGGCGCTGGCGCGCAAACTGCGCAGCGAATTCCCCGCCTGCCTGGACGGCGCGCCGATGCTCATGCCCGGCGAGGACTCGGCCTTGCGCATCAAGCTGCTGCGCTGGTTCGAGGCGGTAAAAGTGAAGCCGGACATCGTCGGCGAATTCGACGACAGCGCCCTCATGAATGCCTTCGGCCAGGCCGGCATCGGCATCTTTCCGGCGCCCTCCGCCCTGGAACGCGAGATCGAGACGCAGCACGGAGTGCGCGCCCTCGGCCGCACCCGGGAGGTGGTGAGCGAATTCTTCGCCATCTCCATCGAGCGCCGCCTCACTCACCCGGCCGTGGTCGCCATCACCCGGGCGGCACGCCACCGCTTCGACGTCTGAGCGGCGCCGCCCCGTCAGTTGGAGGCGCGCAGGACGCCGCGCAGGATATCGGCCATACGAACGATCTCACCCTTGCTGGCGATGAACGGCGGCGCCATGGCGAGGGTGTCGCCGGTGTAGCGCAGCATCAGCCCGGCACGCAGGGCGGCCTCGAACACCTGCAGGGCGCGGCGGCCCGGCTGGCCGGCCCAGGGCTCGAGGTCGATGGCGGCGGCCAGGCCGATGTTGCGCACGTCCGCCACGCCCGATTCCTCGCGCAGGGCATGCACCGCCTCCTCCAGCGCCGGTTCCAGGTAGCGCGCGCGCTCGATCAGCCCCTCCTCCTGCATCACGTCCAGGGTGGCATGGGCCGCCGCCGCGGCCATGGGATGGCCGGAATAGGTGTAGCCGTGGAAGAACTCTATGGCATAGTCCGGGCCGGTCATGAAGGCGTCGTAGATCTCCTTGCGCACGATGACGATGGCCTAGCCGCCGCGCACCATGCGCTCCGGCACCACCCATTGGTCGAACTGCTCCCCGGTGACGTAACCCGAGGCGATGGCGGCCTCGCGCAGCGACAGGTTCTCGGCATAGGCCTTCTTGGCGATCTCCGCCGCCTTGTCGTAGCCGATGCGGGGATTGAGCGCCGTCACCAGCATGAGGCAGCGGCCGAGCTGCTCGGCAATGCGCGCCCGGTCCGCCCGGATACCGGCGATGCAGTTTTCCGCGAAGCTCAGGCTGGCGTCCGCCAGCAGGCGCACGGACTGCAGCAGGTTCAGGGCGATGACCGGCTTGTAGGCATTGAGCTCCAGGTTACCCAGGGAGCCGGCCAGGGTGATGGTGGCGTGGTTGCCCGCCACCTGGGCGCAGACCATGGCCAGCGCCTCCGCCTGGGTTGGATTGACCTTGCCCGGCATGATGGAGGAACCCGGCTCGTTGGCCGGCAGGATGAGTTCGGCGAGGCCCGCCCGCGGCCCGGAAGCGAGCAGCATGATGTCCCGCGCGATCTTGCCCAGGGACGCGGCCGTGGTGTTCAAGGCCCCGGACAGATGCACCAGGGCGTCGTGGGCGGCCTGGGCCTCGAAGGGATTGAGGGCGGAGACGAAGGTCAGGCGGGTATAGTCGGCCAGTTCCTCGACGAAGGCCTGGGCGAAGCCCGGCGGCGCGTTCAGCCCGGTGCCCACGGCGGTGCCGCCCTGGGCCACCTGCAGCACCCAGGGCAGAGCCGCCTCGATGCGCGCCACCGACTGGTTCACCTGCGCCGCATAACCCGAGAACTCCTGGCCCAGGGTGATGGGCACCGCATCCTGCAGATGGGTGCGCCCGACCTTGACGATGTCATCGAACTCGCGCGCCTTGTCGTCCAGCGCCTGGTTCAGGCGGCGCAGCGCCGGCAGCAGGCAGCCATCCACCTGGCGCGCCGCGGCGATGTGCATGGCGGTGGGGAAGCTGTCGTTGGAGGACTGGCTGCGGTTCACATGGTCGTTGGGATGGACCGGATCCTTGGTGCCCGGCTCGCCGCCCAGGATCTGGATGGCACGGTTGGCAATGACCTCGTTGAGGTTCATGTTGGTCTGGGTGCCGGAACCGGTCTGCCACACGGACAGGGGAAACTCCTGGGGCCACAGCCCGTCCACGATCTCCTGCGCGGCCTGCTCGACGGCGGCGGCGAGGCGCGGCTCCAGCACGCCCAGCTTGCGGTTGGCGCGCGCCGCGCACAGCTTGAGGATGGCGTAGGCCTCGATCAGCTCCGCCGGCATTTTCTCGCTGCCGATGCGGAAATTGCGGCGCGAACGCTCGGTCTGGGCGCCCCACAGGCGCTCGGCGGGGACTTCGACGGGACCGAGGGTGTCGGATTCGATACGCGTTGCGGATTTCGCCATGACGGTCTCCTTCTCGTGACGGCGCGTAACCCATTCGACCGGCCGTGGCGCGGCGGCGTTCGCCGGCCACGGTGTATCATAGCCCCACCCCGCGCCATGCGTGGATTTGGGGAGATCCGCGCCATCAGCAGGAAATCATGGAGATGAATGCAGAGCCGATCTGGACTCCTTCGGCAGACGTCGTACGCAACGCAAAAATCACCGCCTACACCGATTGGCTGAGACGCAGCCGAGGACTCGCGTTCGCCGACTACCAGGCCCTGTGGCAATGGTCGGTGACCGACCTGGAAGCCTTCTGGTGCTCCATCTGGGACTACTTCGATATGCGTAGCCGGACGCCCTTCGAGCGCGCGCT
The DNA here is from genome assembly GCA_020723855.1 of Uliginosibacterium gangwonense. Classification (GTDB taxonomy): domain Bacteria; phylum Pseudomonadota; class Gammaproteobacteria; order Burkholderiales; family Rhodocyclaceae; genus DYIB01. The sequence continues at coordinate 6,020 of DYIB01000103.1, forward strand.
GGCGAGCCGCGCCATGCCCGGCGCCCGGTGGTTCCCGGGCGCCCGCCTCAATTACGCCGACCAGGTGTTCCGCCATGTCACGGATATGCGCCCGGCCATCGTGTTCCGCAACGAGCGCGGCGACGCCCTCGAGCTGGGCTGGCACGAGCTGCAGCGCCAGGTGGCCTGCCTGGCCGAGGCCTTGCGCGCCATGGACGTGCGTCCCGGCGACCGGGTGGTGGCCTACCTGCCCAACATCCCCCAGGCGGTGATCGCCTTCCTGGCGGTGGCGAGCGTGGGCGCCATCTGGTCCGTGTGCTCGCCGGACATGGGCAAGCTGGCCGTGCTCGACCGCTTCCGCCAGATCGAGCCCAAGGTCCTGATCGCCGCCGACGGCTACCGCTATGGCGGCAAGGACTACGACCGCCGCCCGCTCATCGGCGAGCTGCTGGCGGAACTGCCCACGGCCGAGCGCCTGGTGCTGGTGCCCTACCTGGACCCGGCGGCCGGCCGGGGCGGCTTCGCCGATGCGGCCCTGTGGCCCGATCTGGTCGCCGGGGAAGCGGCCCTGCGCAGCGAAGCGCTGCCCTTCGATCATCCCCTGTGGGTGGTGTATTCCTCGGGCACCACGGGCCTGCCCAAGCCCATCGTCCATGGCCACGGCGGCATCGTCCTGGAGCAGCTGAAGCTGATGGCCCTGCACAACGACCTGGGCCCCGAGGACCGCTTCCACTGGTTCTCCAGCACCGGCTGGATCATGTGGAACTGCCAGGTGTCGGGCCTGGCCCTGGGCGCCACCATCTGCCTCTACGACGGCAACCCGGGCTGGCCCGACTACTCCACCCTGTGGCGCTTCGTGGCCCAGACCGGGGTCACCTTCTTCGGCGCCGGCGCCGCCTTCTACTCCGCCTGCCTCAAGGCGGGCGTGGAGCCCAATGCCGTAGGCGATCTGTCGCGGCTGCGGGCGCTGGGCTCCACCGGCTCGCCCCTGCCCGACGACGCCTATCGCTGGATTTATGACCAGGTGCGCCGGGACATCTGGCTCACCCCCATTTCCGGCGGCACCGACTTCGCCGGCGCCTTCGTCGGCGGCGTGCCCACCCTGCCCGTCTATGTGGGCGAGATGCAGTGCCGCTGCCTGGGCGCCAAGGTGGAAGCCTACGACGACGCGGGCAGGCCGCTGATCGACGCGGTGGGCGAGCTGGTGTGCACCGAGCCCATGCCGTCCATGCCCCTGCGCTTCTGGAACGACGAGGGCGACCGGCGCTACCGGGAGAGCTACTTCGACATGTATCCCGGCGTGTGGCGCCATGGCGACTGGATACGCATCACGCCCCGCGGCGGCGCCATCATCTACGGGCGCTCGGACGCCACCATCAACCGCCACGGCATACGCATGGGCACCGCCGAGCTGTACCGGGCCGTGGAGGAAATGCCCGAGGTGCTGGACAGCCTGGTGGTGGACCTGGAATACCTGGGCCGGGAGTCCTACATGCCCCTGTTCGTGGTGCTGCGCCCGGGCGTGGCCCTGAGCGACGAGCTGGTCGCGCGCATCAAGGCGCGCATCCGCGATGCCCTGTCGGCGCGCCACGTGCCCAACGAAGTGTTCCAGATCCAGGAAGTGCCGCGCACCCTGTCGGGCAAGAAGCTGGAGCTGCCCATCAAGAAGCTGCTGCTGGGCCAACCGGTGGAGAAGGTGGTGAACCGCGACTCCATGAGCAATCCCGCGAGCCTGGATTACTTCATCGACTTCGCGCGCCGGCGCATGGAGCAAAGCTAGGGAAACACCACCTCCACGCGCAGGCCGCGCCCGTCCCGGCCCTCGCCCAGGCGTAGCGTCGCGCCGTGCAGCTCGGCGATGCGCTGGGCGATGGACAGACCCAGGCCGCTGCCCTCCTCGCCGCTGCCCAGGACCCGGTAGAAGCGCTCGGTGACGCGGCTGCGCTCGGCGGCGGGAATGCCCGGGCCGTTGTCCTCGACCATCAGGACCGCGCCGGCGCCGCGCTGCTCGGTGACGACACTCACGGCGCCGCCGGCGGGCGTGTAGCGCACGGCGTTGTCCACCAGGTTGCGCAGCAGGATGCCCAGCAGCACCGGGTCGGCCGCCACGGTGACGCCGCCCTTGCCTTCCAGGCCCACATCGATGCGCTTGGCGGCGGCGGCCGGCGCCAGTTCCGCCAGACAGGCGGCGGCAAGCTCATCGAGGCGCACCGGCTGGCGCTGCAGCACCGCGGCGCCCGGATCCAGCCGCGCCAGCACCAGCAGCTGCTCGACCAGGTGGGCCGTGCGGTCCACGCCGGCGATGACCTGATGCAGCGCCCGCTCCCGCTCCTGCGCGCTGCGCGCGCCCAGGGCCACCTGGGCCTGGGTCTTCACGGCGGCCAGCGGTGTGCGCAATTCGTGGGCGGCGTCGGCGGTGAAGCGGCGCTCCTTGTCCATGGATGCCGCCACGCGCCCGAACAAGGCGTTGAGGCCGCGCAGCAGCGGTGTCATCTCCCGCGGCACGCCGGCGGCATCGAGGGGCGTCAGGTTGTCCGGCGCACGCCCGCCCACCTCGCGCGCGATGCGCGCGAGCGGGCTCAAGCCCCAGCCTATGGCCAGCCAGATCAGTACCGCCAGCGCCGGCAGGGCAATGACGAGGGGATGCATCAAGTGGCTGGCGACGCTTCTCGCCAATTCTTCGCGTAGCTGGTAGCGCTCGCCCACCTGCACCAGATAGCGTCCCTCGGCGTCGCGCCGGCCGAACACGCGCCAGCGCCGGCCGTCGATGCGCGAATCGCTGAAGCCCTCCGCCGTGCCGCTCAGGCGCTCGCGCGGCGCCCCGGCGGAGCGCAGCAGCAGCTTGCCGTCCTCCCATACCTGGAAGGCGACGGCGCGCTCGTAGCGGTGGGCGCGCTCCGTGACCTCGGACTCCAGCTCATGCACCTCGTGGCCCACCTGGGCCACCAGCAGGCCGGCGGATTGGGCCAGGTGGGCGTCGAGCATCTCGTCGATCTCGTGGCGCGCGTCGAAATAGGTGAACAGCGCCGTGGCGATCCAGGCGGCCAGCACCGTGCCCAGCAGCAGCGCCAGCAGGCGGGCGCGCAGGGAGCGCATCAGGCCGGTTCCTTGGGAATCATGTAGCCGACGCCGCGTATGGTGCGGATGAGCTCGGGCGCCAGCTTGCGCCGCAGATGATGAATGAATACCTCGACTGCGTTGCTCTCGATCTCCTCGCCCCAGCCGTAGAGCTTCTCCTCCAGCTGCGACTTGGACAGCACGCGGCCGGCGTTCACCAGCAGCTCCTGCAGGATGGCGAACTCCCGGGGCGACAGCTCCACCGGCCGGCCGCCGTAGCTCACGCTGCGCCCGGCCGGATCGAGCACCAGCTCGCCGTGGCGCACCAGGGGCTCGGCCTTGCCTCGGGCGCGGCGCAGCAGGGCGCGCAGCCGCGCCTGCAGCTCGGCCAGGTCGAAGGGCTTGGTGACGTAGTCGTCGGCGCCCGCGTCCAGCCCGGCGATGCGCTCGGCAACGGCGTCGCGGGCGGTGAGGATCAGCACCGGCAGAGCGCTGCCGGCGGTGCGCAGGCGGCGCAGCACATCCATGCCATCCACCCTGGGCAGGCCCAGGTCCAGCACCACGGCGTCGTAATCCTCGCCGGCCAGGGCCAGCTCGGCCTGGCGACCGTCGGTGACCCAGTCCACGGCGAAGCCCCCTTGGGCGAGGCCGGTCTTGATGCCGTCGCCCAGGAGCTTGTCGTCTTCGACCAGGAGGATGCGCATGGGGGGATGCTAACGCCGGGACTGCCGTGCCGATTTGCGCTAAATCATTTCGGGATGCGGATGCGGCGCTCGGAGAAATCCCCCTGGTCCGCGCCCTGGTGGCAGGCGGCGCAGTTGGCCGGGCTGCCGATCTTGGGGCGGCGCCAGGTGGCGGCAGCGATCTCCCGGTGCTCGCGCACGAACCAGGGCGTGTCGCTGATGCGCAGGGGCGCGGCGCCCGGGGCGATGGAGCCGGCGATGCGGCGCGAGCGGCGGTGGTCGGAGCGGTCGGCGGCGTTGGCGGCGAGGAAGCGGTCGATGTCCGCGGCGGTGGCGGCATCGAGGCTGGCGTTCTCGCCGAAATGCTGGTCCAGGCCGGCCATGATGCGGTGCCAGGACCGTTCCGGCAGCAGGCCCGGGTGGTAGGCGAGATGGCAGGCGGAGCATTCCGCCTGCCACTGGGCATGGGTCACGGCCGGCAGCCGGCCGCGGGACTCGTCGCCGCCGCTCGCCAGCAGCCCGCCGGTGGCGCCGACCGCCACCACCAGCACCATCACGCGCAAAGACTGTTTCATGGCCTTCCTTTCATTTCACGGATATCAGGTAGGCGAGAAAATCGCCTTTTTCCTCGACACTGCAGGCGCGGCCCAGCACGTCGTTGCAGTTGCGGCGGAACCACTTGTCCACCTTGGCCGGGTCGGTGAAGCGCTCCCGGTTGGCCCCCGGCGCCAGGGGCTGGATGTCTTTGTTGGCCCGGGTCCTGCCGACGGCCTTGGGATCGGGCGTATGGCAGGAGGCGCAGGCGACCGGCTTGCCATCGCCGCCGGGGCGCTCGCTGCGGTAGAAGGCGGCGCCGCGCTCGGCGGAGAAGCCCTTGAAGGCCGGGTTGGCGGCGCGCGCCTGGGCCTCCAGCTCGCGCAGCATGCTCCGGGGGTCGGCCGCCAGGGCCGGCGCCGCCAGCGCCCACAACAGGAGCAGCAGGAGCGGTAGGTCAGCCATGGGCCGCCTCCTGTCCGTTGCGGGGACGATACTGGAAGCCGGTCAGCATGCTGCGGGCGGTGGGAATACCCTCGATGCGCGCGTGATAGAACAGGCCGGCGAAGTGCAGCACGATGAAGCCGCCCACCGCCCAGGCCAGGGCCTCGTGGGGCGCCTCGAACAGATCCTCCAGCCAGCTGCCCTCCGCCAGCCAGGCGGTGAGCGGACCCCGGCCCTGCTCGATGGCGGCGAGGGCCAGGCCGCTGGCGGCCATCAGCGCCAGCACGCCGTACAGGGCGAGATAGGCCAGGCTCGCCGTCTCGTCATGGCCGTAGCGGGTGGAACGGGGCAGGCGCAGGCGGGACAGGGCACG
>DYIB01000104.1 GCA_020723855.1 Uliginosibacterium gangwonense
TCTCCAGCCTGCCCGCCCTGCCCGACGCCAACTACCCCGAAGGGGCGGTGGTCTTTTTGACCACCGATGACAAGCTCTACCGCTCGACGGGCTCGAGCTGGACCGCCTCGGTGCCCGCCGCTGACCTCGCGGGGCAGATCACCACCACCCAGATCAGCGACAATGCCATCTCCACCCCCAAGCTCGCCGCCGGCGCGGTCACCACGGCCAAGCTGGCGGCGGGGGCGGTCACGGCCAACGAACTGGCCGCCAACTCGGTGGTGGCGGGGAAGATCGCTGCGGGGGCGGTCACGGCCAACGAGATCGCAGCGGGGGCCATCATTACCTCGAAATTGGCGGTTGGGGATACCCAAAACTCCTTTCGCGACTCGAACATGGCCGACCCAAGTTTATGGACGCTGGAAACCGGGTGGAGTTTCCAGAACGATACTAATCCGCAGTGGCTTTATAGCCGGGTTTTGCAAAGCGACGGCACGCTAACGTATAGCACCTATGGTCCATGGACCGAGATCGAACAAGATACCCCGTACCTACTCTCGCTAAAGATGACCTTTCTCTCTAGTGGTACCGTCGAAGTTTATTGTGTAGACGACTCCACGACGACCCTGATTGGTTCGATCAACGCCATAGGCACCTACCATCTGCCCTTCACCACCCCAATCAATGCCCGGCGGATACGGATAGCATTCCGCCGAGCGGCGGGCAGTGGATTGCTCAATTTGGGCAATTTCTATTTGCGCCGCCGCAATACTGGCGAACTGATCGTGGACGGCTCCATCACCGCCAACAAGCTCACCGCCCTCGAACTCAACGCCATCACCGGCACCTTCGGCGGCGGCAGCAACAAGACAGGCATCGACAACAAAGGAGTGCGTGTATATGACAGCAGTGGCGCAGTGGCTGTGGCTCTTGGCGATATTGGTGGCTTGCAGTGGGGCGGCGGGTCCTTCGCAGCGGGAACCTACGGACTCTGGGGAAAACTCGGAGCCGGGGTGTACTTGCGCGGCGCTCCGCGCCGCGTCGCCTTCTTCGCCCGACTGTCGGTAGATCACAGCATCCCCGCCGTCAACAACGGGGCCAGCCTCACCTACTACCCCGACATCCTCAACAACACCTTCTCGCCCGCCTACGTCAAACAGGGCAACGGGATGCGGCTGTACGCCAAGGTCACGCCCCTCCGCTATGGGCACAGCGTGGCCGGGGTGGTCATCGAACGGGTGGAGGTCTACACCCAGTACGGCAACTCCACCTCGTACTGGACCGACTGGGCCGACATCCCCAACGGCACCACCCTTGACCGCGTTCACGTGCGGGCCGTCATCCAGGTGCGCAACGTCAGCGGGGCGAACGTGGGGACGACCATCAGCAACCACCGCTACGACGTCGAGGTGTTCGAGATCGAGGAGTGACCCATGCCCAACCTCTCCCTGACCTGCTACCCCATCCTCGAGCCCGAGCGCATGCTCGGGCTCCTTTCACGCCTGCCGGCGCGGGCCGCCGTGGTCTACACCCCCGCCCAGGCCCTCGCCGCCCAGCGGGCCGGGTACACCGTGGGGGCCTTCCTGGGGGACGACTCCTGGCCGGTCGAGGCCCTGAACGCGCTGCACTTCGCCTTCTTGGGCGACGAGCCCAACATCAACGGCCCCAGCGGGGCCTACCAGACCCCCGAAGCCTACTTCGAGTGGGCGCACGCCCTGGCCCAGCGGCTGAGGGCCAAGGGCTACCGGGGGCACGTGGTGTGCGCCGCTCTCTCGGGCATCTGGGTGGGGTGGTGGATTTTCAGGCGTCTGGTGCCTGACCGAGGCTATCTGGAAAAACTCGTAGCCCTCGACGCCCAGCGCCCCACCTTCGACGCCTGGGCCTGCAACCCCTTCGAGCGCACGATGGCCGCGTGGCGGGACACGATGCGGGCGGTGGTGCCCGGCAAGCCCGTCTACCACGCGGGGTGGGGCTTCCAGCGCCGGTGGTACCAGTACCCGCCGTGGGACTCCAACCCCTACGCGGGGGAGCTGAGGGCGCTGAAGGAGTGGCCCGAGGTGCGGGTCTCGAGCCTGTGGTGCCTGGCTCCTGATGGCAACTACGGCCACGTCGAGCTGGACGGCAACCTAACGCTGGCGGGGCAGAAGTTCGCCGCCGCGCACACGGAGGTATAGTCATGACCCCGAAACCCCTGTACCATCCCCCCGTCAAACCCGTCGCCCGCTACACCGTGTGGCCCGGCTGCGGCTGGCTCGATCGGGGCTACGAGAACGCCACCGGTGACCTGCACACCGGCATCGACCTGAACGATCGCCGGGGCGGGGACTCCGACCTGGGCGCGCCGGTTTACGTGGTCACGGCGGGGAAGGTGCTGGCCGCCGAGCACTACCCGGTTTGGGGGAACATCGTGCTCATCGAATGCCCCGGCCCCGGCCTGTGGCTACAGTACGCCCACCTCAACCACGTCCTGGTGGCCCGGGGGCAGGAGGTAGAGGCCGGGCAGCTCCTCGGCTCCGTCGGCAAGGGCGACCGCAACCGCTACCCCGCGCACCTGCACTTCGAGGTGCGGCTGCGCGGGCCCAACCTGCTCCCCCCCAACTACTGGCCCAGCGCCCAGCTCGACCGTCAGACCGCCCTGGCCCTCATCCGCAACTACTACGCCAACCCCCTGCGCTGGCTCCAGAAGGTGGGAGCGGTGCCCTGGCTATGGGCGGGGCGGCAGATGCTCAACGTGCGGGAGGTGACAGCCTGAAGCTGTCGGAGAATCGGCCCCTAGCCCGCGCCCCTCATCGGGGCGCTTTTTCATGGAGGTAGGTATGGATCCCTGTGTGGTGTACGGCCCGATCATCTCGTTCGTCATCGACTTCCTCAAGCGCATCCCGTTCATAGCCCGTTACCCGAAGGTGGTGGCGGCCCTGCTGGCCCTGGCCGTGGCCCTCTTCCCGGTGGTGGGCGTGGACAAGCCCGACCTCGAGGCCATCGTGAACTGCTTCGTGGCGGCCTTCGGCGGCGCGCTGGGCACCAACGAGGTCGCCAAGAAGACGGCAATTCTGTCCGATCTCAAGCGGCGGCTGAGCGGTCAATAGGCGGTGAGCAAGTTCTGGAAGAAGTGGAGGCGGAGCAAGCTGGCGCTCCGCCTCTGCTCGAGGAGATGACGTGCCGATCAGCCTCCCCCTCGAGGACACCTTCAGCGCCGCCGGGGGCACCTGCGACACCGGTCAGGGCCGCATCGTCACCGGCACCGTCGGCTACCACCTGGGCCGCGCGGTGCTCTCGGACGGCTCCGCCGTCGCCTACGGCCCCTTCGCGCCCGCGGCCGGGCTCGCGGCGGTGGTCCACAGCGGCGCGTGGCAGACCCAGGCCGTCGACCGCTTCCAGCCCTCGGTCCAGGGCGGCACCAGCGGCGTCGTGCGGCAGGCGGGGCTGGCGCTGCTGATGGAGCCTAACGGCGGCCTCGGGGCAGCGGTGGGCCTGAACGACGTGGCGAGCGGGATCAACCAGGTCATCCCCGGCATCGACCCCACCGGCCACGTCCACGCCTTCGCCCTCACCGGCAAGGACCTGATAACGGGCGTGGTCTTGCTGGGCGGCCCGCCAGGGGCGCGGGCCGTGGGCGGTTACCCCGACGTGCGCCCGGTGGGGGTGTCGGGCTACGCCCTGCCCGCCGACAGCTACCTCGTCCTCAACGCCTCGGGCGGCACGGTCGAGGCCCACGACGTCAGGATCAGGGGCGACGCCTACGCCGACTGGCTCGGCCCGGCCCACGCCGGGCAGGACTTCCGGGGCGGCTCGGGCGGCCTGACCACCGACGCCCGAGGGCTGAGCTGGGCGGTGAGCGGCGGCGGCACCTTCGCGCTGGGGTCCAGCGGGCTCTCCAACAACGCCCAGACCGTCCGCGCGGTCGTCACCCCCGCCAGCCCCAGCGGGCTCATCGCCTACTACGTCAAGCACCTCGCCAACCCGGTCTACTACCGGCTGATCTTCCGCCACCAGGACGCGAACAACTACTGGTACGTCGGCGTCCGCTGGGACTGGTTCCTGGACATCGGCTACGTCTCCGGCGGCGTGGACAACCAGCTCCAGACCACCGGGGCCAACGTGCCGGGGGCGAACGTCGAGCGGCTGATGCAGATCAACGACGACGGCTCCAAAATCGTCGTCACCTGGGCGGGGGCGACGATCTTCGAGATCGACAACGCCACCCACGCCGCCGCCAAGGGCGTGGGGATCCAGATGGAGGGCGACGGCACCGGCGGGCACACGCTCCTGCAGATGATGCTCGCCTACCCCCGCGCCGTCACCCTGCCCACCGCCCTGCGGCCCGCCAGCACCCCCTTCAGCGCCCAGGGGAGCACGCTGGTCGACGAGGACACCTTCGCCGGGGCGGCGGCCCACATCGCCGGGCGCGCCCTCACCACCGGCGGCAAGTCCTGGGCGAAGAACGCGGGGGCCCAGAACGTCAACACCGACGGCGCGGGCAAGGCGGTGCCCTCGGCCGCCCTCACCACGGCCCTGATCTACTCGGTGCCCTGGGCCAACCCCGACTTCATCGACGTGGAGTTCGCCTGGGACCTCAACTCGACGTACTCGAGGGGCGGCGTGCTGCTGGCGCAGAGCCTCACGCCGGGGGCCGAGACCTACCTCGCCGCCGCCGTCTTCCGCGACCCCAGCCAGCCGGGGACCGACGAGATCGAGCTGCGGGCGGTGGTGAACGGGGCGGGCGGGGGCAACCGCATCTACCCGGTGCAGCTCGGCACCCGCATGGGGAGCGTGGTCACCGGGCGCATGACCTACGACCGGGCGCTCGACCGGGGGGCGCTGTGGCTGGACGGGGTGCCGGTGATGGAGTTCTCCTGGCGGATGGTCTCCGACGGCAGCACCACCCCGCCCAGCGTCAACTACTGGGGGCTGTACAACGATCAGCCCAACAACGGCGGGGCCTGGGATTACGCCAGGGCCCGCGCCGCCCAACAGACCCACGCCCTCGCCCTCCAGAGCGGCACCCTCACCCCCTCGGGGCCGTCCCTCGCCCTCTCTCAGGGCCATGCTCTGGCCCCGCAAAGCGGCAGCCTGAGCCTGAGCGCTCCCAGCGCCGTCCTCTCCCAGGCGCACGCGCTCGGCGCTGGACCGGGGAGCCTGGCCCTCGAGGGGGCCGCCCTTGCTCTCTCCCAGACCCTCAGCCTGAGCGTCCAGTCCGCCACTTTGACCCCCAGCGCCCCCGCCCTCGGCCTCTCCCAGACGCACACCCTCGCCTTCCAAAGCGCCGCCCTCAGCCTCAGCAGCACCGACCTCGCCATCTCCCAGGGCGGGGAAATCCTCCTGGCCCTCCAGAGCGGGACGCTCGGCCTCCAGGCCCCCGCCCTCAGCCTCTCCCAGAGCCACGCGCTGGCCGCCCCTGCCGCGAGCCTCGAGGCTGCCGGAAGCGCTCTGGCCCTCTCCCAAACCCACGGGCTGGCGTTCCAGGCTGCTACCCTCACCCCCTCGGCCCCGGCCCTCACGCTGTCGCAGACCCATCCGCTGGCGTTCCACTCTGGAACGCTCAGTTTTAGCGGCGGCGCTCTGGCCCTCTCCCAGACCCACGCCCTGGCCGCCCCTGCCGCGAGCCTCGGCCTCGCGGGCGCGGCCATCGCCCTCAACCTGAGCCACGCGCTGGCGGTGACGCCGGGGGTCCAGGCCCTCACGGGGGCGGCCCTGGCCCTCCAGCAGAGCCACAGCCTGGCCCTCGCGCCCGGCGTCCTGAGCCTCGAGGGGACGCCGGCGGCGGTCTATAGCCAGACGCTCGAGGGGTCATCCTTCCGGGCCGTCCCCGAGCGGCCCCGCTACCGGGCCGGCCCCGAGCGGCCCAAGTACCTGGCACGAAAGGAGTAAGAGCATGGCGATTACCAAGTTCATCCACGACAAAATCCGGGACAACGGCCTCAGCTACTTCCAGACCGTGGCCGCGGCGGGCAACCTGCGGCTGATCCTCAACAGCGCGGCCCCCGCCACCCCCACCGAGGCCCGCACCCTCTACGACGGCACGGCGGGCAAGTACCGCCTCTCCAACGAGGTCACCGTGGCCTCCGGCGACGTGACCCTCTCCGACAACCCCGGCGGCGGCGGCGGGCGGCGCATCACCGTCGCCTCCAAGACCGGCACGGCGGCGGCGACCAGGGCGGCGGGCGAGCTGTGTTTCTCGCTGGTCAACGTGGCCGCCGGGGCGGAGGAGTTGCTGTACGTGGGCGAGGAGACCACCGACCAGGCCATCACGTCGGGCAACGCCATCACCTTCCCGGCCTTCGACGTGATCATCCCCGACACCGTGAGCTAAAGGGGGCACCGTGGACGCCTCCGTCCTGACCTGGTGGCTGGGCCGCGACAACCCCGTAGCCCTCGGGCTGTTCATCGACGGCTCGCGGGCATCGGCTGCCGCCCTCGGCTCCATCACCCGCTGGGTGCTCGTGCTCACCGGCTCCACTACCCTCACCATCGACTCGAGCGCCGCCCCCGCCGGCACCTTCGCCCTCGACGCCGACGCGGCGAAACTCGAGGTCAACCTCTCGGACGTGACGGGGCTGGTGGCGGGGCGCTACACGGCGCGGCTCATCTCCTACGACCCCGCCCACGACGACGGCATCGTGTGGCTCGACCGGCAGGCGGCGGAAATCCGTGACTGACACCAACCAACGAGAGGAGGCGACCGACATGGACGAGCACAGCGCCCAGCGCGTCCACGCCCGCATCGACCACATCCACGAGCGCCTGGTCCGTGTCGAGACGCGCTACGAGGACATCCTGCGGCGGCTGGAGGGGCTGGAGGAATTGCCGGAAAAGGTCAGCCAGTTGCGCTCGAGCGTGGACCGGATCAGCGGCAAGCTCTCGATCATGCTCTGGCTGCTGTTCGCCATCGGGGGCGGCCTGATCGCCGCCGGGTTCGAGCTGTTTAAAGGAAGGTAACATGAAACGCGTCCTCGCCGCCCTGCTGGGCGGCTTTCTGCTGTTGGCGCTGAGCCAGTCGGGCTCTTGGACGGGGCCGGTGCGAATCACCCTCTCGCCCATACCCGATGTAACGACTTCCCCCGCTGTGTCAGTGACGGGAGAAGTGGGCAACCTGCCCCCTGGCTGGAAAGGCCGTATCCGCCTGCAATACCAGTACCTCGACCCCGCCACCGGCAAATGGGTGCAAAAATCGAGCGCCTGGGACTACGTGACCTACCAGCCCCCCGCGCCGCCCCCTCCGCCTCCACCTCCCCCAGCACCGCCGTCCGGCACGCAAAAGACCCTGCTCGGCGAGTACGGCGTCAAGCACTGCGTGGGCACCGGCTCGAACGGGCAGCCGGTGTGTTACGAGATATACGACTACAGCCGCTATCGGCCCCGGCAGTTCTCGGCCAGTGTCGATCTGGACGAGTACAACGCCGGGCTTCAGGCTACACCCGAGGTGGGGAGATATGCGGGCTGGGATGTTTTAGTCGTCACGAACGAGCCGTTCCAGGTGCGGGTCGTGCAGCTCCCGGACTGGCTGCGCATCAAGCTCAATCGCCCGGCACGGGTGGCCCTGGTCTGGCGGGGCGAGGCCCCTCCTGCCTGGCTGTCGAGCTGGACCAGGGCGGGCAACCTGGGCCCCTGGCCCGTGTGGGAACGTGATTTCACCGCTGGAGAACACTACCTGCCCTCCCCCGCCACCTGGCCCAGCGGCTATTTCCTTTTGCTGGCCGAAGCGGGCGGCGTGCCCTCACGAGCGCCCAGCTACCCGGCGGGGCAGGCCGAGCCGAAGCCTAACGACACCTGCCCCACCTGGGTGCACGACCAATACGTGACCACCGGCCCTGATGGGCAGACCTACCCAACCTGGCACCCCCAGATCGACCGGGTGTATTGGTGCTACTTCCACCACGAGCACGGTTCCGACCCTAGCCTGTTCGCCGGTTACAGCGCCCTGCCTTACAAGCCTGCATTCGGCTACGCCAGCAAACGCGCCGGGATGAACGAAGCCCACGAGGGCTTCAAGCTCTTCGCCTACGAGTACAGCGACTACGAGACGGGCAAGCGCATCAGCGCCCTCGTGCAGTTCCACCAGGGCACCGCCGGGCGGGGACGGCTATGCGTCCGGCACCACGAGATCGACCTGGCCCTGGCCGACGCTGCGACCGGCGAGCTACTGGCTGACCTGCACTGGATGAGCGATACCGGTTTCAGCCGCAACGCCCACGAGGACGACCGGGACCGGTTCAAACCGGCGGAGTGCCCCAACAACCCCGACCTGATCAATGACCCGGCCTACCCCGACATCATGGGCCGGCGCAACCTCCCCCTGATCAGCCAACTGGGCTACGAGTCCTGGCAACCCTCGTGGCACACCCGCATCGGGACGTTCGGGGCCTCGGGCTACATCATCCAAAACCCGGTGTCTCGCTGCTCAGACGAGCGGGACGCTAACGGGTACCTGACCTGTGACCAATTGCTATTCCCAGGAGGGGACCAAACCGGCGAGCAGCGCCACCTGGTCATCGCGGGAGCCGACCAGACGCCGCCGGTGGGTCGTGGCGTGGACGCCAAATTAGCCCTGGGCAGTGGGGTGTTCTACAGCGACCCCATGGGCATGGAGCCACGCAACCAGGGCGACGGCGATTCGGTGCGGCAGTACGTCAAGCCCGGCTTCCGCACCTGGCACGTCACTGCCGATTCGATCTTCACGCGGGATGCCTGGCGCTTCCGCTACCAGCAGGGCAGCCGTGGTTCAGGGACCGTGCGTGACGACAGTGCGGGCCCGCTCAACCTCGAGGGAGCCCTGGTCTACTGGAAGGGGGTGAGGGTGAGGGGCAACTGATATGGCGGGTGGCCCCATCCATTGGAGACGTAAGCCATCGGCAACGCCGCGTTAAGTAAGCGGGCCGGCTATTAAACAAAAGGCCGGCCCGCTTGAACAAGGAGAAAACCATGAGAAAAGCAGCGGCCGCCCTGCTGGGGGCGGCGATCTTCTGGGGCATCGTTCTGGCGGGGATGCCGGAGCCGATTGTACAGGCCAGGGCGGCGGCTTACAACCTGTGGGCGGTGGAGGGCGGGCGCATCGGGGTGATCTGCACCGGCACCCTGGTGCGCACCGCCGACGGCCCGCGCTTCCTCTCGGCCGGGCACTGCGTGGCCGACGCGCCCAACGCCCGCTACTACATCTCCCAGGGCAGCGACCCCGACCTTCTGGTCAGGGCGCGGCTGAAGTGGTGGGAGTTCGAGGGCGTCGGGGCGTGGAAGGAGGGCGACTGGGCGGTGTTCGAGCTGCCCGGCCCCTTCGACGCCTCGGCGGCTTTGCCCCTGTGCGCCGAGCGCCCGGCGGTGGGCGAGGACGTGTGGGCCTGGACCGGCCCGCTGGGGATGCTGCCCATCCTGCGGGGCGGCAGCTACTCCGGCGAATTGCATTTCCCCGACTCGCCCGAGGACGAGGAGGCCATCGGGGGGATGATGTTCGCGGACATCAACGGGGCCGGGGGCTCCAGCGGCAGCGGGATGCTGCGCCTGGAGGCGGGCCGGCCCTGCGTGTTCGGCGTGTGGGTGGGGGGGTTCCGCGACAAGCCCGCCGGGGCCATCCTCTCCCACCTGCCCCCGGTGCTCCGGCAGTGAGCCCGCTCGAGGCCCGCCTGCTGGCCGTCTGGCCGGCCGGCGGGCGCTACTACGCCCAGGTGCGGCTATCGGCCGGGGGCGACACCGTCACCGCCACCTTCCCCGGCCCCAGCCCCCAGGCCGCCCTCGAGGCCGCGCTGGCCTGGGCCCGCGACATCGCCCGCAACCTGACCGGGAGGGGGGACCGTGCTCGCTGAGGCCCTGCTGCTCCTGGCGGGGTTTGCCGCGCTCCTGGCCGGTCTCGGCGTGGCCTTGCTGGTCGCGCTGCTCCTGTGGTGGGCGGACCGCTGGCTGCCCGAGTGGCTGGCCCGGTCGCTGATCATCGCCCTGGCGCTGGCGTTGGCCTGGTGGCTGGGGCAGGCGGTGGAGATGTGGGGGATGTATGGATAGATGGGAGCTGGCCGAGATCGAGCTTGAGGATGTGGAACAACTCGTACCCGCCGTGATACGTCCCGATGGGCGCGGGCTGACGCTCGAGACCGTATCGGCCCTGATCGACCTGGACGCTACCGACCTCGAGGCCATCGTGAACTGCTGATGGACCTGCTCGAGGCCTTCCTCGAGCGCCCCCGCCTGGATGCCGTGCAGGGCTGAAAGGAGGCCGATGCGACGCCCGAACTGGCTCACCGACGCTCATATCGATACGATCCGGCAGATCATCAACACCCCCCGCCGGGCCCCCGGCCCCCCCACGCCCGGCCGCAAGGCCGTGGCCGAGGCCCTGGGCTGGACCCCCTACAGGGCCGAGGCCGCCCTCCGCTACCTGCGGAGCCTCGACGCCGATAACCCCGAACCCCCGGAGATGGTGCTCGAGGACGGCTTCGGCAACGCCTGGGAGCGCTGCGGCCCCGGCTGCCGCCTCGAGGTCGTGCGGCCGGGGAAGGCGCAGTGCGACTGCGAAGAGGAGGGCGGCCCGCCCCCACCCCCGCGCCAACCCCCGGCGGGGGCCATCGAGGTGGCCCTGCCCGAGCCCCGCGCCCCCCGGCGGGACGACTGGCCGCGCATCCCGGCCCCCGCGCTCATCCTCTCCGACCTCCACGTGCCCAGCCACGACCCGGCCTGGATCAGGCACTGCGTGGAGCGGGCGGTGCGGCTCAACGTGCGGCGGCTGGTGATCGCCGGCGATTTGCTCGATTTCGGCCATTTAAGCAAGTGGGGCCAGGAACGCGATTGGACTACTGAGGATGAGGTCCGGGACGCCCGGCTGCTGGTGGCCTGGCTGCGGCAGTATTTCGAGAGCATCCACATTTTCCCGGGCAACCACGACGCCCGGCTCTCGCGGATGCTCAACCGCGAGCTGTCCAGCCGGATCGTGCTCGAGTGGGTCACCGGGGCCAACGAGGCCCCCAACGTGGCCGTGTACTGGCACCACCACGCCCT
>DYIB01000105.1 GCA_020723855.1 Uliginosibacterium gangwonense
CTACAACGACCAGGGCAACCTCAACTACAAGAAGGGCGACGCCTTCACCACCTACTTCAAGGGCACCCACGAGCTGCTGCTCAGGATGCCAGAGAGCTGGAAGTTTTTCGCGCGGGTCAATTGGGTGAAGGATTTTTCGGCGACCCATGCCTCCGGCTACATCAGCGGCGCCCAGACCCTGTCCGGGTCCACGGACGCCTTTCCCGGCGAAGCGGGCAGGGATCTGCGCTTCAAGGCCCGGCTGCTGGATTTCTGGCTGAGCAAGGAATTCGATGTGGGCGGCGAGCGCGCCCGGGTGCGCGCCGGCAACCAGGTGATCAGTTGGGGCGAAAGCCTGTTCCTGCCCGGCGGCATCAACCAGACCAACGCCCTGGACATCATGCGCCTGTCCCAGCCCGGCACCCAGTTGAAGGAGGTGTTCCTGCCCGCGTCCATCGTCAGTGTCGCCAGCGGCCTGGGCCGGGGCCTGAACGCCGAGGCCTACGTGCAGACCCACTGGAACGCCAACTACTTTCCGCCCGTGGGCAGCTACTGGTCCACCGCGACCATCGGCAAGGGCGCGGACGGCTTCGCTCCGGGTGTGTTCGCGACGCCCACGCCCGGCAGGCCCAAGGACTCCGGCCAGTTCGGCCTGGCCCTGCGCTACCAGCCCGAGGGCACCCGGGCCAACTTCGGCCTGTACGCCATGCGCTATCACGACAAGGCGCCCGTGGTGACCTATGCCGATCCCGCAGCGGTGACGGGAGCCTTCTTCTCCTACCTGGAGAACCGCACCCTCTACGGCATCAGCACCAACTTCCCCCTGGGCGACTGGGCCGTCGGCGCGGAGCTCTCCTACCGGCCCAGGGATGCCGTTTCCCTGCATCCGCTGGGGGTCAACACCACCGATGGCAACGCCTGCCTGCCTGGGGGCAAGTGCTACGTGGAGGAGAAGAAGTACCAGTTCCACCTGACGGGGCTGCTCAGCATGACGCCCGGCGACTACGGCGCAATCCTGAACTTCCTCGGCGCGGACACGGCGACGCTGCTGGCCGAAGTCGTCGCGGTGCGCTACCCGAAGCTCAAGTCGAGCTACCAGGGGGTGCCGGTGGCCGCCGGCTACTGGGGCTGGGGCTTCCTGGATCCGAACGATCCGGCCTTCGGCACGGCCGCGTCCGCGGGCACGAGGACATCGTGGGGCTACAACTTCGACTTCAGCTGGACCTACGACGGCAAGCTCATCCCCGGCTGGCAGGTCACGCCGGAGATCTACTACTTCCAGGCGGTCAAGGGCAGGACGCCCAACGCCATGGCCCTGTTCATGGAAGGGGCCAAGTCCGCCAACCTCATCGTCACCTTCACCAGGAATCCCGCGACCTGGGTGGTGGGCGTGAACTACGCGAAATTCTGGGGCGGCTCCAGCGTGCTGGACCAGCCCCTGCGCAACCGGGACTTCTACGGTGCCTACGTCACGCGCAACTTCTGAGCCGTGGGAGCGGCCTGCGCCGCTCCCGTTCCTCCCATGCTGAACATTCTCGGCGTCGACGAGACCGACCGTTTCCTCACGGCCTGGATCCGGCGCCTGGAGGACTTCGTCTTCCGCTGGCGCAAGGTGATCCTGGCCCTGTTCCTGGCGCTCACGGCGCTGATGGGGTGGTTCGCCCTGAAGCTCACCATGGACGCGGGCTTCGAGAAGCAGATGCCCATCGGCCACGAGTACGTCCAGACCTTCCAGAAGTATCGGGACGACGTGCTGGGGGCCAACCGCCTCAACATCGTGGTGAAGGCGCGCAAGGGCACCATCTGGACCAGGGAGGCGCTCACCCGGCTCTACGACGTGACCCAGGCGGTGATGTTCCTGCCCAACGTGTCGCGCCTGGGCGTGCAGTCCCTGTGGACGCCCAACAGCTTCGTGAACGAGATCACCGAAGAGGGCTTCCGTGCCGACCCGGTGATCCCGGGCAATGTGACCCCGGAGCAGCTCGACGCGGCGACCATCGCCGCCATCCAGCGGGCGGCGAACCAGGGCGGTTTCGTGGGCACCTTGGTGGGCCGCGACCAGACCAGCGCCATGATCGTCGCCGAGCTGAACGAGTTCGACGCCAACGGCGCCAAGATCGATTACGTGGCCTACAACCGCATCCTGGAAGACAAGATCCGCAAGTTCGAGGATGGGGATTTCGAGATCCAGATCATCGGCTTTGCCAAGCAGATCGGCGACATCGCCGACGGCGCCAGGGGCGTGCTCGAATTCTGCGCCGCGGCCTTCGGGCTTACGGCGCTGGCGGTCTATTGGTACTGCCGCTCGGTGCGCTTCACCCTGCTGCCCGTGCTCTGCTCCCTCGCCTCTCTCGTTTGGCAGTTCGGCACCCTGCGCTTGCTGGGCTACGGCCTCGATCCCCTGGCGGTACTGGTGCCCTTCCTCATCTTCGCCATCGGCGTCTCCCACGGCGTGCAGCAGATCAACTACATCGTGCGCGAGCTCTCCCACGGCCGCAGCACTGAGCAGGCGGCCCGCGCCAGCTTCACCGGACTGCTGATCCCCGGCACCCTGGCCCTGGTGACCGCCTTCGTCTCGTTCATCACGCTCATTCTGATTCCCATCCCCATGGTGCGCGAACTGGCGATCACGGCCTCCATCGGCGTGGCTTACAAGATCGGCACCAACCTGGTGATGCTGCCCCTGGCAGCATCCCTCATGCGCTTCACCAAGGATTACGCCGACAAGGCCATGCTGAAGCGGGAAAAGCGCGCCGCCTGGCTGCGCATCCTGGCCCGCGTCGCCGAACCGCGCAACGCCGCGGTGGTGCTGGCCGGGGTCGCGGCGGTCTTCGCCCTGTCCGTATGGCAAAGCCGGGACCGGGTCATCGGCACGCTCCAGCCGGGCGCCCCCGAACTGCGCGCCGAGTCGCGCTTCAATCGCGATGCCGTGGCCATCGCCGCCAACTATGACATGGGACTGGACTGGCTCACGGTGCCGTTCGAGGCGCCGCCCGAATCCTGCGAGAACGTGGCGATCGGCCTGTACCAGGACGAATTCGTTGCCCGGATGCGCCATGTACCAGGCGTGCTGTCCACCAGTTCCTACGCGGAGCTGCTGCGCACCTACAACGAGGGCTACAACGAGGGCAACCCCAAGATGTACGTGGTGCCCATCGATCCGGCCAACTACGCGGCCCTGTCGGTTGAGATCGGGCGCATCCGGGGCTACATGAAGAAGGACTGCAGCATGGTCGCCGCCCACCTGTTTCTTACCGATCACAAGGCGGCCACCATCAACGGCGTGATCGAAGCGGTCAAGCGCTTCCGCGCGGAGAACCGGCTGGAGGGGGTCAAGGTCGCGCTCGCCTCGGGCAACGCGGGCGTGCTGGCGGCGGTGAACGAAGAAGTGGAAAAGAGCGAGCTGCCGATGATGCTCTACGTCTATGCGGCAATCCTCGTTCTCGTTTTCCTGGTCTATCGCGATTTCCGCGCCATGATCGCCTGCTGCCTGCCCCTCACGGTGGGCACCTTCATCGGCTACTGGTTCATGAAGGAGCTGGAAATCGGCCTCACGGTGGCCACGTTGCCGGTGATGGTGCTGGCCGTGGGCATCGGCGTCGATTATGCCTTCTACATCTACAACCGGCTGCAACTGCACCTCGCCAAGGGGCAACCGGTGGTCAAGGCCCTGGAGCATGCGATTCTCGAGGTGGGCATGGCGACCATCTTCACCGCCATCACCCTGGCCGTGGGCGTGGCCACCTGGTCCTTCTCGGCGCTGAAGTTCCAGGCCGACATGGGCAAGCTGCTGGCCTTCATGTTCATGGTGAACCTGGTCATGGCCATGACGGCGCTGCCGGCCCTGGCCGTATGGCTGGAGCGCCTGTTCCCGCGGCGGGGCCCCGTGCGTGCCCCCGGCATCCTGGAGCATTGACGATGAAACGCTGCATTGCTGATGTCGAGCTTCTCCCCCCTTTGAAAAAGGGGGGCTGGGGGGGATTTCCAGGCGCCGACCCGCTGCAGACGGCGTTCGCCGTCGCTGCCTGGCTGTTCCTGCTTTCCGCCGCCCTCATGCCGCCCGCCTTGGCCGCCGCACAACCTGCCGCGCCGGTCGAGCAACAGCCGGCCGTGAAGCGCAGCTACGCGACCGAGGAAATGCTCCTCGCCGCCACCCGCGCTGGCAAGCGGCTGGTGGTGGTCGGCGACCACGGCGTGGTCCTGCTCTCCGACGACGACGGCATGAGCTTTCGGCAGGCCCGGGCGGTGCCGACCCGCGCCACCCTGACGTCGGTTTCCTTCGTCGACGCCAGGAACGGCTGGGCGGTCGGGCACTGGGGCGTGATCCTGCATACCAGCGACGGCGGCGAGACCTGGGTCCTGCAGCGCAGCGACACCAGCGTCGACCGGCCGCTCTTTTCGGTGCACTTCACCGATGCCGGGCACGGCCTGGCGGTGGGCCTCTGGTCGCTGGTGCTCGCCACCCGCGACGGGGGCAAGACCTGGAGCGAGGTGACTGTGCCCGCTCCCCCGGAGGGCGGACGCGCGGACCGCAACCTGATGGCGATCTTCGCCAACAGCAAGGGCACCATCTTCGTCGCCGCCGAAAGGGGGACGGTGCTGCGCTCGGACGACCAGGGCGCCACCTGGACTTACCTGAACACGGGCTACAAGGGCTCCTTCTGGACCGGCTGCGCCCTCAAGGACGACACCCTGATCGTGGCCGGCCTGCGCGGCACCATCTACCGCAGCACGGACGACGGGCGTACCTGGCAGGCCGTGGCGAGTGGCACCAAGAGTTCGATCACCCACATCGCCGAAGTGGGCGACCGGGTCGTCGCGGTCGGACTCGACGGCGTCCAATTGCAGAGCACCGACCGCGGGGCGAGTTTCACCGGCAGCCAGCGCGAAGACAATCTTTCGCTGACCGCCTTTGCCGTGTCGGGCGGGCGCATCCAGGCCTACTCGAAGCACGGAATCGTCGCCGGTGCGGCCGGCAGCGGGACGAACTGACTCCTCCCCGCTTCTCTCTCAACCACCAACACCGGAGAGCCACGCATGAAAACCTATCTCAACACCATCGACGGCCGGCTCGTGGGCTCTGAGCAGACCTTCGAGTCGATCAATCCCGCCACGGGCGAGGCGCTCGGCCGCGTGCCCATTTCCAGCAAGCGGCAGGTGGCCGAGGCGATCGCGGCGGCGCGCGCGGCGCAACCCGCCTGGGCCGCGCGCCCGGAGGCCGAGCGCAAGGCCCTCATGATGCAAGTCGCCGAGGTCATCAAGGGCAACGCCAACTATCTTGCCGAATGGGTCACGCGCGAGCAGGGCAAGCCCCTGGGCGGCATAGGTCCCGACCAGGTGCCCGGATCGCGCTTCGAGCTGTGGGGCTGCGAAGTGTGGACCCGGGTACCGGCCGGCCTCGATCTGCCCGTCGAGGTGGCCTTCGAGGACGACACGCGCCGCGACGAGGTACACCGCAAGCCCTATGGTGTCATCGGCGCCATCGCGCCGTGGAACTGGCCGCTGCTCATCGCCGTCTGGCAGATCATCCCCTCGATCCGCGCCGGCAATACCGTTGTCATCAAGCCGTCCGAATACACCTCGATCGGCACGCTCGAATTGGTGCGTCTCATCAGCGAAGTGCTGCCCAAGGGGGTGGTCAACACCATCAGCGGACCGGGCGAAGTCGGCTCCTGGCTGGTCTCCGACCCGGGCATCGACAAGATCATGTTCACCGGCTCGGGCCCCACCGGCAGGAAGATCGCCGAGGCCGCGGCGAAGAACCTGGTGCCCGCCACCCTGGAGCTGGGCGGCAACGATGCGGCCATCGTGCTGCCGGACGCCGACCCCAAGGCCATGGCCATGGGCCTGTTCTGGGGTGCCTTCCTCAACATGGGACAGACCTGTGCGTGCGCCAAGCGGCTTTACGTGCACGAGAGCATCTTCGAACCGACGGTGCAGGCGCTCCAGGAGCTCGCCCAGACGATGCCCATGGGCAACGGCCTGGACGAAGGCACCGTCATGGGCCCGATCCAGAACAAGATGCAGTACGACAAGGTGGTCGCCCTAGTGGAGAGCGCCAGGCAGGCCGGCGCCACCATCGTGTGCGGCGGCGAGCCCCAAGGCGGCCCCGGCTACTTCTATCCCCTGACCCTGGTGACGGGCCTCAAGGACGGCGACCGGCTGGTGGATGAAGAGCAGTTCGGCCCGGTCCTGCCCATCATCAAGTACCGCGACGTGGAAGAGGCCATCGCCAGCGCCAACCGGCTCGATGCGGGCCTGGGCGCCTCGGTCTGGTCGACCGACGTGGAGCAGGCGAAACGGGTGGCGAGCCGCATCCAGGCCGGCACCGTGTGGATCAACCAGCACGGCATGATCCATCCCATGGTGCCCTTCGGCGGCATCAAGGGCTCCGGCTATGGCGTGGAGTTCGGCATCGAAGGGTTGAAGTCCGTCACCCGGCCCCAGGTCATCAGCATCAAGAAGTGAGGTGACGCATGGGCGCCGTGCTGCGGCGGCTAACTTCGGCGGCGGTACTGGCTGCGCCGCTCGCCGTGGCCGCCGGCCAGTCGGCGGCCACTCTCTATGCCCTCAACTGCATGGGCTGCCATCCGCCGCCGGAAGGGGCGAAGCGCGAGGCGTCCCTGCGCGGCCAGTTCGCCCCCGCCGATGCCGGCCGCGTTTTTTTCATCGATGTGCCAAGGAACGCGGCGGCCCGACTGTCGGCCGGGGAGGAGGCGCGGCTCATGCAGGAGATCCTCACCTGGAAGCGCAGTTGCACCGTGATCCTGCAGCAGGCGCCGCTGGTGCGCTACAGCGGGGAGAAGTTCGTCAAATGAGGCGGGCCCGGCGCATCGCAGTCCTCGTCCTGGGGCTGTGCGCCGCTGCGCCCGGACTCGCCGCGCCGGAACCGCGCCTGGAGCCGCTGCCGGCGCCGGCACGGGTGAACCCGGCGCTCGCCGAGCTCGGCCGCCACCTGTTCTTCGAGCCGCGGCTCTCGGGCGACGGCAGCCGAAGCTGCGCGAGCTGCCATGATCCCGCCAAGGGCTACGCCGACGGCCAGGCCCTGTCGCGCGGCTACCAGGGTACCGAGTACTTCCGCAACGCGCCCGGGCTGCTGTCGGTGCGCCTGCGGCCGCGCCTGCTGTGGGACGGGCGCGGCACGCACTTGGCGCAGGTGGTGGAGGAAATGGTGCTGGCGCCCCATTTCATGAACGGCAACGGCGGCATCATCGAGCAGCGCATCCGCCAGGTGCCGGCGCTGCTCGCCCTGTGGCGGCGCGCCTTCGGCGCCGCCGCCGAGCCCCGGGCGTCCCAGGCCTGGCAGGCCATCGCCGAGTTCCTGGTCACGCTCGATGCGGGCGACACGGCGGTGGACGCGGCGCTGCGCGGCGACGCCGACGCGCTCCCGCCCCTGGCGCGCGCCGGCATGGCGTTGTTCACCGGCAAGGCGCGCTGCGTGCAATGCCATCACGGGCCGCTCGCCTCCGACGGCCGGCTGCACCGCACCGGCGTGCCGGCCCATCCGGCCCTGCGGCGCGAGCCGCTGCGCACCATCACGCTGCTGCACTACCTGGCGGATCTGGGCGTGCCCGACTACATGGCCCAGCGCGACGACCCCGGCGCCTATGCCGTCAGCAAGCGCCCGGAGGACCGCGGCCGCTTCCTTACCCCCGGCCTGCGCGCCTTGGCCCACACCGGCCCCTACATGCACAACGGCGTGTTCGCCACCCTGGAACAGGTGGTGGACTTCTACGACCGCGGCGGCGGCGCGCGCAGCGAACTGCGGCCGCTGAACCTCACGGCGGGCGAGCGGCAGGCACTGGTGGCCTTCCTCCGGGCCCTGTCCGCTCCCCTGCAGCCGGCGGCAGAGCCGCCGGCCTACGACTACGGCACGGCGGCAGGAGCGGGGCGATGAGGCGGTACGTCCTGCTGGTGGCCGTCTGCGCCGCCCTCCTGGCGGCGGCCTACGTGCTGCCGTTGCACCGGGAAGCCTATCCGCCCCTGGCCACCCTGCCGCCGATCGAGCACAGCGGCACGGCCAATGCCGAGATGATCGAGTTGGGCCGGCTGCTGTTCTTCGATCCGCGCCTGTCCGGCGACGGCTCCACCTCCTGCGCCTCCTGCCATATGCCGCAGCGCGGCTGGACCCATGGCGACGCCCTGGCGCCCGGCTATCCGGGCCATCGCCTGTGGCGCAACAACCCGACCGTGCTCAATGCCGCCCACTTCAGGCGGCTCATGTGGGACGGCAGCCTGGACAGCCTGGAGGTGCAGGCGCGCTCGGCCATGCAGGCGCCGGTGGAGGGCAACGGCAAGGCCTCCATGCAGGAGATGCGCCTGCGCTTCGTGCCGGAATACGTGGAGCGCTTCCGGCGCGTGTTCGGCACCGAGTGGCCGCAACTGGAGCACGCCTGGCAGGCCATCGCCGCCTTCGAGCGCACCATCGTCACGGACCCGCGCCTGGTCCCCTTCGACCGCCATCTCGCGGGCGATGCCGCGGCGCTGTCCGAGTCGGCGCGGCGCGGCTTCGCCCTGTTCCAGGGCAAGGCCGGCTGCATTCGCTGCCACTACGGGGCGCTCGCCACCGATCAGGATTTCCACGCCCTGGGCGTGCCGCGCCAGCCCCTGTTCGACGGCCATCCCCTGGTGCAGATCGCGGTGCGCTGGCAGAACGCCCAGCGCGACGTGCCGCGGGCGGTATACCGAGGGCTGGACGAGGACCTGGGACGCTACTATCAGACACGCGATCCGGCCGACATCGGCAAGTTCCGCACGCCCAGCCTGCGCGAGCTGAAATACACCGGCCCCTACATGCACAACGGCGTGTTTGCCACCCTGCGCGAAGTGGTGGACTTCTTCGACCGAGGCGGCGGCGAGGCACCCAACAAGTCGCCCCTGCTCAAACCCCTGGGCCTGACCGGGCAGGAGAAGGAGGACCTGGTGGCCTTCCTCCTGTCCCTGAGCATGGAGCTGCCCCTGGTGGTGGCGGCGCCGGAACTGCCGCCCCTCCAGCCGCTCGACGGCAGCGGCGAGGAGTGCGTGCAATGAGCGTGGCGGGCGCGACTCCATCCCGGACCGTGGGCGGCTGGTGGAACCGCTGGGTGATGAATCGGCGCAACTGGTGGCTGCCCCTGGCCCTGGTGCTGGCCACCGGCGTCGGCGGCATGCTGTTCGTCGGCACCCGCACCTACCTGGATGCGCCGCCCGTTCCCGATTTCGTCACCGAGTCCGGCGAGACGGTGGTGGACGCGGCCGCCATCACCCGCGGCCAGAAAGTGTTCCTGCGCTACGGCCTGATGAATTACGGCAGCATGTTCGGGGATGGCGCCGGGCGCGGGCCGGATTTCACCGCCGATGCCCTGCAGCACATGGCGCGCGCCATGCGCGACTTCCATGCCTCGGCCGAAGGCGCCGACCCGCTGGCCGCGGAAGCGAAGACCCGGCGCGAGATCAAGGCCAACCGCTACGACCCGGCGCGCAACGCGGTTACCGTGAGCGAGGCCCAGGCCTACGCCTATCGCCAGATGGTGCGGGGCTACACGGCCATGTTCCGGGGCGAGGGGAGCGAAGCCTTCCATCCGGCCGGCTACATCACGGACCCGGACGAGCTGCGCGACCTCGCCGCCTTCTTCTTCTGGGGCGGCTGGGTGTGCGGTGCCGAGCGGCCGGGCCACCACTACTCCTACACCCACAACTGGCCCTACGACGAGCTGGCGGGCAACCGCCCCAGCGCGCCGGTGCTCATGTGGAGCGTCATCGCCGCCCTGGCGCTGGTCGCCGCCCTGGGCGCCGTGCTGTTCCTCTACGGCCGTTACAGCCGCAGCGCCGGCTGGCACCAGGCGGACAGCGCCGGCAGGACCGAGGCGGTGGCCACGCCCGAGCGCCTGGCGGGCTTTCGTCCCTCGCCCCTGCAACGGGCCACATACAAGTTCTTTGTGGCCGCGGCCCTGCTGTTCGTGCTGCAGATCGTGGCAGGCGTGCTGACCATCCACGACTTCCTGGGCCTGACCCGGGTGTTCGGGGCCGACCTGGCCCGGTTCCTGCCCGTCACCGTGGTGCGTGCCTGGCATCTGCATCTGGCGCTGATGTGGGTGTCCGCCTGCTGGGTGGGCGCTTCGGTGTTCGTCCTGTCCTGCGCCGTGCCCGAGGAGCCGCAGGGGCAACTGGCCCTGGTAAGCCTGCTGTTCCGCCTGTTCGTGCTGATGGTAGTGGGCAGCCTGGCAGGCATCGCTCTTGGTCCCAGCGGGGCGCTGGGCGAGTATTGGCACCTGCTGGGCAACCAGGGCTGGGAATTCGTCGAGCCGGGCAGGCTGTGGCAAGGCCTGCTGTTCGCCGTCATCGCCCTGTGGTGCGCCGTCATCGCCCGCGCCGTGGCGCCCCTGTGGCGCCAGGGTGACGCCTGGATGCTGCCCAAGTGGCTGCTCTATGCGGTGGGTTGCGTGACGCTGCTGTTCCTGTCCGGCTTCGTCGTCACGCCCGAGACCAATTTCGTCGTCGCCGACTTCTGGCGCTGGGCGGTGATCCACATGTGGGTGGAGGCCTTCTTCGAGGTGTTCACCACTGCCGTGCTGGCCTATTTCATGTACATGATGGGCTTCGTCAACCACGGCGCCGCCTCCCGCATCGTCTATCTCGCCACGCTGCTGTTCCTCGGCTCCGGGTTGCTGGGCATTTCCCATAATTTCTACTGGAACGCCAAGCCGGTCGCCACCCTGGCCGTGGGCGGCGTGTTCTCCACCCTGCAGGTGGTGCCGCTCATCCTGCTCACCCTGGAGGCGTGGCAGTTCCGCAACACGCCGCAGTGGGCTCTGGCAGCGGACGGTGGCGCGGCCGCCTTCGGCCAGGCGGAAGCCTTCCTGTTCCTGCTCGGCGTCAACTTCTGGAATTTTTTGTTTCACGATGACTCCAGCCCGGTAGTTCGCTGGACTGCGCCGTAGCT
>DYIB01000106.1 GCA_020723855.1 Uliginosibacterium gangwonense
CGCCGACTACCTGAAAGTGTGAGGCGAGGGACGGGGGTGCTGCGCGTTTTGGCGTATCATGCGCGGCCTTGCCGGGATTTCTTGTCTCCCATGTCATGCTTGCGTGTTTCGGGCGGCTGGGGTGCCCGGCCCTGGGCCGGTCCCTACCGCCCCTGGCTGTGCAATGCGGGCTCCCTCACCGCCCGGATCGCGGCACGCTGCCGGGAACTCCGTGTGCGCCTGGTGCGCCAGGCGTGGCTGGCGCCCCATGGGGACGAACGGGCGGTGCTCGGCCTGCGCCGGGGCGAGCGCGCCTGGGTGCGCGAGGTGCTGCTGCTGGCCGACGGCGTGCCGGTGGTGTTTGCGCACAGCGTCCTGCCGCGGGAAAATGCCCGGGGTCCCTGGCGGCTGGTCGCCGGCATGGGCACGCGGCCCCTGGGCGCGGCCCTGTTCGCCGACCCGCGCGTGGCGCGTACGCCCCTGGAGTTTCGGCGCGTGGACCGGCGCCATGCCCTGTGGCAAGGGGCGGCGTGCGCCGTCGGCGCCACCCTGCCGGTCCTGTGGGCGCGGCGCTCGCGCTTCTGCCTGCAAGGCCGTCCGCTCCTGGTGAGTGAAGTGTTTCTGCCGGAGATTCTGAGCCTATGACCCTGGTCGAGCGTCTCAACCACTACGAGAGGCTGATGCGGCTGGACAAGCCCATCGGCATCCTGCTCCTGTTGTGGCCCACCCTGTGGGCCCTGTGGATCGCCGGCAACGGCAAGCCCAGCGGCTTCGTCGTGTGGATCTTCGTGCTGGGCACCGTGCTCATGCGCTCCGCCGGCGTGGTGATCAACGACTATGCCGACCGCCATTTCGATCCCTTTGTTGCGCGCACCCGCAACCGGCCGCTGGCCACGGGCGCCGTGTCGGAGAAGGAGGCGCTGTGGCTTGCGGCCGTGCTGTCGCTGGCCGCCTTCCTGCTGATCCTGCCGCTGCACCGGCTGGTGTGGGCCCTGGCGGTGGTGGCCCTGTTCCTGGCCGCCAGCTACCCCTTCACCAAGCGCTTCCTGGCCATTCCCCAGGCCTATCTCGGCATCGCCTTCGGCTTCGGCATCCCCATGGCCTTCGCCGCCCTGCAATTCACCGTGCCGCCGCTCGCCTGGGCGCTGCTGGCGGCCAACATCTTCTGGGCGATCGCCTACGATACCGAGTACGCCATGGTGGACCGGGACGACGACCTGAAGATAGGCATCAAGACCTCGGCCATCACCTTCGGCCGCTACGACGTGGCTGCCGTGCTGGTGTGCTATGGGGCGACCCTAATGATCCTGGCGGCGGTGGGCTGGCGCGTGGGGCTGGGCTGGATCTATTACGCCGGCCTGCTGGCCGCGGCGGGGCTCATGGCCTATCACTACACCCTGATTCGCGACCGCAGCCGCGACAAGTGCTTCAAGGCCTTCCTGCACAACAACTGGGTGGGAGCCGTCATCTTCGCCGGCATCGCCGCCGACTACGCCCTGCGCTAGGCTAGTCAGGGCACTTCCGGTCCATCAGCAGCACCGGGCAGACGATTCTCCGCCCGGGCTTGGTGCCTTGTTCCTGCTCGTCGCGGGCGCAGCTTTCCTCCGGCGCCATGTCCTTGGCCGCCTGCAGCAGCGGCTGGGGAATGAAGCCGACCGGGCGGAAGGCGTGCATGATCAGCTCGTCGTTCTGCTCGATCATGGTGCGGAAGCCGAAGGCCTCGGCCAGGCGGATCATGGGATGGTTGGCCTTGAGCGTCGACACCTGCAGGCGCTTGATGCCGCGGGTCCAGGCATGCTGCACCAGGCGCTCCATGAGGGCGCGGGCGATGCCGCGGCGCCGCTGGTAGTTGGAGACGGCGATACCGATGTCGGCGCAGGCGGGGACGCCGCCCGGGCCTGCGCTGTCGGCTCGGCAGCGCGGGTCCGCCGGGATGGCCGCCAACTCCGCCACTCCTACCAGGCGGCTGCCCGCATAGGCGCCGAACACCGCGCCCTTGCCCGTGAACGGAATCTGCTCCACGTAGGCATGGACGGTTTCCGGGGTCATGCTGCGGAAGAAGCGCCAGTACAGGGACACCTCGTCCATCTCCTGGAGGAAGAAGCGCTCCACCGCGGCGCGCTCGGTTGCCTGCAGGCGGCATACCAGCGGCGGTGGCGCGGCGGCGGGACGGACTGGACTCTCAACTCTCGGCATACGGCGCCATGATCCGCCTTCGATCGCCCGACTGCATTGATTTTGCGCAAATATCGGCCGTCCGCCGAAACCGGCAAGGCATGACCGACCCGGTTGAACTATAAAGCGCTTCGACTATGCTGGAAAGGCGGGCGCAGGCCCGCGCTTTCCTTTCAACCCCAGGAGGATGACAATGAAGACAAGCAAGTTGGCCGTACTCGCCGGCGCTCTCTCCTTCAGCGCTGCCGCTCTTGCCTTCCACTGCCCGGCGGACATGAAGAAAATCGACGAAGCTCTGGCGAAGAACCCGAAGCTCACCGCCGAACAGATGTCGGAGGTGAAGAAGCTGCGGGCCGATGGTGAGCTGTTGCACCAGGCTGGGAAGCACCAGGAGTCGGTGGATACCCTGGCCAAGGCGAAGAAGATACTCGGCATCTGATTGCCGGTTCGTCCCAGCAGCCCGCGGCAGGCGCAGGCCGCGGGCTTTTTGTCTAGCTACCACGCAATCCGCTTCCGATCCCGGAAGAAGCCGCCCGAGGGGCCCTTGTCCGGCAGGGTCGCCAGCCACACGGCGGTGTCGGCCCCTTCCTCGACGCTGCGCGGGGCGTTGGGGCCGCCCAGGTCGGTGCGCACCCAGCCGGGGCACAGGGAATTCACCTTGATGTTGGTGCCTTCCAGCTCCGCCGCCAGGATGCGCGTGAAGGCGTTCAGGGCGGTCTTGGAGATGCGGTAGGCGGGGGTGCCGCTGCCCATGTCGGCGAGCTGTCCGAGGCCGCTGGAGAGATTGACGATGCGCCCATAGCGGTGGCGGCGCATCATGGGCAGCAGCGCCTGGGTGACGCGTAGCGCCCCGTACAGGTTCACCTCGAGGGTGGCCTGCAGCACGTCGAGGGACAGGTCGGCGATGCGCCGACCGCCCCCGTCCAGCATGACGCCGGCGTTGTTCACCAGCACGTCGGCGCGGCCCAAGTGCGACTGCAGCCAGTCGCGCAGGGCGTCGACGCTGTGCTGCTTCGTGACGTCGAGGGGATGGTACAGCAGCGTCGGGTAGTCGCGCGCCAGGGCCTCGGCGGCGGCGCGGCCGCGCGCCGGGTCGCGGCTGGTGAGCACCACGGTCAGGCCGCAGGCAGCCAGCTGGCGTGCGATTTCGCGGCCGATGCCGCGGTTGGCGCCGGTGACCACGGCGATGCGTGGCTGCGTCATAAATCCTCCCAGGGAGCCATGCCTGCAGGGTTAGAGCGTGCGCGCCGGGAAATATCCCCGCTCAGCCCTTGCGTAGCAGGCCGTACAACACGTGGTAGGTGGCGCGCACCGGTGCCTGCGCGTCCAGCCAGGCCAGCACCCGGCGCAGCTCCCCCGGCGCCAGGGGGCGGCGGCCCGGCGCCGGCGTGTCGGCGCCGATGGCACGCAGGGAGCGCGCGAAATCGATGGCGCTGGCATGCCGGGTCTCCAGGATCTGATCCCAGACGCGCACCGCGCGCTCCGAGGGCCAGGCCCGTTCGAAGGCCGCCAGGTCGCAGAACTCGGGCGTGGCCGCCTGCAGCCCCAGGGCCGCGTGGGCGGCGCGCCATTCGCGGAAGGTGTCGGCGCCGAGACTGGACAGGGCGAGCACGCCGCCGGGAGCGAGCAAGTCGGCCAGGCGCGCCAGGGTGCCGGGCAGATCCTCGAACCACTGGGCGGCGAGGCTGGCGCAGATCAGGTCGAAGGGGCCGCGCAGCGCCGGTCGCTCGCCATCCATCACCAGGAAGCGGGGCGTGGGCCGGGGCGCCGCGGCGCGGCAGGCGGCCACCATGCCCAGGGCGATGTCCGTGGCCAGCCAGTCGGCCCCGGCCAGGCGCGGCGCCAGCACACGCGTGAGATGGCCCGTGCCGCAGCCGATTTCCAGTACGCGCGGGCGGGCGGCCAGGGGCTGCTGCAGGATGGCCCGGGCCAGGGTCGCGGCGACGCGGCGCTGCACCGGCGAATGGCGGTCGTAGTGTGCCGCGGCGGTATGGAAGCGGGCGGCCACCCGCGTCTTGCGCGTGCCGGTCATAGGGATTGCAGGGCGCGCCGCACCGGCTCGGCGCACCGGGCGGGATCGGTCAGGGGCAGCACGTGACCGGGCCGCTCATCGACCATGAAGTGCTGCGCGGGCAGGGCGCGGAAGGCCTGGCGGCTCATGGCCAGGGGCACGACGGCGTCATGGGCGCCGGCCAGTGCCCAGGTGCGCTCGAGCTTTTGGGCGAGACGGGCGCGTCCGTCCAGCTCGGCCAGCCAGTCCAGCCCCTGCAGCAGGCGCTCCCGGTGGGGGGCGGCGTCGATGGGCGGCGCGCCCGCCTCGGCGCGGAACCGGGCCAGGGCCTGCAGCGGATCGCGCAGGAACTGCCGGCGCAGCAGGGCCAAGGCGCCGGGGCGCACCGCCGGGGTGAAGCCCGTCGCTTCCAGGAAGCGCGGGAAGCCGTTGATCGACACAAGCGCCTGGAAGTCGAATTCGGCCTGGGTCAGCAGCCACAGCACACCCAGGGAATGGCCGACGGCGATGATTCTGCGATCTTGTAGGAGCGGACCTGCCCGCGATGGGCGTGACCCGAAGTAACCGAAATCGATCGTCACGCATTCCAGGTCGGGCAGATGTGCCACCACGCCCGCCCACATGCGCGGGTCGAAGCTCCAGCCATGGACCAGGACAACCAGGGGGCTCACAGGCTTGCCACCGCTGCCAGCAGCAGGTCGAAGTCCTCGTCGGACAGGGCGGCGGACAGGGAGAAGCGCAGCCGGCTGGCGCCCCTGGGCACCGTGGGCGGGCGGATCGCCACCGCCAGCACGCCCGCTTCTTCCAGCCGGCGCTGGGCGTCCAGCGCCGCCTCCTCGGCGCCCAGCGCCGCCGGCACGATCTGGGTGGTGGACGCCAGGGTGTCGATGCCGCGCGCCTGGAGAGCGGCGCGCAGGCGCTCGCCGCGCCGCGCCAGCAGGGCGCGCTCGGCCTCCATGTCGGGCACCAGATCCAGGGCGGCATCGGCCGCACCGTAGGCGGCAGGGGGTGGCGCCGTGCTATAGACGAAACCGGCACAGCGATTGACCAGGTAATCGATCAGCCGGCGCGAGCCGGCGATGTAGGCGCCGGCGCCGCCCAGGGCCTTGCCCAGGGTGCCCATCACCACCACATCGGGGCCCGAGACCTCGGCGCCCAGGCCGCGGCCCTGGGGGCCGAGCACGCCGGTGGCGTGGGCTTCGTCGATATACAGTACAGCATCATAACTGCGGGCCAAGCGCACCAGCGCCGCGACATCGGCGCGGTCGCCGTCCATGCTGAACACCGACTCGGTGACGATGAAGCGGCGTGCATCCCCATGTTCCTGCAGCAGGCTTTCCAGGTGGGCGAGATCGTTGTGGCGGAAGCGGATCTGGTTTACGCCGGCGGCGCGGCAGCCGTGGTGCAGGCTGGCGTGGTTGAGGCGGTCGGTGAACACGGCCAGCGGCCCCGGGCCCGCCAGGGCGAACAGGGCCGGCAGCACGGTGGAATTGGCCTGGAAGCCGGAGTTGAGGATGAGGGCCGCTTCCTTGCCCTTGAAGCGCGCCAGCTTGTCCTCCAGTTCCAGCACCGCGTCCAGGGTGCCCGTCACCAGGCGCGAGGCGCGCGTGCCGGCGCCGTAGCGCCCGGTCCAGGCGATGGCCCGCGCCTTCACCTCGGGGTGCTGGGACAGGCCCAGGTAGTCGTTGGACGAGGCGTCGATCAGGACGCGGCCGTCGGGGAGCTCCAGGCGCGCGCCGAAGGCCGACACCGGCCGCAGCCGGCGCAGGCGGCTGACGGCGGCCAAGGCCGCGAGCTGTTCGTCCTGGGCGTCGTCAAACCACATCGTCGGCGGCACCGGCGGGGCCGGGCAGACAGGTGAGCAGCACCTCGCGCACCACGCCCGTGAGCCGTGACAGCTCGCCGGGCGTGATGACGAAGGGCGGCATGACATAGACGATGTCGCCGAAGGGCCGCAGCCACACGCCGCGCTCGACGAAGTGCGGGCGCAGGGCGGCGGCGCGGCCGCCTTCGCTGAGCTGCACCACGCCGATGGCGCCCTTGACGCGCACGTCGGCCACTCCGGGAAGCCGCCGGCAGGGCTCCAGCTCCTGGCGCAACTGGCTCTCGATGGCCGCCACCTGCGCCAGGCGCGGCTCGCCCTCGAACAGGTCGAGGGAGGCGTTGGCCGCGGCGCAGGCCAGGGCGTTGCCCATGAAGGTGGGGCCGTGCATGAAGGCGCGGGCCGCATCGTCGCCCAGGAAGGCCTCGAATACGTGGCGGCGCGCCACGGTGGCGGCGAGCGGCAGGGTGCCGCCCGTGAGCGCCTTGGACAGGCACAGCAGGTCGGGCACGATGCCCGCCTCCTCGCAGGCGAACATGCGGCCGGTGCGGCCGAAGCCGGTCATGATCTCGTCGGCGATGAGCAGCACGCCGTGGCGCGCGCAGGCCTCGCTCAAGGCGCGCAGCGTCGCCCCGTCGTGCATGCGCATGCCGCCGGCGCCCTGCACCAGGGGCTCGACGATGGCGGCGGCGACGTGCTCTCCCTGTTCCTGCAGCAGGTGCTCCAGGTCCGCCCGGCTGGCCGCGTCCCGGGGCAGCCGGGCGAACAGGTGCTGATGCAGATTCGCCCGCCACGCGTCATGCATGCCGATTTCCGGATCGGTCACCGCCATGGCCTCGAAGGTGTCGCCGTGGTAGCCGCCGCGGAAGGCCAGGAAGCGCGTGCGCCGCGCCTCGCCCCGGTTGCGCCAGTATTGCAGCGCCATCTTCAAGGCGATCTCCACGGACACCGAGCCCGACTCGGCGAAGAACACATGGTCCAGGTCGCCCGGAGCGAGCTGCGCCAGGCGCGCCGCGAGACGGAAGGCCGGCTCGTGGGCCAGGCCGCCGAACATGACGTGGGGCAGGCGCGCCATCTGGTTCGCCACCGCGGCGCGGATGTGGGGATGGTTGTAGCCGTGACAGGCGGTCCACCAGGAGGAGACGCCATCGATCAGCTCGCGTCCGTCGGCCAGCCGGAGGCGCACGCCCTCGGCGCCGACCACGGGCAAGGGTGTCGGGGCGGTGCGCATCTGGGCATAGGGCAGCCACACATGGGGCAGGCCTTGCGCCAGCCAGGTGGGAACGGTTTGCTGGTCCATGGACGGGGAGATCCTCGGGGCGCGGCGGCGCCGCGCTAGAATTCGAAACTTCCGGATGATTCGGCAGGACGCAATGCAGAGTTATTTTATCACCGCCACCGGCACCGACATCGGCAAGACCTGGGTGGCCTGCGCCCTGTGCCGCCACTGGCGGCAAGCCGGGGTGCGCGTGGCGGCGCTCAAGCCGGTGATGAGCGGCTACGACCCGGCCGTGCCCGAGGCGAGCGACGCCGGCGTGCTGCTCGCCGCCCTGGGTCAGGCGGTCAGTGCCGAGGCCGTGGCGCGCATTTCCCCGTGGCGCTTCCGCGCTCCCCTGTCGCCCGACATGGCCGCGGCGCGGGAGGGCGCGACGATCGAGTTTGCGCGCCTGGTGGACTGGTGCCGGCAGGCCGCCGGCGCCGAGCTGGTGCTGATCGAGGGCGTGGGCGGCTGCATGGTGCCCCTGGACGCCAGTCACACGGTGCGCGACTGGATCGCGGCCTTGGGCGTTCCCGCCGTGCTGGTGACGGGCAGCTATCTGGGCAGCCTGAGCCACGCCCTCACCGCCCTGGCCGCCCTGCGCGAGACGGCCGCGCCCGTCGCTGCCATCGCCGTCAACGAGAGCGACTCCTCGCCGGTGCCGCTGCAGGAGACGGCCCAGGTGCTGGCGGCCCACGCCGGGGACGTGCCCGTGGTGGCGATCGCGCGCAGCCGGCCCGATGAGGGCATCGCGCGCCTGGCGCGCCTGCTGCGCGGCGCATGAAGTTCGCCGCGCCCCTGATCGAAGGTCGGCTGCTGCGCCGCTACTGGCGCTTCCTGGCCGACGTGGACCTGGGCGGCGGCACCGTCGTCACCGCCCACTGCCCCAACACCGGCTCCATGCTCGGCTGCGCCCGGGTCGGCAGCCGCGTGTGGCTCAGCCGTCATGACAGCGGTACGCGCAAGTACCCCCACACCTGGGAGCTGGTGGAGGCCGACGGCGTGCTGGTGGGGATCAACACGGGGCGCACCAACCGGCTGGTGGAAGAGGCCGTCGCCGCCGGAGTGATCCCCGAGCTGGCCGGCTACCGGCGCTTGCGCCGGGAGGTGCGCTACGGCGCCGAGGGCAGCCGCATCGACCTGCTGCTGGAAGACGACGGCCGGGCGCCCTGCTACGTGGAAATCAAGAACGTCACCGCCGCCGTGCACGACGGCATCGCCCTGTTCCCCGATGCCGTGAGTGCGCGCGGCGCCAAGCATCTGCGCGAGATGATGGCCATGGTGGCGCAGGGCCATCGCGCCGTGCTGGTGTTCTGCGTCCAGCGGGCCGACGCCCTGGAGGTGCGGCCGGCGGATGCCATCGATCCCGAGTACGGGCGGGCGCTGCGCCGGGCGCTGGCGGCGGGCGTGGAAGCCGTCGCCTGCCGCGCCGAGGTGACGCCCGAGGGCATCCGGGTGAGCGGGCGCGTGCCCGTGGTGTGCCCGTGAAGGGCCGCTATAATCCGGCCATTCCCTCACAGGCAACCATCGTGCGCTACCGCGACCTGCGCGACTTCCTCCGGCAACTGGAACAACTCGGCGAACTGAAGCGCGTGGCAGTGGAGGTGGACCCGCGCCTGGAGATGACCGAGATCTGCGACCGGGTGCTGCGCGCCCAGGGACCGGCGCTGCTGTTCGAAAAGCCCAGGGGCCGCTCCATCCCGGTGTTGGGCAACCTGTTCGGCACGGTGCGCCGGGTGGCGCTGGCCATGGGCCAGGACGGCATCGAGGCGCTGCGCGATGTGGGCCGGGTGCTGGCCTATCTCAAGGAGCCGGAGCCGCCGAAGGGACTGAAGGACGCCTGGGACAAGCTGCCCATGCTCAAGCAGGTGCTCAACATGGCGCCGCGCCAGGTGTCCTCGCCCCCCTGCCAGGAAGTGGTGTGGGAAGGCACGGACGTGGATCTCGCGCGCCTGCCCATCCAGACCTGTTGGCCGGGAGACGCGGCGCCCCTCATCACCTGGGGGCTCACGGTCACCCGCGGCCCGCGCAAGGCGCGCCAGAACCTGGGCATCTATCGCCAGCAGGTGATCGGGCGCAACAAGGTGATCATGCGCTGGCTGGCCCATCGCGGCGGCGCCCTGGATTTCCGCGACCACTGCGAAGCGCGGCCGGGCGAGCCCTTCCCCGTGGCCGTCGCCCTGGGGGCGGACCCGGCCACCATCCTGGGCGCCGTCACGCCGGTGCCCGATACCCTGTCGGAGTACCAGTTCGCCGGCCTGCTGCGCGGCGCCCGGACGGAGCTGGCCAAGTGCATCGGCTCCGATCTCCAGGTGCCGGCCAGCGCCGAGATGGTGCTGGAGGGCGTGATCCATCCGGGCGAGACGGCGCTGGAAGGGCCCTACGGCGATCACACGGGCTACTACAACGAGCAGGCCGAGTTTCCGGTGTTCACCATCGAGCGCATCACCCTGCGCCGCGATCCCATTTACCACAGCACCTACACCGGCAAGCCGCCGGACGAGCCGGCGGTGCTGGGCGTGGCGCTGAACGAGGTGTTCGTGCCCCTGCTGCAGAAGCAGTTCCCGGAGATCGTCGATTTCTACCTGCCGCCCGAGGGCTGCTCCTACCGCCTGGCGGTGGTGTCCCTGCGCAAGCAGTACCCGGGCCATGCCAAGCGTGTCATGTTCGGCATCTGGAGCTTCCTGCGCCAGTTCATGTACACCAAGTTCATCATCGTCGTGGACGATGACATCGACATCCGCAACTGGAAGGAAGTGATCTGGGCCCTCACCACGCGCGTGGACGCCGCGCGCGACACGCTGATCGCCGACAACACGCCCATCGACTACCTGGACTTCGCTTCGCCCGTGGCCGGCCTGGGAGCCAAGATGGGGATCGATGCCACCAACAAGTGGCCGGGCGAAACCACGCGCGAATGGGGGCGCCCCATCGTGCAGGACTCCGCGGTGCGGCGGCGCGTGGATGAACTGTGGGACTCGCTGGGAATCTGAGGAAGGGTGATGAGCGATCGAGCGGACGGGGAGCGCTTCTGACTGTATGACCGCGTTGCCCTGGACGGGGTGCTGGAGCGCCTGGCCGCCCGGGCGGACGCCCTGCTGGCGGGCGCCGACGATCCGCGGCTGGCTGGCCCTGCGCGACCGGCGGCCGCTGCCGATAACGTGATACGGGTGCCGATGAAATAAAGGTGATTATGCAACATGAGAATGCAGGATAATGCATATCCCGCGCCACATATGTCTTGTATATCAATATATTATCTGTAATCCCGCCGCCCATCCGTTTGTAACGTCCGCTCGCCCATTCGTGACGGATTTCACTTGACCGCTCTTTCCCTTTCCGCTGTAA
The DNA here is from genome assembly GCA_020723855.1 of Uliginosibacterium gangwonense. Lineage (GTDB taxonomy): Bacteria > Pseudomonadota > Gammaproteobacteria > Burkholderiales > Rhodocyclaceae > DYIB01. The sequence continues at coordinate 10,594 of DYIB01000106.1, forward strand.
TCCGCTGCTCGATATCCAATATCAATACGCCAAATAAATAGTTGGCGGCCCAAACAATAAACAGAAAGGGGAGGCGGGTTGGCTCACATACGTTGCGGTGCCAGGCGCACGCCCGAAGAGGCTCAGCCGCCGGCGTACGACTTCTCCGCAGCAGATCTCGTCTGGGCGCTGGGCAGCTTCTGCGCCCTCAACC
>DYIB01000107.1 GCA_020723855.1 Uliginosibacterium gangwonense
AACGAACACGTCGGCGATGGGGCTGTTGGTGATCCACATCTTGGCGCCGGTCAGGCTGTAGCCGCCGGGCACCTTCTTGGCGCGCGTGGTCATGCCGCCGGGATCGGAACCGTGGTTGGGCTCGGTCAGGCCGAAACAGCCGATCCATTCTCCGGAGGCGAGCTTGGGCAGGTACTTCTGCTTCTGCGCTTCGGTGCCGAACTCGTGGATGGGTACCATGACCAGGGAGGACTGCACGCTCATCATCGAGCGGAAGCCGGAATCCACGCGCTCGACTTCGCGTGCTATCAGGCCGTAGCACACATAGTTGAGTCCGGCACCGCCGTAAGCCTCCGGAATGGTGGCGCCCAGCAGGCCGAGGCTGCCCATCTCGCGGAAGATGGCCGGATCGGTCTTTTCGTAGCGGAAGGCTTCCAGGACGCGGGGAGCCAGGCGCTCCTGGCAGTAGGCATGGGCCGCATCGCGCACCTGACGTTCGTCGGCGCTCAACTGCGCGTCCAGCAGCAGCGGGTCAGACCAGTTGAAGGAAACACGGTTGTGCGAGTTCGTCATAACAGCCTCGGTCTCAAAAGGAAAGAGAGGGAACATCCGGGCGGACGCCCGCATTCCCTGGGTGAACGAAATATAGAGAGTCCCGGCGAGCGAAACAAACGACTTCTTCGCACGGATCTGTGCGGAAATGGAACTTCTTGGCCGAGGCTGCTCAGCCAGGCCCGGACGCGGCCCGGTAGGCCTGGGCCTGCTGCTCCAGCCAGGCCTGGAATGCCCTGAGCACCGGGCGCTCCGACTTGCGCTCGGGATAAATCAGGTAATAGGACCGGTCGCTGACGTACTCGTGCTCCACCAGCACCGCCAGCAGCCCGCGCCGTAGCTCGTCCTCGATCAGCAGCCGGGGTATCAGCGCCACGCCCAGGCCCTGGATGGCCGCTTCGGTGAGCATGGAAAACAGCTCGAAGCGATGGCCCGCCACGTCGTTCTCCGGCTGCAGGCCCAGGGAGGCGAACCAATGGCGCCAGGCGTAGGGACGGGTGCTCAGTTGCAGCAGGGGATAGCGGGCCAACTGCGCCGCGGTGAGGGTGCGGCGCGGCGCGATCAGGCCCGGGCTGCCCACGGCCACCAGGCTTTCCTGCATCAGGAACACGCCTTCCGTTCCCGGCCAGGTGGCCTCGCCGGCATAGATGGCGGCGTCGAGATGGGTCTCGTCGAACAGGAAGGGCCGGGTGCGGGGCGTGAGGCTGACGGTGACGTCCGGGTGGGCGCGCAGGAAGGACGCCAGGCGCGGCAGCAGCCACTTGGTGGCAAAGGTGGGCACCACGCCCAGCTCCAGGGTGCCGCCGTGGCCGCCCTTGGCCATGACCTCGAAGGTGTCGCGCTCCAGGTCGTCGAGGCGCGCGCCGATCAGGCGGCTATAGGCGGCGCCGGCCTCGGTCAGGGTCACCCCGCGCTTGGTGCGGCGGAACAGCTTCACGCCGAGAAAGTCCTCCAGGGCCGCGATCTGCCGGCATACCGCGCTCTGGGTCACTGACATCTCGTGGGCCGCCTTGGTGAAGCTCTGATGGCGGGCGGCCGATTCGAACATGGCCAGCGCCTGGGTCGAAGGAACCTTTCTGCGCATCGGGGGAATTCGTCCAAGAAATGCTTTTATGCACATTTTAGGACAAACATGGGTTCGCCGAAGCCGGCGGGCGGGTCTGCGCGCCCGTCATGCGGTGGCGAACATGGCGATGACCGTTGCGGCCATCACCGTCGTGGCCAGCCAGCCGAGCCAGCGCAGGCGGCGCCCGATCACGTGCTCGCCCATCGTATCGGTCCGGGTAGCCAGCAGCATCATCACCGCCATGATCGGAACCGCGATCACGCCATTGATCACCGCTGCCCAGAACAACTCCTTGACCGGATCGGTCGGCGTGAAGCACAACGCCACGCCGCCCAGGGTTGCCGCCGCCACCACGCCGTAGAAGCCGCGCCCCTCGCCCTTGTCCAGGCGCAGGCTCATGCTGCCCTGCCAGCCGGCCGCCTCGGCCACCGCATAGGCGGCGGAGCCGGCGAGCACCGGTACCGCAAGCATGCCCGTGCCGGTGATCGTGTCCCATTTGATGCGGCGCAGATGCCGGCGCACCTGTGCCTCGGTGTGGGCCCGGCCCGGCGTTTACGTCTTCCATCTCCTGTGCTGCCTGCCAGAAGAACAGGTACGGACTGATCGTGGTGCCGAAGACGGCCACCACCGTGAGCAGCATCTCGTGGCCGCCCGGCAGTTGCGGGCGCACCACCTGCTGCGCCATCTGCCACCAGTCCACATGCAACGTGAAGACCACCGTCCACAGCATCGCAAAGCCGAACTGGGCGCCGGCCTGGGAGTAGGTGGCAATGCCGCTCGGGTCGTCGTCGGCCGCGCCCGTGATCAGACCCGGTCCGAGGCGATGCACGCCGGCGCGGAGGCCGAGTTTGCGGATTCTCTCGAGCATCGTGCCGGGCGGGTCAGCGCGTCCGGTCCTTCCTGATCCACCAGGCAATCGCTGCGGCGGCGATCAGGCCGAGCAGCAGCCACCCTTCCAGATTACGGATTTCACCGAGCACGATCTCGGCCGCCTCGCCGAACACCCAGCCGATGCCGGCCACGACGCAGGCCCACAGTATGGCGCCCAGTGCATTGAACAGAGCGAAGCGCGATCCCGGAATCGGCGATGTGCCGATCAGTACCGGCCCCGCGATGCGCAGCCCGTAGGCGAAACGCACGCCGATGATCACGGCCGCGTGATAGCGCTCCATCAGCCGGTGCACGCGATCGGCCTGATGGGCCACCGAGGGCCATCGGGCGAGCACGGCGGGGCCGTGCCGACGCCCGAGCCAGAAGTAGAACTGGTCCCCGAGAAATCCGGCCGCCGCCGCGATGCCAAGTACGGCGAGGGGGTCGAGATAGCCGCGGTGCGCGGCGAAGCCGGCCAGCACCAGGATCGTCTCGCCTTCCAGCAGGCAACCCACCGCCAGCACCCAGTACCCGTGCGTTTCGATCAGCGCGCCCAAAGTCATGCGTAGCCATCATGTCTGTCGTTGGCGCCGATATTCTAGCCTCGACGCCCGTCTCACTCCTTTGCCGGCAGCGGGCTGAACTCTACCGGCACTCTTCAGGTTCTGCAGCGCGAGATCAAGCGCGAGGCGGTGTGGCGCACGGCGGCCCAGGGGTTCAACGAGAAGGGGTTTCACGCCACCTCCCTGGACGAGGTGGCGGGGCGGCTGAACATCACCAAGCCCACCTTGTACTACTATTGAGAATTACAAAATATCGTGACGCCGTTTGAAATCCCTCCTGTCCTCCCTTTGCAAAGGGAGGAACCCGCTAAAGGCCGTTCGCAGCAGGTTCCCCTCTTTGGCAAAGAGGGGACAGGGGAGATTTTCGATCTGGCTCGCTTTCGTCACATGGTTACGTAAGGATCAATAGACACGGCGCAGCCGCTGAAGGAGCCGACATGGAAAAGGCAAGAAACGTGAAGCTGGTGATCCTGGACGTGGACGGGGTCATGACCGATGGGCGCATCGTCATCGACGACAACGGCCTGGAGCAGCGCAATTTCGACATCAAGGACGGCCTGGGCGTGGTGGCCCTGCAAATGACCGGGGTGGACGTCGCCATCATCACCTCCAAGAAATCGGGTGCCGTGCGCCACCGGGCCGAGGAGCTGAAGATCAAGCACTTCCACGAGGGCATCAAGAAGAAGACCGAACCCTACCTGGCGATGCTGGAGCAGATGAACATCGGCGACGACCAGGTGTGCTACGTGGGCGACGACCTGGTGGATCTGTCCATGATGAAGCGCGTCGGCTTCCCGGTGGCGGTGGCCGACGCCGTGCAGGATGTCAAGGACGCCGCCGAATACGTGACCCAGGCCCGGGGCGGCCACGGCGCCGTGCGCGAGGTGGCGGAGGTGATCCTCAAGGCCCAGGGCAAGTGGGACATGATTCTTTCCAAGATCGGTTGAGCCAGGCGAGGAGACAAAACGTGACTGCACCCAGAAGCAACCGTGAGTTCATCGAGGCCTGCCTGAAGTCGGGCGACGCCGTGCGCATCAGGCAGGAGGTGGATTGGGAGAACGAGGCCGGCGCCATCGTGCGCCGTGCCTGCGAGCTGGAGGCGCCGGCGCCGTTCATGGAGAAGATCAGGGACTATCCCGGCTTCTCCTATTTCGGCGCGCCGCTGTCCACCTACCGGCGCATGGCCATCTCCATGGGCATGGACCCGGCCTCCAGCCTGCCGGAGATCGGCCGGGAATACCTCAAGCGCACCAACGGCGATCCGGTCAAGCCCATCGAAATCCGGAAGAAGGACGCGCCCTGCAAGGAAAACATTCTCAAGGGCACCGGCGTCGACCTGTGCAAATTGCCGATCCCGCTGGTGCACGATGGCGACGGCGGCCGCTACGTCGGAACCTGGCACGCTGTGATCACCCGGCATCCCGTGCGCGGCGACGTGAACTGGGGCATGTACCGCCAGATGATGTTCGACTCGCGCACCATGTCCGGCGCGGTGTTCCCCTTCTCCGATCTCGGCAAGGCGCTCAACGACTACTATCTGCCGCGCGGCGAGACCTGCCCCTTTGCCACCGCCATCGGCCTTTCGCCGCTCGCCGGCATGGCGGCCTGCGCGCCCTCGCCCATCCCGGAGGAGGAGCTAACGGGCATGCTGGCGGGCGAGCCGGTCAAGCTGGTCAAGTGCGAGACCAACGACCTGCTGGTCCCTGCGGATGCCGAAATCATCCTCGAGGGCGAGATTCTCCCCGACTACAAGGTGGAGGAAGGGCCCTTCGGCGAATACACCGGCTACCGCACCAGCCCGCGCGACTTCCGCGTCACCTTCCGCGTGAACTGCATCACGTACCGCAACAATGCGACCATGACCATCTCCAACATGGGTGTGCCCCAGGACGAGGGCCAGCTCCTGCGCTCCTTCTCCCTGGGCCTGGAGCTGGAGAAGCTGCTGCGCAGCCAGGGCATCCCCGTGACCGGGGTGTACATGCATCCGCGCTCCACCCACCACATGATGATCGTGGGGGTGAAGCCCACCTATGCCGGCATCGCCATGCAGATCGCCCAGCTCGCCTTCGGCTCCAAGCTCGGTCCATGGTTCCACATGGTGATCGTGGTGGACGATCAGACCGACATCTACAACTGGAACGAGGTATTCCACGCCCTGTGCACGCGTTGCAACCCGGAGCGGGGCATTCACGTGTTCAGGAACACCACTGGCACCGCGTTGTATCCGCACGCCACGCCGCACGACCGGCGCTACAACATCGGCTCCCAGGTGCTGTTCGACTGCCTGTGGCCGGTGGACTGGGACAAGGTGAACGACGTGCCCACCCTGGTGTCCTTCAAGAACGTCTATCCCAAGGACATCCAGGAGAAGGTGCTCGCCAACTGGACCGACTACGGCTACCCGCCGGTGCGCTGAGGAGAAGACGATGAACCAGTGGGAAGTGTTCGTGATGGATCTGGCGGAACTGGCCGAGGGCAAGGAACTGGAGCTCACCATCCGCACCCTCAACCCCGGCATCCACAAGTATACCTACAAGCGGGTGAGGGCGCGGGTGTCGGCCGCCCTGGACCGGTTCCCCGACCGCCTGCAGGTGCGCATGGGGCGGGGCCAATTGTCCGACCGCAAGTTCTCCATAGAGGTGCTGGAGGAGATCCGGCGCCTGCCGGCCAAGTACCAGTAGGGTGGCGAAGCGCGGGCGGACATGGGCTATCCGGATCTGCGGTCCTTCCTCTCCGACCTGGGCGACGACCTGCTGCGCATCGACGAGGTCTTCGCGCCGCGCTTCGAGATCGCGGCGCTGCTGCGCGCCTTGGGCAGCGACGACCCGGCCGTGCTGTTCACCCGGGTGGCCGGCTATCCGGGGGCGCGCGTGGCGGGCAACCTGATCGGCAGCCGCCGGCGCATGGCCCGCGCCCTGGACACCAGCCCGGACCGCTTGGCGGCCACCTACCTGGAGCGCAAGGCCCTGGGGCTGGCGCCCGTGGGCTTTCGCGGCGCGGCGCCGGTGAGGGAGGTGGTGCACCGTTCCCCCGAGGACCTGGCTGCCCTGCTGCCCATCCTGACCCATTACGAGAAGGACGCGGCGCCCTTCATCACCTCGGGCGTGGTGCTGTGCCGGGACCCCGTCACCGGGCAGCGCGGCATGGGCATCCACCGCATGATGTTCAAGGGCGGCCGGCGCCTGGGGGTATTTCTCGCCAACCCGCCCCTGTCGGTGTTCCACGCCAACGCGGAGAAGGCGGGCCGGCCCCTGGAGGTGGCGGTGGCCCTGGGCGTGGACCCGGCGACCCTGGTGGCGGCGGTGGTGAAGTCCGCGCCCCAGGGGCCGGACAAGATGGAGATCGCCGGCAGCCTGCGGCGCGAGCCGGTGGCCCTGGTGAAGGCGGAGACGGTGGACGTGCAAGTACCCGCCCACGCCGAGGCCATCATCGAGGCGCGGGTGCTGCCCGGGGTGCGCGAGACCGAAGGGCCCTTCGGCGAGAACACCGGCTACTACTTCTCCAACGTCAGCCCGGTGATGGAAGTCAGCGCCGTGACCCACCGGCGCGACTTCATCTACCCGGGCCTGTGCCCATGGACCGCGGACGTGGACATGCTGCTGTCGTTGGCCGCCGGCGCCGAGCTGCTGGGCCAGTTGCGCGGCCTGGTGGGCGGGGTGGTGGACCTGGAGCTGATCGGCGGCACCATCGGTTTTTCCGCCGTCATCGCGGTGCACGGCTGCCCGCGCCATGAAGTGCGGCGCCTCATCCACCTGGCGCTCAACCTGGACCGGCGCCTGAAGTCGGTGACGGTGGTGGACGACGACGTGGACATCCGCGACCCGCGCGAGGTGTCCTGGGCCCTGGCGACGCGCTACCAGCCGGAGCGCGACACCATCGTCATCGGCGGCACCGAGGGCTATGTCATCGACCCTTCCGCGAGCGGGCAGGGCAGCGCCAAGATCGGTTTCGCCGCCACCCGCGGCGAGGGGCCGGCGTTCGACAAGGTGACGATCCCCGAGACGGCCATGGCCCGCGCGCAGGCGCTGCTGGCGCGGCTCCGGGGATAGGAGGGCTTATGTGGCAACGGCCGGAGGACGCTTTCGACCTGGTCGGCGAGGTGAGCTCGGGCCTGGGCGAGGGCGCGCGCTTCACCGGTCTGGCATGGGTGCTGGCGGAATTCCGGCGCAAGCTGGCATTCACGCCCCACCCGGGCACCTTCAACCTGCGCATGGAGGGCATCGACTGGGAGCGGGCGCACCACGCCCTGGGCTATGCGTCGGGCATCGCCATTACGCCCGAGCCGGGCTACTGCGGCGCCCGCTGCTTCCCGGTGGTGGTGGGCGGCTATGTGCCGGGCGTGGCGGTGCTGCCGGACGTGCCCGGCTACCCCGCCGACAAGCTGGAGATCCTGTCGCCAGTGGCCCTGCGCGCCGCCCTGGGCGTGAGCGACGGCGACCGGGTGAAGCTGCGCCTGCTGCTGCAAAGGGCGCGCGACGAGGAACAGGAGACGGAGCGATGAGGCAATTCTGCAACCGCTGCGGCACGCCCATGGAGCGCGCCGCCATCGAAGGTCGCGAACGGGAGCGCTGCCCCGCCTGCGGTTTCGTCGCCTACCACAACCCGGCGCCGGTGGCGCTTGCGGTCATCGAGCATGACGGCCGGCTGGTGCTGGTCCGGCGCAGCAAGGCGCCCCTGGCGGGCTACTGGGCGCCGCCGGCGGGCTACGTAGAGCTGGGCGAATCGGTGCCGGAAGCGGTGGTGCGCGAGGCGCGCGAGGAAACGGGATTGGAGATCGCCCTGGACGGGCTGCTGGGCGTCTATTCCCAGCCCGACGTGTCGGTGGTGCTGATCGCCTACCGGGCGCGGGCCGTCTCGGGCGCGCCGGTGGCGGGCGACGATGCGGCGGACATCGGCCTGTTCGGCCGCGGCCGGCTGCCGGTGACGCTGCCGCCCCAGGGCGGCAGCGTCACCGATCACTGGTTCTACGGCGTGATTCGCGAGCTGACCGCCCCCTGGCGCAAGGAGCGCGCGGCGCTCGCCCCGCGCATGAACCGCAGCCAGCGCAGCCTGCGCGTGGGCAGCCGCTGATATTTCCCTAGACTCGAGAACGACCATGCCCTATTTCGATCACGCCACCGAGACCCTGCCGCGGGAGCGGCTGCAGACCCTGCAACTGCAGAAGCTGCAAGCCCTGATGAGGGAGCTGTGGGGGAAGAACCGCTTCTATACCCGGAAGTGGCAGGCCGCCGGCATGGCGCCGGAAGACATCCGCAGCCTCGACCATCTGGCGCGCCTGCCGCTCACCACCAAGCATGAACTGATGACCGACCAGGCCGAGCACGGCCCCTTCGGCAACAACATCACCTATCCCATCGAGCAGTATGTGCGCTTCCACCAGACCTCCGGCACCACCGGCGTGCCGCTCAAGGTGCCCGACACCGAGGCAGACTGGCAGTGGTGGGGCCGCTGCTGGGGCCACGTGCTGGCCGGCGCCGGCGTCACCGCCGCTGACCGGGTCTTCATGGCCTTTTCCTTTGGCCCCTTCGTTGGCTTCTGGGCGGCAACGGAAGGCGCGCGCCGGCTGGGCGCGCTGATGATCCCGGGCGGCGGCCGCGACTCGCTGCAGCGCCTGGAGCTGATGCGCGAGGCGGGCGCCACGGTGCTGTGCTGCACGCCCACCTATGCCCTGCGCCTGGCGGAAGTGGCGCGCGAGGCCGGCTTCGATCTCGCCTCCATCCCCTTGCGCGCCACGGTGAATGCCGGCGAGCCGGGCGCCAACGTGCCGGCGACCAAGGCGCGCATCGAGGAGCTGTGGCGCGCCAAGTGCTTCGACCACGCCGGCGCCACGGAAGTGGGCGCCCATTCCTTCGAATGCGAGGCCCAGCCCGGCGGCACCCATCTCATCGAAAGCGAATTCATCGCCGAGATCCTCGATCCGGCCACCGGCCGGCCCGTGGCCGAGGGCAGCCGCGGCGAACTGGTCATCACCAACCTGGGGCGCTGGGGCTTCCCCGTCGTGCGCTATCGCACCGGCGACATTGTGCGCGTCACCACCGAACGCTGCGCCTGCGGCCGCACGTCGCTGCGTTTCGAGGGTGGCATCCTGGGGCGGGCCGACGACATGGTGACGGTACGCGGCGTGAACGTGTTCCCCGCCGGGGTCGAGAACATCCTGCGCCGGTTCGCCGAGATCGAGGAGTTCCGCATCACGGTGCACAAGGTGCGGCAAATGGACGAGATGGATGTCGAGATCGAACTGTGCGAGGGCGCCGATCCCAACGTCATCCATGCCATCGCCGAGCGCCTGGACGCCATGCTGTCGTTCCGGCCGCGGGTCCGTCATCTGCCCCGCAACGCGCTGCCGCGCTTCGAGATGAAGGCGAAGCGCTTCCACGTCAACCGGGAGGCCGCGTAAAGCGCGGACCGCCGGAGAAGAGGAGACATCATGAAGCTGCCCCTTGTCGTCGCCATCACCGGCGCCACCGGTGTCATCTATGGTGTGGAATTGCTGCGCGCCTTGAAGGACCTGGGGCACCCGGCCCATCTCATCCTGAGCGAGTCGGCCGGCACCAACCTCGCCATCGAGACCGAGTACACCGTGTCCGACGTCAAGGCGCTGGCCGATGTGGTCTACAGCAACAAGGACGTGGGCGCGGCGGTGGCCAGCGGCAGCTTCAAGACCCGCGGCATGATCGTCGCGCCCTGCTCCATCAAGACCCTGTCGGCCATCGCCAATTCCTTCGACTACAATTTGGTGGTGCGCGCCGCCGACGTGCAGCTCAAGGAGGGCCGCAAGGTGGTGCTCATGGTGCGCGAGACGCCGCTGCACAAGGGCCACCTGGACCTCATGGCGCGGGCGGCGGACAACGGCGCCTGCATCCTGCCGCCCATGCCAGCGTTCTATCACGCGCCCCAGACCATCATGGATCTCATCCACCAGAGCGTGGGCAAGGCCCTGGACCAGGTGGGCATCGAGCACAACCTGTTCCGGCGCTGGACCGGCCATGGCCGCCAGGCGGCGCAGCAGGAGGCGCTGCGCGTCGCTACGTGAGGCTGCGCTCCCTGGCCCGCCCCGCGCCGCCCGGAGCGCCCCCGGCGCGCACGCCCGAGGGCACGGTGATCTACGCCATCGGCGACATCCACGGCCGCGACGACCTGCTCGCCGCCCTGCTGGAAGGCGTGCGCCGCGACGCCGGACAGCGGCCCGCCCGGCGCCGGCTGGTGATCTTTCTCGGCGACTACATCAGCCGCGGCGCCGACTCGCGCGCGGTGGTGGAGCGCGTCATGGCAACGGCATGGGCTGGATTCGAGCCGGTTGCCCTGAAAGGCAACCACGAGGACCTGCTGCTGCGTTTTCTCGACGGCGATCTGGCAGCCGGCGCCCTGTGGCTGGACTACGGCGGCGCCGAGGCCCTGGAGGCCTAAGGCGTGGCGCCCCCGGGCGACGCCCGGCGTGACGAGGGCGGCGTGCAGCGGCTGCGCCGGGAACTGGCGGCGGCGCTGCCGGCGCGCCACCTGGAGTTCTTGCGCCGCCTGCGCGTGGACCACCGGGAGGGGGACTACTACTTCGTCCATGCGGGCGTCCGCCCCGGCGTGCCCCTGGAGCGGCAGAGCGATGAGGACCGCCTGTGGATAC
>DYIB01000108.1 GCA_020723855.1 Uliginosibacterium gangwonense
CCCTGCCCGAGGGCATCGGCGAGGCGACCCGGGCGGGCTACATCTTCCGCTTTTTCGCCGGCGAGGTGCTGCGCGCCCGCGGTGAGCTGGTCGAATCGGTGCGTCCCGGCGTCGGCGTGGAGATCACGCGGGAAGCGGTCGGCGTGGTGGGCCTGACCACGCCATGGAATTTTCCGCTGGCCATACCCGCCTGGAAGATCGCGCCGGCCCTGGCCTTCGGCAACTGCGTGGTGTTCAAGCCATCGGAGCTGGTGCCCGCCTGCGCCTGGGCCCTGGCCGACATCCTGGTGCGGGCCGGTATTCCCGCCGGCGTGTTCAACCTGGTGATGGGCGGGCCGGCCGTGGGCGAGGCCATGTGCCGCTCGCCGCAAGTGGACGCCATCAGCTTCACCGGCTCCCAGGCGGTGGGCGCGCGCGTGGCGCAGGCGGCGAGCGCCCGCCTGGCGCGGGTGCAACTGGAGATGGGCGGGAAGAATCCCCTGGTGGTCCTGGACGATGCCAATCTGGACGTGGCCGTGAACTGCGCCGTGCAGGGCGCCTACTACTCCACCGGCCAGCGCTGCACCGCCTCCAGCCGGCTCATCGTCACGCAGGGCATCCATGACCGTTTCATCGACGCCCTGGTGCAGCGCCTGGGCCGGCTCAAGGTGGACGATGCCCTGGCGCCGGGGACCGATATCGGCCCGGTAGTGGATAAGCGCCAGCTCGCCAAGGACCTGGAGTACATCGAGGTGGCGCGGCGGGAGGGCGCCCGGCTGGTTTTCGGCGGCGAGCCGCTGGCGCGCGCCAAGCGCGGACACTATCTTGCGCCGGCGCTGTTCGTCGGCACGACGCCGCAGATGCGGGTAAACCGCGAGGAGATCTTCGGCCCGGTGGCGAGCGTGATCCGCGCCAGGGACTACGACGAAGCCCTGGCGCTCGCCAACGACACGCCGTTCGGCCTGTGCGCCGGCATCGTCACCACCTCCCTCAAATACGCGTCCGACTTCAAGCGCAATGCCCAATGCGGGGTGGTGATGGTGAACCTGCCGACGGCGGGCATCGACTACCACGTGCCCTTCGGCGGCAGGAAGGGTTCCAGTTACGGGCCGCGCGAGCAGGGGGCCTACGCGCGCGAGTTCTACACCAGCGTCAAGACGTCCTACGTCCTGGCGTGAGCGGCTACCACGAGAGACATAGGAGAGCGGTGATGCATCACCAGTTGAGCGAACAGCATGAAATGATCAGGGAGTCCGTCCGGCGCTTTGCCGAGAAGGAGATCGCCCCTCACGCCGAGCGCCTGTGGGAAGAGGAGGCGTTTCCCTATTCGATCTGGAAGCAGGCGGGAGAGCTGGGCTTCACCGGCCTGCCCTACCCGGAGGCCTATGGCGGGGGCGGCGGCGACTGGCTGGGCTTTACCATCGTGCTGGAGGAGATCGCGCGCGTCGATTGCGCCGTGGCCGTGTCCCTGATGGCCAATTCCACCGCCGCCAGCCTGCTGGCCAACTACGGCACCCATGAGCAGAAGCAGCGCTACCTGCGCCCCATCCTCGACGGCAGCCAGGTCGGCTGCATCGGGCTGACAGAGCCCAACGCCGGCTCGGACGCGGCCAACATCCAGACCCGCGCCGTCTTGCGCGACGGGCGCTGGCTCATCAACGGCTCGAAGACCTTCATCAGCAATTCCGGTTCGGAGGTCACCGGCCCGGTGGTGATCGCCGCCGTCACCGGCACCCGCCCCGACGGCCGCAAGGAGATCTCCAACTTCATCGTGCCCGACGGCACGCCGGGATTCACCTACGGCAAGAAGCTGCGCAAGATCGGCTGGCGCGGCTCCACCACCTTCGAGCTGTTCTTCGAGGACTGCGCCGTGCCCGCCGACCATCTGCTGGGCGAAATGGGCGCCGGGCTGAAGCAGACCCTGGCCCAGGTGAGCACGGGCCGCATCCTGATCGGCAGCCTGGCGCTGGGCATCCTGCAGGGTTCACTGGAGCGCTCGCTGCGCTACATGAAGGAGCGCAGCGCCTTCGGCAAGCTGCTGGCCGAGTTCCAGGCGCTGCAGTTCAAGGTGGCCGACATGGCCACCCATGCCCATGCCGCCCGCCTGATGCTGTACGACGCCGCTGCGCGCAAGGACGCGGGCCAGCGCTTCGACCAGCAGGCGTCGATGGCCAAGCTATTCGCCACGGAGAAGGCCATGGAGGCGGCGCACCAGGCGATCCAGATCCACGGCGGCAACGGCGTCATGACCGAGTACCCGGTGTCGCGCGCCTTCGGCGACGCCAAGGTGCTGGAGATCGTGGAGGGTACGTCCGAGATCCAGCGCATGATCATCTCCCGGGAACTGCTGCGCTAGCCCATGGTTCGCCCCGATCCCTATGCCATCGGTCTCGACAGGAACCCGGTCAACTTCGTCCCCCTGACGCCGCTGTCTTTCCTCGCGCGCACGGCGGAGGTTTATCCGGAGCGGGCGGCGGTCATCTACGGCGACAGGCGCTACACCTGGTCGCACATGCTGGGCCGCTGCCGACGCCTCGCCTCGGCGCTGAACGCCGCCGGCATCGGAGTCGGCGACACGGTGGCGGTGATGGCGGCCAACACGCCGGAAATGCTGGAAGCGCATTTCGGCGTGCCCATGAGCGGCGCCGTGCTGAACGCCCTGAACGTGCGTCTCGACGCCCGGGCGATCGCTTTCATGCTGGCGCATGCCGAGGCGAAGGTGCTGATCACCGACACCGAATACTCCGCTACGGTCGGCCAGGCGCTGGCGCTGCTCGACACCAGACCGCTGGTGATCGACATCGACGATGCGCTCGGCCCGGGGGGCGAGCGGCTGGGGCGGATCGATTACGAAGCGTTCCTCGCCGGCGGCGATCCCGACTGGGACGGACGGCAGCCCCAGGACGAATGGCAGGCCATCGCCCTCAACTACACCTCGGGAACGACGGGCAATCCGAAAGGCGTGGTCTATCACCACCGCGGTGCCTACCTGGTCGCCCTGTCCAACATGATCGACTGGAACATGCCGCGGCACTCGGTGTATCTGTGGACCTTGCCCCTGTTCCACTGTAACGGCTGGGGCTTCCCCTGGACCCTGGCGGCGAACGCCGGTACCAGCGTCTGCCTGCGGCGGGTGGACCCGCAAAGGGTCCTGGCGGCCATGCGCGAGCATCGGGTGACCCACTACTGCGGCGCACCCGTGGTGCATGCCATGCTCGCCTATGCTCCCGAGGAATGGAAGCGGGGCATAGAGCACCGGGTGCATGGGCTCATCGGCGGCGCGCCGCCGCCGGTGCCGGTGATCGAGGCGCTGCAGCGCATGGGCTTCGACATCACCCAGATCTACGGCCTCACCGAAGTCTTCGGCCCGGCGGCAGTATGCGCCGAGCAGCCCGAATGGCAGTCGCTGGATGCGGCGGCGCTGGCCGAGCGCAAGGGACGGCAGGGCGTGCGGTATACGGCCCAGGAGGGCATGGCGGTGCTGGATCCGGCGACCCTGCAGCCCGTGCCGCGCGACGGGCGCACCGTGGGCGAGATCATGTTCCGCTGCAACATGACTATGAAGGGTTATCTGAAGAACCCCCAGGCCACGGCCGAGGCGTTTGCGGGCGGATGGTTCCACTCGGGCGACCTGGCGGTGGTGCAGCCCGACGGCTATGTGCAGATCCGGGACCGCTCCAAGGATGTGATCATTTCCGGCGGGGAGAACATCAATTCGGTGGAAGTGGAAGAGGTGCTGTACCAGCATCCCGCAGTGCGCGCCGCCGCGGTGGTGGCCTGCCCCGATCCCAAGTGGGGCGAGACGCCGTGCGCCTTCGTCGAAGTGGTGGAGGGCGCCGCCGTGACCGAGGCGGAGCTGATCGGCCATTGCCGGGCCCGGCTCGCCCACTTCAAGGCGCCGAAGAAGATCGTCATCGGCGCACTGCCGAAAACCGCAACCGGCAAGATCCAGAAGTTCCTGCTGCGCGAGCGGGCGCGAGCCATGGCAGCCGAGGGCGATCGGCGTGCGGGGCTTTGAAACGCCGTTTTTCCTGGTTATCCTTCCACCTCAAGACAACTACATGCGCCCGCAGGCGTTTCCCCTCCGGAGCGGCGATCGGGTCCCCTCCGCCGGAACGCGCTCTATGACAAACACATTGCGGACGAGCACGGCATGCGCCGCCAGTTGGGCATCAGCCGCAGCCAGGCCAACGCGGTGATGGTGTTCAGCCCCCACGGGCCCCGGAGCATGAAGGGCATCCTGGCGCAGGCGCTGGCCCGCGGGGGGAGCGGGCGCACGGTATGGCTGTACTCCCGGGACCCGGGCGGCGGCCGCGACGACGCGCATCTGACCATCGACCAGCCGGCGCCGGGGCACGGCCAGGAGCCGGGCTCATCTTCAGCGACGGCCTTCTACGCCGCGGTGCAGGCGCCGGGCCGGCACCGGCCGGCGGCGCATCGATCTCTACGCCTGATTCAGAAATTGCCGTGGGTGGCGGCGTATACCTTGTCGCGCAACTGCACCAGGCGCGGCCCGATGTCCTGGATCAGCTTCTGGCGCGTCATGTCGAAGATGGGGCCGGAGCAGTTGAACGCCAGGATGCGCTTGCCGTCCCGGGACACCATGGGTACGCCCACCGCATAGACGTCCTTGTTCCAGTCGCCCAGGGACAGGCAGAAGCCGTACTTCTGGTAGTCGCGGTAGGCCTTCTCCAGGCTGGCCTTGAGATTTTCCCACTCTTCCTTGGTGGTGATCTTGCGGTATTGCTCGATGCGCGCCTGGCGTTCCTCCTCCGGCAGGGCGCACAGGTAGGCGCGGCCCATGGCGGTGGTGCCGTGGGGCACCCGGGCGCCCACTTCCATGCGCATGTGGAACATCTGGCTGCCCTGGCATACCTCCAGGTAGACCATGTGCAACTGGTCGCGGGCCCCCAGGGACACGGTGGCCTGGGCGTAGTTCGCCAGCTCCTGCATGAGGGGGCGCGCGATTTCGCGCACGTCGAGGGAGGCGAGATAGCTGTAGCCCAGGGCCAGCACGCCCGCCGACAGGGAGTACTTGCCGCTGTCCGGGGAGTAATCCAGATAGCCCAGCTTGGTCAGGGTGTGGGTGAGGCGGCTGACCGTGGGCTTGGGCAGGCGGCTACGCTGGGCGATCTCGGCATTGCCCAGCACCGGGTTGTGGCGCGAGAAGCAGCGCAGGATGTCCAGCCCCCGGGCCAGCGCCGTGACGAACTGGCGGTCCTTCTGCGGGGGCTTCTTCTTGGCTTTCTGTTCGACCAACTGTACTGCCGCCTTGGCCATGGCGGGGGTTCTCCGTAGCGTGAATGGGCCTATTTTACCGGCAATCGGCCCTGTTTCGCTATGCGGTATCTCGACTCGCAGGCGAAGTTTCATGCCTCCGGCAGCACCACCACCTTGCCCTTGACCTGGCGTCCGGTCAGGCGCGCCAGGGCCGCCGGCGCCTGGGCCAGGGGGACGCGCTCGCTCACCACCGGCTTGATGATGCCGGCGCCGAACCAGTCCACCAGCTGCCGCAGGTTGCGCTCGTGGCCGCGCGGGTCATGCTTGACCGAATCGCCCCAATACACCCCCACCAGGGACCTCTCCTTGAGCAGGGCCAGGTTGAGGGGGATCTTGGGGATCTCGCCGGCGGCGAAGCCCACCACCAGCAGGCGCCCGCCCCAGGCGGTGGCGCGCAGGGCCGCCTCGGTATGGGCGCCGCCCACCGGGTCATATACCACATCTGCGCCCTTGCCCTCGGTGAGCTCCAGGGCGCGCTTGCGCAGGTCTTCCGTGGCGTAGTTGATGGTGGCGTCGGCGCCCACCTGGCGGCACAGGGCCAGCTTGTCGTCGCTGGAGGCGGCGGCGATGACCCGGGCGCCCAGGGCCTTGCCGATCTCGACCGCGGCCAGCCCCACGCCGCCGGCGGCACCCAGCACCAGCAGGGTCTCGCCGCTCTTGAGGCGGCCGCAGTCCTGCAGGCCGTGCAGGGAAGTGCAGTAGGTGAGAACGAAGGCGGCGCCCGGGTCGAAGTCCATGCCCGCCGGCAGGGGCATCACCTTGTCCGCCGCCACCAGGCATTCCTCGGCGAAGCCGCCGAAGCCGGGAAAGGCGATGACCCGGTCGCCGGGTGCGACGCTGGTTACACCCTCGCCCACTTCCTTGACGATGCCCGCCAACTCGGCGCCCGGGGAGAAGGGCAGGGGCGGTTTCACCTGGTACAGGCCCTGCACCATCAGGGCGTCGGGGAAATTGAGGGAACTGGCCTTCACGTCGATCACCACCTGGCCCGGACCGGGGGTGGGCGAGGGCAGTTCCCCCACCGTGAGCTTGTCCAGCGGGCCGTATTCGGTGCACAACAGGGCTTTCATGTGTGTCTCCTGGGGTTGGGATGTTCTTATCCGAGGGGGGTCGGGTTGCGGCTGTGCAGGATGTCCTCCATGCGCAGGCGCACCGCGTTCATGATTTTGGCATGGGGGATGACATAGAAGCGCTTCTCCGCCATGGCGGCGAACACCGCATCCGCCATGTCGTCGGCGGACAGCCTGCCCGAGTGGATGGCTTTGGCGATGCGCGCCTCATAGGCCGCGGCCGCCTCGCTGGGCGGCGTCGCGGCGCCGAAGCGGGGCGGCCGTGCCCGCTGGGACAGGTGAATGTCGGTGGGCACCCAGGCCGGGCACAGCACCGACACGCCCACCCGGGCGTTCTGCATCGCCAGCTCGGTGTACAACGTCTCCGACAGGGTGACTACGCCGTGCTTGCTCACGTTGTAGGCCGCCATGCCCGGTGTGGACAGCAGCCCGGCCGCGGAGGCGGTGTTCACGATATGGCTCTCGTCCGCCTGCTGCAGCAGGCGCGGCACGAAGCGGTTGACCGCGTGCACCACGCTCCACAGGTTGACGCCCAGCACCCACTGCCAGTCGGCGGCGCTGTGCTGCCAGGCCTCCCGCGCCAGGGCGACGCCGGCGTTGTTGCACAAGAGGTGCACCGCGCCGAAGCGGCCGAAGGCCTCCCCGGCCAGGCGCGCGATGTCCTCTTCCCGGCTGACGTCGATGGCACACAGATGCAGGCGCTCGCCCGGCAGCGCCAGGGTGGCGGCTGCCTTCTCCAGGCGTTCGCCGTCGATGTCGGCGAGCACCAGGCGCATGCCTTCTGCTGCCGCTCGGCGCGCCAGTGCCAGGCCGATGCCCCCGGCGGCGCCGGTGATGACTGCGGTTCTGCCGGTGAATTGCTCCATGGTGCTCTTGTCTCCTTCTGTGCCGGGTTCCCACCGGAATGGGGACAAGATATCATGACTCGCAATAAAACGAAATAAACGTTCGCATAGCGAAACAACTATAGTGAAACCAGGTACGCAGCGCCCTCTACCTCCTTTGGCCACGTCTGCTAAGCAGGAACGGGAAGCGCTGATCGCTCAGTTGCGCGGCGTCGGACAGGGGCGCAAAGGCGGCGTGAGCGGCTTGTGCGCTCCCGCCGCCGTCATGTCGCGCGATACCATGCGACGCCCCCGGCGTCGCTTTGTGTCACGACTTCACCGCGTCCGATCAGATAGTTGAGGCAGGCAACCGTTTCACCGGTGGCCAGGCCCAGTTGCATGGGGTCGGAATACACCTTGCTGGAGAACAAAGCACCGAAAAGATCGACCACGCGCTTCGGTTCGCTCAAGGCCTTGCGCAGGCGATCGAGCGCCCGCTCCTGGCCGCGGACCAGGTCGTCGAGCCGGGCGTGCAGGTTCCGGAACGGCTCGTTATGGGCCGGCAGCACGAGTACGTCATCGGGTACGCTGCACTTGAGTTTGTGCAGGGAGTTGAGCCAGTCCGATACCGGGTCGGCATCCGGTTCCGTGGGAAACACCGAGACGTTGGAGGAGATTCTCGGTAGAACTTGATCGCCCGAAATCAGCAGCTTCAGTTCCGGGCAATATAGGCACGCATGCTCGGGCGAATGGCCGTTGCCTACGACCACGTGCCATTCGTTGCGCCCGATCAGCAGGCGCTCGCCGTCCCGCAGGCGCCGGTAGCTGTCGGGCGGCGTATAGATCATCTTGCCGAAGTTACCGAAGCGGGCGCGGTAGGTTTCGATCGCCGCGTCGTCCCAGCCGGCGCGCCGGTAGAAGCTCACGCCATCGGGGGGCGCTTCGCGCCCGGTGTCGGCCGCCATCACCCGGCAGGTAAGGTATTCGAGCCGGGTCATCCACAGCCGGCAGTCGAACTTGCGCGTAATCCAGCCTGCCATGCCGATGTGGTCCGGATGCATGTGGGTGACGAAGACGCGGTTGACCGGGCGATGGCGCAGTGCGCCGTCGAACAGTTCGCACCAGGCGGCGGCGGTTTCCGGAGTGCGCAGACCGGTGTCCACGATCGCCCAGCCGTCCCCATCCTCGATTGCCCAAAGATTGATGTGTGACAGGGCTCCGGGCATCGGCATGCGGATCCAGAGAACGCCGGGCGCAGTTTCCAGCGTCTGGCCCGGCGAGGGCACGGTCGCAAACGGATAGACCAGCTCCGGTCTGGCTTCACTCTTGACCCGCTTCCCGGTCTCAGTCATGGCCGCCTCCAGTCATCGCTTGGGTGGTGAGCCATGAGACGACTGTGGCGCTGCCCCTTTGTTTTCCTCGGGCGCGTAGGGAGGATGCAGATGCACCGGCACTGCGCGCTTGCGCAGTCGGATGTTGAGCATTTCGACGACCACCGAGGAGGCCATGGCGAAGTAGATGTAACCCTTCGGGATGTGGTGGTCGAAGCCCTCGGCGATCAGGGCCACGCCCACCACCATCAGGAAGGACAGGGCCAGCATCTTCACTGTCGGATGACCGGACACGAAGCGGCCGATGCCCGGGGCGAACACCATCATCAGGCCCACCGAGGCGACCACCGCGGCGACCATCACCGCGATCTGATCCACCATGCCCACGGCGGTGATGATGGAGTCCAGGGAGAACACCAGGTCGATGAGAATGATCTGCACGATGACCGCGCCCAGGGTCGCCTTGACCGCCTTCGATTCTCCGCCTTCCTCGCCTTCCAGCAACTGATGGATCTCCTTGGTGCTCTTCCACACCAGGAACAGCCCGCCCAGGATCAGGATCAGGTCGCGCCCCGAGATCTCCTCGGTCAGCACGGTGAACAGGGGCGCCGTCAGACCCACGATCCAGGACAGCAGCAACAGCAGGCCGATGCGCATGAACATGGCCAGGAACAGGCCCAGCTTGCGGGTGAATTCGCGTCTTTCCCGGGGCAGCTTGTCTACCAGAATGGAAATGAAGATGATGTTGTCGATCCCCAGCACCAGCTCGAGGGCGGTCAGGGTGGCGAAGGCGATCCAGGCCTGCGGGTCGAGGAGAAGTTCCAAGGGGCACCCCTTTGTCGGATGTTGTCGGCGCGGCCAATGGCCGCCCGTGCGGGGGCACAGTATAGCAAGGGCGCCGCGCCGGGCGGCGGCCCGGGGCAGAGGGTAAGATTACGCGGAGGGAAACCTGAAAACCGCACTTAACGCAAAGGACGCGAAGCAACGCAAAGGACGCAAAGGAAAATCCTGAAGGATGGCCGACACCAAAAAGGTGAGGCTGCGGATCGTTCTTTGCGGCCTTTGCGCCTTTGCGATCTTTGCGTTGAAGGCGGTTCCAACTGCGGTTTCAAGGATAGATGCTACTTGGCCTCATCGCCGACACCCACGGCTTGCTGCGGGAGGAAGCAGTTCGGGCGCTCTCGGGCGTGGATCGCATCGTCCATGCCGGCGACATCGGCGAGCCGGCGCTCCTGGAGCGGCTGGGGGCCATCGCGCCGGTGACGGCGGTACGCGGCAACAACGACCGGGGATCCTGGGCCCGGGCCCTGCCCGGGACGGAAGTGGTCGAGGCGGGCGGGCTGCTGCTGTATGTCCTGCACGACCTGCACGAGCTCACCATCGCGCCGGAGGCGGCGGGCTTCCACGCGGTGATCTGCGGCCATTCCCATCGTCCCTCGGTGGAAGTGCGCCAGGGCGTGCTGTTCGTGAATCCGGGCAGCGCCGGACCGCGGCGCTTCACCCTGCCCGTGTCCCTCGCCTTCCTGGATATCGAAGGCGGCCGGGCCAGCGCGCGCATACACCTGCTGCAGCCGTGACGGCCGGCGCGCGATTCAGCCGTCCGGCATCAGCTCGTCCAGCAGCGCGCGCATGTGCCGCCCGTGGGATCCTTCCCAGAATACCCGGCGGCACACGTCGCAGGTGGTGAAACGGCCGTGGCGGTTGCGCACCGAAGGCGGCAGTTGCTCCAGCACCTGCGCCTTGTCGATGTCGCGCAGGGGCGCGTTGCAGTGCAGGCACAGGGTCGGGGGACGGGCGCTGCGGGCCAGATCCAGGCGTTCGAAGATCTCGCGCAGCAGCCGGTCGAAGCCCACCGACTCGCCGTTGACCAGGATCAGCTCCACCTCGGTGTGGGGCACGCCGAGAGCCTCGATCATGTGCTTGGTGGTGGCGGCGCGGGCGCAGGCGCACCGGAACTCGCGCTTGCGCCGCTCTGGCGCCAGGAAATCGTTCAGTTCCTCGTAGAAGCGGAAGGTCGCTACCGTCATGGGGTCCGCCCCGGCCGCGACGTGCCCAGTTACTCCCCCAGCTTCAGCACGATCTTGCCGATGTGGGTGCCGCTTTCCATCAGCCGGTGGGCCTCGGCGGCCTGCTCCAGGGGGAAGGTGGCATGGACCACCGGCTT
>DYIB01000001.1:0-62407 GCA_020723855.1 Uliginosibacterium gangwonense
GGGAGATTTTCGATCTGGCTCGCTTTCGTCACATGGTTACGTAAGGATCAATAGGAAGGGCGGATAACCGCCTTCAACGCAGAGGACGCAAAGACGCAGAGGACGCAAAGAAATGAAAGATGTTCCGGCTGTATCACTCTGTGCTCTCTGCGTCGACCGCGGTTGTCACTTGAGCAGGCGCCACTCGCCGTTCTCCACGCGCACCAGCACGCGCGCGCGCTCGTCCAGGCCGTTGTGGTTGGACGGGCTCATGTTGTATACGCCGTGGGTGCCGATGACGTTCCTGGTGTTCTCCAGGGCGTCGCGCAGTGCCGCGCGGAACTCGGGCGTGCCCGGCCTGGCCTTCTTCAGAGCGGCGGGCACGGCCGCGCCCAGCAGCGCGACGGCGTCGTGGCTGTAGCCGGCGAAGGCGTTGCGGCTGCCGGCGCCGAAGGCGGCCTCGTAGCGCTTGGTGAACTCCAGGGAGACGGCCTTGGTGGGGAACTCCGCCGGCAGCTCCTCGGGAACGATCAGGGCGCCGGTGGGGGCGATGGCGCCCTCGACGTTCTTCTTGCCGGTCTGGATGAAGGCCAGGTTGACCGTGCCGTGGTTGTGGTAGATGGGGCCCTTGTAGCCGCGCTCCGCCAGGGCGATGTGGGGTGTCGCGCCGGGGGAGCCGGAACCGCCCACCACCACGGCGTCCGGGTTGGCCGCCATCACCTTCAGCACCTGGCCGGTGACGCTGGTGTCGGCGCGCCCATAGCGCTCGTTGGTGACCACCTTGATGCCGGCGGCCGGGGTGAGCGACATGAGTGCGTTATAGACGAGATCGCCCCAGGTGTCGGAGAAGCCGATGTAGCCCACGGTTTTGATGCCCTTGGCCTTCATGTGGTCCACCACGGCGCTCATCATCAGCTCGGTGGTCTGGGGTACGATGAAAGTCCAGTGGGCGCGCTCGGGCGCCAGGGGCGGCACCGGCGTCAGGGCGATCATGGGCGTCCTGCTTTCCGCCGCCACCTGGGTCATGGCCGCCGCCGAGGGCACGCCGTTGGAGCCCATGATGACGTCGGCCTTGTCCTCGGTGACGAACTTGCGCGCGTTCTTGGCGGCGTTGTCGGGCTTGGACTCGTCATCGAGAATGATGTACTTGACCGGCTCGCCGCCCAGGGTCTTGGGCAGGAGCTGGAAGGCATTCTTGTAGGGGATGCCCAGCGACGAGCCCGGCCCGGTGGTGCCCAGGGACACGCCGACGGTGATCTCGGCGCGGGCGGCGGGAACGGCGACAAACGCCGCGACGGCCAGGGCGGCGAACAGTGGTGTGCGCTTCATTGCTCCTCCTCCGATCGATGGACTGCGTTAATCAAGCGCTGCCGGGTGCAGCAACCCCAGATGCCTGAGCATGCCCAGCATCCGACCCAGCGTCTCCTTCTTGTAGGCGGCCACGTCCACGCCGCTGAAATCATGGAATCCCCTGCCGTCGCGCAGGCCGTTGCGGCCCTCGCGCATGTGGCGGTCCACGATGGGCGGCGAGGCATAGCGCTCGTCGCCCAGGGCTTGGGCCAGGTAGCGGCTGGCGTAATAGAGGATGTCGTTGCCGCCGAAGTCGATGAACTCCACCACGCCCATGTTGGCGTAGCGGAAGCCCAGCCCGTAGCGGGTGGCGCGGTCGATGTCCGCGGCGCTGGCCACACCCTGCTCGATCATGCGCGCCGCCTCGTTCATGATCAGGGATTGCAGCCGCGGCACGATGTAGCCGGGGGCGGCGGCGCACAGCACGGGCACCTTGCCGATGCGCTCCAGCAGGCCCTTGAGGGCGTCCACGGCGGCCGGCGCCGTGCCCCCGTGGGGCGACAGCTCCACCAGCGGGATGACGTGGGCGGGGTTGAGCCAGTGGGCGTTGAGGAAGCGCCCGGGGTGGGGCACCAGCTCGGCCAACCGGGTGACCAGGAAGGTGGATGTGGTCGAGGCGAGCAGGGCCTCGGGCCGCATGTGGGCGGCGGCGAAGGCGAAGGCGCCGCGCTTGGCCTCCATCACTTCCGGCACGCCCTCGAACACCGCGTCGGCGCGCGCCAGGGCGGCCGGCGCCGCCTCGCGCGCGGCGAAGCGGATGCGCTGCACGATGCGCGGCCGCAGGGCGTCGTCGAAGGCGCCCCATTCGGCCATGGCGGCGAGCGAAGCGTCGATCTCGGCCAGCGCCTGGCGCTCCAGCGCCCGGGCCTCGGCGGCGGCGCGCGGCTTGATGTCCACCAGCCACACTTCATGGCCGGCATGGGCGAAGGCCGTGGCGATGCCCCGGCCCATGCGGCCGGCGCCGAGGGCGGCGATGGTCTCTTTGGCGCGCGACGCTGTCATGGTGCCAGCCCCTCCCGCAACAGCCGCCTCATACCACCGCGATCCAGCCCTGCCAGCCCCAGCGCTCCCAGGGTGCGCGGGCCGCGCGTCAGGTCCTCGCCCACCATGGCGCCGGCGATGGCCAGCAGGCCGCGCGCCACCGGACAGGGCACGCCGGCCCAATCCGCCACCGACACCAGGAAGGCCAGGCCGTAGGCCACGTCCTCGCGCATGTAGCGGTGGGTCTTCAGGTCGATGTGCTCGCGCCAGTCGCCGCTGTCCACCAGCTTGTCGTGGGCATTGCCGTACATCCAGCGGTCGCCGGTGTAGTGGTCGGCCAGGGGGAAGTGGGGCGGCCCGTAGCCCAGGGCCTCCCGCAGCGCCATGCGCTCGCCGTCGAGGGCGTCGGTGACGCGCCGGATGGCCGGCTGGGTGCCCTCGTTGTGGATGTCCCAGCGCTCGAAGTGCTCCAGGGGTCCCGCGTTCATGAGGATGAGGGGCGGATGGATCACCGGTCCGGCATTCATCAGCGCGCCGGACAAGGCGTCCTCCACCGGCTCCACGGCGGGATAGGCGCGGGCGATGACTTGCAGCGCATGCCCGCTGGCGGCGGCGGGGAACACGCCCGTGGGCAGGCGCGTGGCGCGGGTGGTGATGGCCACCTCCGCCGGCCCGTGCTTGCGCGCGAGATAGGGCAGGGTGCCGGTCTCGGCGAAGGCCACCGCCGCCCGGCTGCCGGCGGCGCGTACCGTCCGGGCCATGACATAGGCGCCGAAGGTGCCGGGCGGCAGGAACACCACCTGGCCGTCCTCGAGATGAGGCGCCAGGGCGTGGGCGATGTCCACCTGGGCGCAGGCCGGCGTCGGGATCAGGATCAGCTCGGCGCCGCGCACCGCCGCCTCCAGGTTGCCGGTGGCGAGCGCAATGGGCACCTGGTGCCGGCCTCGGTAGTCCTTGAGGGTGATGTATCCCGTGGTCATCACCGGCGCCAGGGCCGCCGCGTCCCGGCGCCACAGCCGGACTTCGTGCCCGAGCTGGGACAGATCCGCGGCGGCGGCGTAACAGCCGTGTCCGCCGCCTAGCACGGCGATGCGCATGGGTCTCCTCCCTCGCTCATGGTTGATTGTCGATTCTTCCCGCGCGGCCGGCCCTCATGCGATGACGCCGGCGCCCGCCAGGGCATCCACTTCTTCCGCCCCATAGCCCGCCTCGGCGAGCACGCGCCGGGTGTCGGCCCCGTACTTGGGCGGGAAGGGCAGTTCGGTGCGCGCGCCGGCCACATCCACGGCCATGGGCTGCATGTGCACCGGCTTGCCGTCGGGCATGACCGTGCGCGTGAGCTTGTCGATCAACTGCGGCAGCTCGCGCACCTGGCGGATGTCGAGGATGCGGGTGGCGGGAATGGTGGCGGCGCGCAGGTCCGCCAGGATCTCCTCGGACGAGTACTGGCTGGTCACCGCCGCCATGTCCCGGTGGATCGCCGCCCGCTCCCGGTGGCGCCCTTCGTTGGTTGCCCGCACCTGGTTGGCGACGCAGGCGAACTTGGGGATGGCCGTGAGGCGCTGCCATTGCACGTCGCTGCCGATGGCCAGGTACACATGGCCGTCCTTGGTGGGGTAGACGTTGGTGGGGATGAACTTGCGGTGCTCGTTGCCGGCGCGGGTGATCTCGCCCGGCTGGCAGCCGAAATCGATCAGGGGCAGCACGGTGATCAGCCAGGAGGCGGCGGCCTGGAGCATGGACACGTGGATCTCCCGGCCGCGCCCGGTCTCCTGGCGCTCGAGCAGGGCGAGCATCACGTTGGCATAGACCTCGTCGCCCGCCTTCAGATCTATGACGGGAATGCCGGTGAGCATGGGCGGCCCGTCCGGGTCGCCTGTGACCTCCATGTAGCCGGCCATGGCCTGGATCACGGGATCGTAGCCCGGCGCCTCCGGCACCTGGGGCCCCATGGCCGAGATCCCGGCCCAGATCAGGTCGGGCTTGACTGCCATGAGGGTGGCGGGGGCTATGCCCAGCTGCCGGTAGCGCGAGGGCACGGTGTTGCAGCAGAACACGTCCACGTCCAGCGCCCGGATCAGGCGCTTCAGCACCTCCTGGCCGCGGGGATCCTTGAGGTTCAGGGCGATCGCCTCCTTGCCCACGTTGGGGGCGACGAAGTAGCTGCGCCGGTCGTCGTCGGCAACACGCGAGCCGATGTAGCGGTTGGGGTCGCCGGGCAGGCCGCCGCCGGGAGTGGACTCGATGCGGATCACGCGCCAGCCGAGCTGGGCGAAGCGCAGGGTGGCGTAGGGCAGGGACAGGGCCTGCTCCAGGGAAAGGACGGTACGGCGTTTCATGAGGCTTCCCCCTTTGCAAAAGGGGGACGGGAGGGGGATTTTTTCGGCCGTGATACGGCGACGACCGTTGAAATCCCCCCTGGCCCCCCTTTTTCAAAGGGGGGAACCGGTGTGCGCGTCGGCATCACGCTGCTTCCTTTCGCGCCGCATGCAACGCCCGATACACCTTCTCCGGCGTGAACGGCAGCTCGAAGATGCGCACGCCGGTGGCGTTGCAGATGGCGTTGGCGGTGGCGGCGGCGATGCAGATGGCGGGCGCTTCGCCCACGCCCTTGGCGCCCTGGGGGCCTTCGCCGTCCATGGTCTCGATGAAGTGCACCTCCATCTCCGGGATTTCCGGCGCGGTCACCAGCTTGTAGTCGCGGAAGGCGGGGTTTTTCACCACGCCGTTTTCCACCATCAGCTCCTCGGTCAGTGCATAGCCCTGGCCCATGACGATACCGCCCTCGATCTGGCCCTCTATCCCCAGGCGGTTGAGCACGCGGCCCACGTCGTGGGCGCCGGTGACCTTGAGCAGACGCACGATGCCCGTGTCCGTATCCACCTCCACTTCCACCACCTGGGTGGCCCAGGCATAGGCGGCGGAGACGTCGCCCTTGAACTGCTTGTCCTGGTGCTTGCTGGGCGGCTCGTAGTAGAAGCTGGTCATCACCAGCTCGGCCTTGTCGTTGAAGTGGAGCTGGCGCAGCAGCTTGGGCAGGCTCATGACCATCTTGCCGGTCCTGGCCTCGACGATGTGGCCGGCGCGCAGGTCCAGCTCCTCGGGCGCCATCTGCGCCACGCCGGCGGCCGCCGCCAGGATCTTGGCGCGCGCCTTGCGCGCCGCGCCGATGGCCGAGTTGCCGGCGATGAAGGTGGTGCGGCTGGCGTGCACGCCCACGTCCCAGGGGGTGATCTCCGTGTCGTTGTTGATGACGCGCACCGCCGACAGGGGCACGCCCAGTTCCTCGCACACGAGTTGGGCCAGCACCGTCTCCGAGCCCTGGCCGATTTCCGAGGCGCCGGTGAGCAGGGTCACGGCGCCGAAGTCGTCCATCTTGAGGATGGTGCCGCAGCCGTCGGAGGGATAAATCTTGGCGCCGCCCCCCACGTGCAGCATGGAGGCCATGCCGATGCCGCGCTTGAAGCGGCCCGGCCTGGCCTGCTCGGCCTGGTAGCGTCGGCGCTTGGCGCTGTAGTCGCTGGCGCGGGCCGCGGTGGTGAGGCAGTCCTTGAAGCCGCAGCTCTTGAAGTGCATGCCCTGGGGCGTGACCTCGCCCGGATCCTGGGCGTTCTTCAGGCGGAACTCCAGCGGGTCCATGCCGATGGCTTCCGCCAGCATGTCCATGTGGCTCTCCACGGCGAAGGTCGCCTGCAGGTTGCCGTAGCCGCGGAACGAGCCGGCATAGGGGTTGTTGGTATAGACCGCCTTGGTGTGGTACTTGCAGTGGGACACGCGATAGAGCGACGAGATGGTCTGCATCATGACGAAGGGCGTGGTGGCGCCCCAGGAGGTGTAGGCGCCGTTGTCGTGCAGGGTCTCGACGGTGCGGAAGGTCAGCGTGCCGTCCTTCCTGCAGCCGGAGCGCAGGGTGAGGATCACCGGCTGGCGCGTGGGCGAGGCGAGGAACTCCTCTTCCCGGGTGAATACCAGCTTCACCGGCCGGCGCGTGGCCTTGGCCAGGAACACGGTGATGGGCTCGAAGGGATAGATGTCCAGCTTGGAGCCGAAGCCGCCGCCGATGGGCGGCTGGATGATGCGGATGCGCGCCGGGTCCATGTCGAGGATCTCGGCGAACTCGCGCTTGTGCAGGAAGGGCACCTGGGTGTTGGAATACATCAGCAGGTTGCCCGAGGGATCGAACTCGGCGATGATGCCCGACACCCCCATGCAGCAGTGGGTGACGTAGTGCAGCCGGAAGGTATGCTCCAGCACCACGTCCGACTCGCGCTCGCCTTGCGCCACGTCGCCCTGCCCATAGTCGAACGTCATTGCGATGTTGTCGGGCTTGCCGGCGTAGGCCACCGGCATGCCGGGCTTGAGGTGCTCGGGCTTGCCGTCGGCGCCGTGGGGCTCCGGGTGGATCAGGGGCGCGCCCGGCTTGAGCGCCTCGCGCGGGTCGGTCAGCACCGGCAGGTCCTCGTACTCCACCTCGATCAGCTTCAGCGCCGCCTCCGCGATCTCCGGCGTCTCGGCCGCCACCGCGGCGATCTCGTCGCGCAGGCTGCGCACCCGGTCGGTCTTCAGGGGCAGGTGGTCCTTGGCCACGCCGATGGGACGCTGGTAGGGCACGTCCGCGGCGGTGATGACCGCATGCACGCCGGGCAGCGCCCTGGCCTTGCTGGTGTCGATCTTCTTGATCAGGGCATGCACCCTTGAGGAGCGCAGGATCTTGCCGTAGAGCTGGCCGGGAACGTTGAGGTCGTGGATGTAGCGCGTCTTGCCGCCGGCTTTCTCGGGCGCGTCCAGCTTGGTGATGCGCTTGCCGATCAGGGTGTCTTTCTCGATCACTTCCGGCATGGCGCTACTCCTTGGCCCGGGCCGCGGCGGCGACCGCGTCCACGATCTTCACATAGCCGGTGCAGCGGCACAGGTTGCCCTCGATGCCGCGCTGGATCTCCTCGCGCGTGGGGTTGGGGTTCTTCGCCAGCAGCGCACGCGACTGCATCACCATGCCCGGGGTGCAGAAGCCGCATTGCA
Organism: Uliginosibacterium gangwonense; assembly: GCA_020723855.1. GTDB lineage: Bacteria > Pseudomonadota > Gammaproteobacteria > Burkholderiales > Rhodocyclaceae > DYIB01. The sequence goes on from DYIB01000001.1 coordinate 7,330, forward strand.
CGGCGCCCGCCTCCACGAAGGCCTTCTCCAGCTTCTGCCCGATGGGGTCGTCGGCCAGGCCCTCGATGGTGGTGACGCTGCGGCCGTCGCAGTCCACCGCGAACAGCAGGCAGGCGTTGACCGACACGCCGTCCAGCAGGATGGTGCAGGCGCCGCATTCGCCCTCGCCGCAGCCGTACTTGGTGCCGGTGAGGCCGACGACGCTGCGGATCATGTCCAGCGCGCTCATGTCCACGGGCACCCGCACGCGCGTCGGCACTCCGTTCAGCGTGAATTCAATTTCCTGCTGCAGCGACATTTTCGAGCATCCTCTTGGTCATGTTGTGGACCAGCTCCTTGCGGTACCAGGCCGAGGCCCGCACGTCGGAGATGGGGTTGATTTCGTCCCGGGCCGCGAGCGCGGCGGCGGCAATCGTCTCGGGAGTGAGGCGCTTGCCCTCCAATGCCTTCTCGGTGGCGGTGCCGCGCAGCGGCGTGGGCGCAACGGCGCCGAAGGCCACCCGCACCTGGGACAGGCGGCCGTCGCGCAGCACGCCCGCCAGGCCGATGGAGATGGCCGAGATGTCCAGGGCCGGGCGGGTGCCGAACTTGTAGAAGCGGGCGATAGAGCCCGGCGGCGGCACGGGAATGCGCACCGCCGCCAGCAGCTCGTTGGGCTCGCGCCGGGTGCGGCCCGGGCCGGTGAAGAACTGGGCCAGGGGCAGGGTGCGGGTGCGCAGGCTGCCGTTGGGCTTGGATACCAGCTCCGCCTGGGCATCGAGCACCAGCAGGGGCACCAGGGTGTCGCCGGCGGGGGAGGCGTTGCAGATGTTGCCGCCCAGGGTGCCGGCGTTGCGGATCTGGCCGCTGGCGAAATGGTCGCCGGCTTCCGCCAGCACCGGGCAGTGGCGCCGCACCAGCTCGGCTGCCATGAGCTCGCTGATGGTGGCGAGCGCCCCGATGCGCAGCCAGCCGCCGTCCAGGGCGATGCCCTTGAGCTCCGGGATGCGCCGGATGTTCATCAGGGTGGGCTTGAACTTCACCCGCCCGGCGTGGCTCTGGGGCATGAGGTCGGTGCCCCCGGCGAGGATGGTCGCCTCGCCCGCGGCCAGCAACTCCACGGCCTGCTCCAGGCTGGTGGGGGCTATGTAATTTTCGATCGCTGTCATGTAGCTTTATCCTATAAGAACAACCGCACTCAACGCAGAGATCGCAAAGACGCAAAGGACGCAAAGAAATGCGTTTTTTGCCTGGGCCTTCTTTGCGATCTTTGCGCCTTTGCGTCGAAAGCGGTTTTCATAATCAAAACCGGATCGGCTCCCGGTATCTTCCGAATACCTTGACCATCTCCCGGGTCATCTCACCCACGCTGGCATAAGTCTTCACCGCTTCCACCAAGGCCGGCATGACGTTCCTGCCGGCCTGGGCATCGGCGCGGATGCGGGCCAGCGCCGCCTCCACGCGGGTGGCGTCGCGCTCGGCGCGGATGCGCTGCAGCTGCTGCACCTGTTCGCGGGCGTCCTCCTCGTTGTAGGGGTGGAACTCGACCTTGTGCTCTTCCTCCTGCTCGTTGCGGTAGCAGTTGACGCCCACCTTGGGAAACTTGCCCGACTCGATGTCCCGCTGCATCTGGTAGGCCTGGGCCGACACCTTGGCCTGGATGGCCCCTTCCGAGATCAGCTTGACGATGCCGCCCTGGGCGTCGGTCTCGGCCATGATCTGTTCCATCTTCCGGCGCATCTGGTTGGTCATGGTCTCCACGTACCAGGAGCCGCCCAGGGGATCCACCGTCTCGCACAGGCCCATTTCCTCGATGAGGATCTGCATGGTGCGCAGCGAAATGCGCGCCGAGTACTCGGTGGGGATGGTGTAGGCCTCGTCGTAGGAGCACAGGGCCATGGTCTGGGTGCCGGACAGGGCCGAGATCAGGGCGTAGTAGGCGCCGCGCACGATGTTCAGCTCCGGCTGCTCGAAGGTCAGCCCGCCGCCGCCGCCGCCGGCGATCATGCGCAGCCACATGGAGCCGGGCTTCTCGGCGCCGTACCGCTCCTTCATGATCTTGGCCCACAGGCTGCGCCCCGCCCGGAACTTGCACACCTGCTCGAAGATGTTGCCGAAGATGTTGAAGTTGTAGGACAGGCGCCCGGCGAACTCGTCGATGTGTAGGCCCCGCCTGAGCACCTCGTCGGCGTAGGCCCGGGCGATGCAGAAGGCATAGGCCATCTCCTGGGCCGGGGTGGCGCCCGATTCGCGGATGTGGTAGCCGCACACCGACACCGGGCTGTACTTGGGCGCGTGCCGGGCGCAGTACTCGATGGTGTCGCCCACCAGGCGCACCGACGGCTCCACCGGGAAGATCCAGGTGCCGCGGCCGATGAACTCCTTGAGGATGTCGTTCTGGGCCGTGCCGCGCAGCTGCTTCACGTCGTGGCCGCGCTTCTCCGCCATGGCGAGATACATGGCGATGAGGATGGCCGCGGCGCCGTTGATGGTGAGCGACACGGTGATTTTGTCGAGGTCGATGCCGTCGAAGGCGATCTCGAAGTCGCGTAGCGTATCCACCGACATGCCCACGCGCCCCACCTCGCCCTCGGCCAGCGGGTCGTCGGAATCCAGCCCGATCTGGGTGGGCAGGTCGAAGGCCACGTTGAGCCCGGTCTGGCCGTTGGCGATCAGGTACTTGAAGCGCCGGTTGGTGTCCTGGGGATTGCCGAAGCCCGCGTACTGGCGCATGGTCCACGGCTGCTTGCGGTACATGAGGCGGTGGATGCCGCGGGTGAAGGGGTATTCCCCCGGCTCGCCGATCATGGCGTAGCCGCCCGATGCCTCCACGTCCCGGGCGGTGTAGAGCGGCTTGACCTCGATGCCCGATTCGTTGATGACGGGCTTGAGGTCGCTCTGGGCGCGGTCGTTCATGCCACCCTCCGCAGAGCCGCCTCAAGGAGGGTGGACGCCCCCTCAGGGGGCAGCGAACGCATGTGAGCGTGGGGGATCATTTTACGTGCTCCCGGATGAAATTGACGATGTCGTCGAGCCTGGAGCCGGTCGGGAAGATGCCCTTGAAGCCCAGTCGGCGCAGGGCCTCGTGGTCCTGGGCGGGCAGGTTGCCGCCGATCATCCACAGTTTGTCGGTGAGCCCCGCCTCCTCCAGCAGGGGCTTGAGCTTGGTGCAGAAGGGCAGGTGGGAGCCCGCCAGGCTGGACAGGGCGATGACGTCCACGTCCTCCTCCAGGGCCATGCGCGCCACCTTCTCCGGCGTCTGGCGCAGCCCGGTGTAGATCACTTCCATGCCCGCCTCCATCAGGGCGCGCACCACCACCTTGGCGCCCTGGTCGTGGCCGTCCAGGCCGGGCTTGGCGAGGAGGACTTTGATGGGGTGTTGGCGACTCATTTCAGACTCTCCATTGTGGGAGGACATCAGGCCTTCTCACTGGTTACTTCCTTGGCAATGATCAGCTTCAATATCTCGCTGGTGCCGCCGCCGATGAGGGTGAAGCGCACGTCGCGCAGGTAACGCTGTACCGGATACTCCATGGCGTAGCCGTAGGAGGCCAGCACGCGCGCCGCCTGGTCGCAGATGCGTGCCGCCGCCTCGGTGGCGAACAGCTTGGCCATGGCCGCCTCCTTGTGGTGGGGCTGGCCGGCGTCGCGGCGCCAGGCGGCGTAGTACACCAACCGGGTGGCGGCCTCCAGGTCCGTGGCCATCTCGGCCAGCTTCAACTGGATGGCCTGGAAGCGGTCGATGGGCTTGCCGAACTGGCTGCGGCTCCCCGCGTAGCACACCGCTTCGTCCAGGGCGGCGCGCGCCACACCCAGGGCCATGGCGCCGGTGATGATGCGGATCTCCGCCAGGGTCTTGCGCAGATGGCCCTCGCCGTCGCCTTCCTCCCGGGACAAGCGGTGGCTGTCGGGCACGAAGCAGTCGTCGAAGGCCACTTCCGAGGTGGGCAGGGCCCATACCCCCATCTTGTGGATCTCCCGGCCCACGGTGAGGCCGGGGAAGGCCTTCTCCACCAGGAAGATGGTCAGCTTCTTCTCCTCGCCGGCCTTGGCGAACACGGTGAAGAAGTCGGCCACGGGGGCGGAAGTGATCCAGGTCTTCTGGCCGTTGATGACATAGCCCCCGTCCACCTTGCGCGCCGTGGTGGCGATGGCGCCCAGATCCGAGCCGGCGTTGGGCTCGGTCATGCAGATGGCGCCGATCTTCTCGCCGCGCAGGGCCGGCTTGAACAGGCGCTCGACGATGTCCCGGCTTCCCAGCATGTGCAGGAACTTGGTGCCCATGAGGGACTGCATCGCCACGGCGCCGGCGAGCGACATGGAGCCGCGGGCGATCTCGCTCAAGGCCAGGCAGAATTCGGTGAGCTGCATGCCGCTGCCGCCCACGTCCTCGGGATAGCGCATGGCGAACAGGCCCAGATCGGCCAGCTCCTGGAACAGGGCACGCGGAAAGGCGCGCGCCTCGTCCAGCGCCGCCGCCTGGGGAGCGATGCGCTGGTCGCAGAAGCGGGCGAAGGTGTCGCGGATCTGCTTCTGTTCGTCGGTCAGGTCGAAGTTCATGAAACCTCTTTCAACGCAAAGGACGCAAAGGCGCAAAGATCGCAAAGAAGGACCAGCAAGAAAGACGCATTTCTTTGCGTCCTTCGCGTCTTTGCGATCTTTGCGTTGAGAGCGGTTGGTCTTTCACAGTTCCAGCTCCGCTTCCGTCATGCCGTAGTCACGCATCGCCGCCTCCTTCGAGATGACGCCGTTCCTCACTTCCTCGCGCAGCAGCTTGCGGTCGCGCTTCTTCGGGTCGCCGTAGCCGCCGCCGCCGCTCGCCACCTGGTGGTAGATCGTGCCCTTGGGCACGCCGGTGATGAGGTCCTTGTTCTTCGGCACCACGGTGCGGCCGTCCGGGTAGTGCAGGCGGATGAAGTTGAGCCCGCCGTCGCCGCCTCCGAACAGGCCGAAGGCCGGCTCGAAGTCGCCGTCGCCGAAGGTCACCAGTTGCGTGTCGTCGGAGCCGATGCGGAAAATGGTCTCCACCCCCAGGCCGCCGCGCCACTGGCCGGGGCCCGCCGAGTCGGTCAGGTACTCGTGCTTGATCAGCAGATGCGGCGTCTGCTGCTCGAACATCTCGTAGTCCTGGTCCAGCACGCCGCCCGAGGCGTCGATCATGCCGATGTGGTCGTAGCCGTCCGTGCCCAGCATGGCGCCCGACCCGCCCTTGAGGCCCATGAAGCCGATGTCCACGTACTTCTCGTTCTTCTCGGGATCGAGGCCCGTGGTGAGGGAGCACAGCAGGTTGTTCCAGCCGGCGGTGACCCGCTCCGGCATGACCGGCGCCAGCGCCCGCTGGATGGCGTCGGCATTGGGCGGGCACAGGTGGTTGCCGAAGGTGGTGGCCTTCGGGTACGCGGCATTGAGGATGGTGCCCTCGGGAATGACGATCTCGATGGGCTGCACCATGCCCTCGTTGTGGGGGATGTCCGGGTTCACCATCTGCAGCAGGGTGAGGATGGTGGCCGAGGCGCTGGAGGTGAAGGTGCCGTTCACGAAGCCGTTGGTCTGGGCGTCGGTGCGCGAGTAGTCGAACTTGATGGACTTGTCGCGCACCTCGATGTCCACCCGGATGGTGAACTTGGAGCCCTCGTGGCGCCCGTCGTAGTAGACATAGCCCTCGCCGCTGTATCTCCCGTTGGGGATCTTGGCGATCTCCGCTTCCATCATCTTGCGCGTGGCCTCGAACAGGGCCTGCTTGTGCGCCTCGTAGCTGTCCAGGCCGTACTTGGCGAGCAGCTCCAGCACCCGCCGCTCGCCCACGGTGCAGGCGCCGATCTCCGCCTTCATGTCGTGCTGCACGATGTCCAGGCGGATGTTGGCGAAGATCAAGTCCCACACGTCCTTGCGCAGCTTGCCCTTCTCATACACCTTGACGGGCGGAATGCGCAGGGCCTCCTGCCACACTTCCACCGCATTCGGGTTGTAGCCGCCCTGGACCGCGCCGCCGATGTCCGCCTGGTGACCTTTCACCGCCGTCCAGGCCACCAGCCTGCCCTCGAAGAACACGGGCTTGAACACAGCCACATCGTTGTTCTGGTTGCCCAGGCTGAACACGTCGTTGTGGAAGATGACGTCGCCCGGGTGGATCTCGTCGCCGAAGTACTGCTTGATGTACTTGCACACGGGCGCCAGGGAAAAGGCCAGGATGGGCAGGTTCTCCGTTTGCTCCAGCATGTTGCCGTCGCCGTCGTACAGGCCCGTGACGTAATCCTTGGCTTCGCACAGGATGGGCGAACGGGTGGTCTGCTCCATGGAGATGCTCATCTCGTCCGTGATGGACTTGAAGGTCCGGGCATAGACGGAGAGCAGGATGGGATCGATAGCTTTCATGCCGGCACGGCCTCCTTGTTCATGCACGATTGCACCAGGTCCTCTCGCCCCTTGGCGAACAGGGCGAAGGAGCCGTAGGCGTCCACCACGCAGTCGTAGGAGGCGCTGACGAAGATGGCGGTGGTCTCCTGCTCGATCATCGCCGGCCCGTCTACCCGGTTGCCGTAGCCCATCTTGTGGCCGTCATACACCGGCACTTCCTGGAAGGCCTGGCTCTCCGGGATGTACACGCTGCGCCGGCCCTTGAGCGCCGCGTCGGCGTCCTCGCCGGCCCAGGCCTCCTGGCGATAGGCGGGTTTGTCGGTGGTGCCGATGGCCTGCACCCGCACATTGATGATCTCCACTGGCGTGTTCTCCTGCTCCAGGGAATAGCCGTAGAGCCGGTTGTGCTCGGCGTGGAAGGCGCGGGCGATGGCAGCGGTGTCGCGGTCCTCGATCAGCTCCCGCGCCACGGCGAAGGACACCTCGTGGTACTGCTTGATGTAGCGGCAGTCGAGCTTCACCTCAAAGCGCCGGCGCTCCGGCGGGATGCGCTCCTCGGCGAGCTGCCGCGCCCCCTCCCGGCTCATCTCGTCCACCACGGCGGCCAGGCGGGCCCAGTCCACGCCCTCCAGCCGCGCCACGAAGGTGCGCACGAAATCGTGCTTCAGCTCGCTCATGAGCATGCCGAAGGCGCACAGCACCGAGGATTCGCGCGGCACGATCTGCAGGGGGATTTCCAGCTCGCTGCAGATGAGGCAGGCATGGATGGGTCCGGCGCCGCCGGCGGGAATGATGGGAAATTCGCGCGGATCGAAGCCGCGCTTGATGGTCACTTCGCGCACGCCCTGGGCCATGTTGTTGCAGGCCACCCGGTACATGCCGGCCGCCGCCTCCTCGACGGACAGGCCCATGGGCCGGGCGATGTGTTCCTCGATGGCGCGGCGCGCCGCCTGCGCGTCCAGTTTCATCCTGCCGCCGGCGAAGAAGGCCGGATCCAGGTAGCCCAGCACCACGTTGGCGTCGGTGGTGGTGGGCAGCCGGCCGCCCTTGCCGTAGCAGGCCGGGCCGGGATCGGCGCCGGCGCTCTGGGGGCCCATGCGCAGCAGCCCGCCCTCGTCGATCCAGCCGATGGAACCGCCGCCGGCGCCGATGGTGTGGATGTCCAGCATGGGCAGCGCAATCTTGTGGCGCGCGATCTCGCCGTCGTTCTTGATCATGGGCGCCTCCACCGCCACCGAGGCCTCGAAGCTGGTGCCGCCCATGTCGGTGGTGATGCACTTGTTCTGGCCGTGGGCGCGCACGTAGAATAGGCCCGCGCCCGGCCCGCCGGCGGGGCCGGAGAGCAGGGTCAGCGCCGCCTTCTCCCGCGCCAGCTGGGGCGAGATGACGCCGCCGTTGCTCTGCATGATCAGCAGCAGGCCGCCGAAGCCGATGCCCTTCAAGCGCCCGACGAGCTGGTCCAGGTAGTGGTTGAGCTTGGGGCCCACGTAGGAGTTCAGCGCCGTGGTGCTCACCCGCTCGTAGAAGCGGATGGAGGGCAGCAGGTCGGTGGATACCGTGAGATACGCACCCGGCATCTCCTTGCGCACCAGCTCGGCCGCGGCCCGCTCGTGGGCCGGGTTGGCGAAGGAGTTCATGAAGCATATGGACACCGCCGCTACCGCCTCGCGCTTGAACAGCTCGATGGCTTCCTCCACCTGTCCCAGATCGAGGGGTGCCACTTCGCGCCCGCGCCGGTCCAGGCGGCCGTCCACGCCGACGCGCAGGTAGCGGGGCACCAGGGGCTTCACGTTGGTGTAGCGGTTGTTGTACTGCTCCTCGCGGATGCCTCGGCGCATCTCCAGGGCGTCGCGCACCCCGGCGGTGGTGATGAGGCCGCACCTGGCGCCGGTGTGGGTGAGGGTGGCGTTGGTCGTCACCGTGGTGCCGTGGACGATGGTGTCGATGGTGGCGGCGAAGCGCTCCAGGGACAGGCCGGCACCGGCGGCGATGTCGCCGAGGCCGCTGACCACCGCGATGGACGGATCGGCGGGCGTGGACAGGGTCTTGAAGATCGCCGGAGGGGCGCCATCGCAGGCGACGACAAAGTCGGTGAAGGTGCCGCCGACGTCGATTCCTATTTTCAATGCCATGTGGGATCCTAGGGTTGGGGTTTTCCGTTCAGGCGGGCAACGAGAAACCGGAAACTTGTTTTTCCACCATCTGCCGCACGTCTTCCTTGCGGATCTTGCCCAGCGCCGTGCGCGGCAGCTGCTCGACGAACACCACGTCCTTGGGGTGCTTGTAGCGGGCCAGCCGCCCCTCGAACAGCTTCATCACGTCCTCGGCGGTAAGCCGCTGGCCGGGCTTGGGCACGACCACTGCCACCACCACTTCGCCCCAGCGGGCGTCGCTGCGGCCCACCACCGCCGCCTCCTCGACGCCGGGGCACTCGTACAGGACGTTCTCGATCTCGGCCGGGTAGATGTTCTCGCCGCCGGAAATGATCATGTCCTTCTTGCGGCCGTCCACGAACAGGCACTGGTCCTCGTCCCAGTGGCCCATGTCGCCGGTATGGAACCAGCCGTCCTTGAGCACGGCGGCGGTCGCCTCCGGCCGGTTCCAGTAGCCGTTCATGACATTCGGGCCGCGCACCACGATCTCGCCGGTGGCGCCGGGCGCCACCTCCCGGCCCTGCTCGTCCACCACGCGCACGGCGCAGTGGGGCGCCGTCCGGCCGGCGGAACCGGGCCTGGCGCGGGCATCGGCGGCCGTCTGGCAGGTGGCGATGGGACAGGTCTCGGTGGAGCCGTACACCTGGGCCAGAGGCACGCCTTTGTCATGGACGGCGCGCAGGATGCGCGACGGCACGACGGTGGAGCCGGTGGTGATCATGCGCAGGCGGGAGAAATCGGCCCCCGCCCAGCGCGGGTTGGCCATCATCATGTCGAGCTGGGCCGGCACCAGCACCGTCAGGGTGATGCCGTCGCGCTCGATGGCGTCGAACACCGCGTCCGCCTCGAAGCGCGGGTGCAGCACCACGGTGCAGCCGGCATACAGGGCGGGCGTGGTCTGGATGTTGAGCCCGCCCACGTGGAACAGGGGCAGGGTGGTCAGGATGCGGTCGCCGGCCGTCATCCGGTGCATGGCCAGGCTGTTCAGGGCGTTCCAGTAAAGGGCCCGGTGGGACAGCAGCACGCCCTTGGGGGTGCCGGTCGAGCCGGAGGTGTAGCAGACGAGCAGGGGCGCGTCGGCGTCCGGGACGGAGGATGGCGCCGCGGCCTCGCCCTGGGCGAGGAAGTCCTCATGGCGCCGCCAGCCGCCGGGCACCGTGTCGCCCAGGGCAACCAGCGTCATGGGCGCCAGCGCGGCGCGTATGCCTTCGGTCTGGGCGACGAACTGGGGGCCCACCACCATCACCGCCGGCGGGCAGTCGGCGAGCATCTGCCGGTGCTCGGGGGCGGCCAGGCGCCAGTTGAGGGGCATGTACAAGGCGCCCAGGCGCGCGCAGGCGAACAGCAGGGCGACCATTTCCGGGCTGTTGTAGCCGAGATACGCCACGCAGCGCCCCTGGCCCACGCCGCAGGCCGCCAGGGCGCCCGCCAGCCGGCCCACCAGGGCCGCCAGTTCCCCGTAGGTATAGTCCCGCCCGCAGCCGATCAGCGCCGCCTTGCCGGGCGCAGCCGCGGCATGACGGTCTATCCATCCGGATACGTCCATCCTTCTCCTCCTGTTGGCGGCGGGCGTCTCGAGGCACCCTACCGGCCCCACTCTGTCGGGGGAGATGCCTGCGGTTATCCTTGTCTTCCGGTCACTTGCAGCACTACCGCCATGGCGCTGTCGCCGGCGGCGCAGCCGGTGAACAGGCCGTAGCCGCCGCCACGCAGCGCCAGCTCCTCGATCAGTTCGATGATCGCCCGCGTGCCCATGGGCGCCTGGGGATGCCCCCACACCAGGGAGCAGCCGAAGTTGTTCATGCTCGCCACATCGACATCCGTCTGCCGCGCGAAGTAGATGTCATTCACCGCGAAGGGATTGTGGGTCTTGATGGCGTTCATCTGGCCGATGGCCAGCCCCGCCTGGTCCAGGGCGCGGCGCGCCGCCGGCACCGTGGCTTCGGGCATGTGGGCCAGGGGCGCGCGCGCCAGGCCGAAGCCGTGCAGGCGCACGGCGATGCTTGGGTCGGCGGACAGCTCGCGCGCCCGCTCGGGCGCCGCGACGATGATGGCGGCATTGCCGTCGGCGGGATGGGTCTGGCCGCCGAAGGTGACGGTGCCTCCTTCCAGGACCGGCTTCAGCTTCGCCAGCCCCTCGGCGGTGGACTGGTTCACGCCTTCGTCCGCCGCCAGGCTGCCGGCGGTCTTCTTGAAGTTGGGCGCCGGCACTTCGAAGGGCAGGGTCATGAAGCGCTTGAGAAAGGCGGCGTCGTCGGCCAGGGCTTGGCGGTACTGGGCTTCGCGCCGCAGCACCAGCTCGTGCTGCTCGGCGGTGCCGATGCCGTGCTTGCGCGCCACGTTCTCCGCCGTCTGCAGCATGGAGTGGGGACCCAGCGGGTCGCAGCCGAAGTTGTCCATCACCCAGTCTTCGGCCGTGCCCGTGCCGCCCGGGCCCCTGGGATTGGGGTAGTACAGGTGTGGGCCGTTGGAGGTGCGGTCGCAGGTGACGGTCAGGGCGGCGCTGGCCATGCCCACTTCGATCTCCTGTACGCCCGCCAGCAGGCAGCGCACGCCGGTGGCACAGGCCTGCATCAGGGTGGGACCGCCCGCCTGACCGGCGCCGATCAGGCCGGTGAGCCAGGGCAGGCCGTAGAACGAGTGCTTCTGGGGCACGGAAAAGCCCAGCACGCCGTAGTCGAAGGCGGCGGGGTCGATGCTGCGCCGGGCCAGTTCGCGGCGCGCCACCCAGGCGGCGAACTCGATGCTGTGCAGGTTGGCGAAACTGCCCTGCCAGCGCGCGAAGGGCGTGCTCCAGTAGGCGCCGTAGGGGATTTCCGCCTTGTATGCCATGGTTATCCTCCCGCTAGCCGACGTTGTCGGCTTCTTCCTCGTTCAGGCCGAGCGCTTCGATGAAGCAGCGCTTGGCTTCCGTCAGGTGGTCCAGCATGGCCGCCGCGGCGGCGTCGCCGTCGCCCGCCGCCAGCGCCGCGGCGATGCGCTTGATACCCCGCAGCACTACGGTGCGCACCTTGGGATCGCCCAGGGTGAGCACGCGCAGGTGCTGCACATGGTCCGCGTACAGTTCCACGGCATGGACCAGGCGCTGGTTGTCCACCAGGGACAGCCAGGTGCTGCGGAAGCGGGCGTTGAATTCCATGAAGGCCTCGTTGTCGTTGGCCTTGTGGGCGGCCACGCCGGCTTCCACCACCTTGGCGAGCAGCGCCCGGACGGCGGGATCGGTGCCGAACTTCGCCACGTGGCGCAGGGCTGCCGGCTCCAGCAGGCAGCGCACTTCGTAGATGTCGTCCACGTCCTTGAGGCTCAGGGCCGGCACCACGAAACTGCGGCCGTCGGACACCACCAGTCCTTCGCTCGCCAGGCGCGTCAGGGCCTCGCGCACCGGGGTGCGGGACACGCCCAGGGAGGCGGCCAGGGCCACCTCCTGCAGGGGCTGGCCGGGCAGGATCTTGCCGTTGCGCAATTGGCTGCGCAGGGTGCGATAGACCTGGTCGCCCAGGGCAAGGGGCCGCTCGAGGGGCTTCAGGGACGAGACCACGGGCATGCCTCCAGTCGTCGGGGACGCGCGGGTCCCCGGTGAGGAATTGGCGATGTGTGTACTGTATACATTAATTATGGCCGCGTAAAGGGTATAGCAGCGTTTTCTCGCCTAGCTTTTTCGCGTAAGCTCGGTTTCGGCTCGCCGACGGAAACTGGTTGTCATGAATGCCGCAAAGTGTCCCCTGTGCGGAGGGCCGGTCCAGCGCATCCGGCGCCGCTTCGTCGACCGCATCCTCAGCCTGCTGCGTCCTATCGCGCGCTACCGCTGCCAGTCGGCGCGCTGCCAGTGGGAGGGCAATCTGCCCAGGCCGCGCTGACAGGCTCCGTTCAACCTATATCCGGCACCCCAGCCGATACCCCTCGTGGATCGCCTGGTCCAGGCCGCGGGCGATGACCGTGTCGCCGGCGCCGTGCAGCTCGTCCACCATCCACTGGAACTCGTGGAACAGATCGTGGTTGGGCTTGCGCGGGCCGGACACGATCACCATCTGCGCCGGGACGAAGCTCTCTTCGCCCTTGGCGTTCCTGACATAGGCGCCCTCGGCGGTGATGCGCGCCAGGCGCGTGGAGGTCAGGGTGCGGATCTCCAGTTCCTCGACCCAGGCGGTGTGCCGCCACTTGAACGAGGGCATGACGTCACCGGCGATGCGCTTGTCCTCCTCGACCAGGACCACCTCGTGGCCGGATTTCTTGAGGTTTTCGGCCAGGGTCAGGCCGATCTTGCCGGCGCCGACGATGATGACACTCTGCGCCGCCTGGACGCGCCCGTGGGCCACGTCGAGGGCGTCCACCAGCCGCTCGTGGCCTTCTAGGTGCCGGTAGGCATCCATGTCGGTGCGGGCGCCCGCCGCCACGATGCACACGTCGTACTGGTGCAAGACGCTCCTCATGAACTTGGCGTTGGCCTCGGTGTTGAACTTGATCTCGATGCCGAGTTTCCTGGCCATGGTTTCGTAATAGCGTACGACGCTGAACAAATCGTCGGGCCGGGCCAGATCGTTGCCGGCGTAGCCGTTGAGGTTGCCGCCGATGCGCTCGCCCTTCTCGAACACGGTGACCTCGTGACCGCGCTTGCGCGCGGTGATCGCCGCTTCCATACCCGCGGGACCGGCGCCGATGACCATGATCTTCTTTTTCACCGCCGCCGGTGTGATGTGGTACTCGGGCTCCACCTCGTGGCCCAGAGCGGGGTTCATGGTGCAGGTGTACGGCAGGTCGCGGAACAGGCGCGAGAGGCAATTGAGCGAGCCGATGCAGCGGCGCACTTCGTCCAGGCGGTCCTCGGCGGCCTTGTGGATCAGCTCCGGGTCCGCCAGCAGTGGGCGGCACACTTCCCAATAGTCGAACACGCCGTCGCGGATGCACTCGTCGGCCATGCGCGGATCGGGCAGGCGGTTGCCGAAGGTGATGAGGGTGTCAGGGAACATTTTCTTGGCCTTGGCCGCGAGATAGTTCCAGTGGCCCGGCGGCACGTCGCGGCCGATGGAGGACTCGGGCGCCTCCTGCCAGCCCACGGTGACCGAGATCATGTCCACGCCGCAGTCCACCGCCTGCTGCATCAGCTCGAAGCACTCCTCCTCGGTGTTGCCGCCCCAGCGGTCCATGAGCTCCGCGCCGTTCAGGCGCACCACCAGCGGATGCTCGGGCGTGGCCTGCTTGATGGCGTCGATCAGCTCGCGCATGAAGCGGCCGCGGTTCTCCAGGGAACCGCCGTATTCGTCGGTGCGCTGGTTGGTGAAGCGCGAATTGAAGTTGGCCAGCAGATAGCCCATGAAACTGGTGATCTCGGTGCCGTCGAAGCCGGCGCGGATGGCGCGCTGCGCCGCCTCGGCGTGCTGCCGGATGGTGACCTTGATCTGCTCCTTGGTGATCTCCCGCGGCGGGCGGAAGTGGGGCAGGGTCTGGGGCACGACGGAGGGCTGGATGCAATAGCCCAGGTCGATGCCGCCGTAACGTCCGGCATGGAGGATCTGCTGGATGGCCACGGCGCCGCCGTCGTGGATGTACTGGGCGATCTTCTCGAACTGCGGCAGGAACTTGTCGTCCCACAGGGCCACCTGGCGGAAGTAGGCCTTGCCCTCGCCCAGGGGGTCGGGGTAGGCGCCCTGGTTGGTGATGATGCCGCAGCCGGTGGACGCGATGACGCGCATGCGTGCCAGCTCGCGCGGCGTGATGTAGCCGTCGCGCGTGTTGTAGTTGGACACGCAACAGGCGCCGTACTTGATCAGGTTCTTGGTAGGGTACTTGCCGATGCGGCCGGGTTGGAACAGATGTTTCAGTTTCAGCTCGCCCGGACGGTGTTGTTCCTGGGTGGCACCTGCCACGTCCTTCCTCCTTTGGTGTGGACACTGCTTCTCAGGGCAATGTCAGGACACTGGATACTGTATACATTGATGCGGGGCGCGTCAATAGCTACGGGTGACGAGTGACAGGACCCGAGCCACCAGCCGTCACCCGTCACCGAATCACTTCGGCTTGGCCAGCACCTGCTCGGCCCATTTCTCGTCGAACAGGGCGCCTTCGGCCACCAGCTGGCGGAAGCGCACGAAGTCGATCACGTCCTTGCCGGTCGTCTTCTTGGCGTCGAAGGCGTTGAAGCCGAGCCAGGCCTCGTGGTTCATGTTGGCGGCCAGCCAGTGGCGGTTGGCGATCTTCATCTGGTCCCAGAAGAATTTCTTCTTGCCGCGGATGCCGTCGATGGAGGTGATCAGGCAGTTGGGGAACAGGTTGGCGAACTTCCACACCAGCTTGTTCACTTCCGCGTCGAGCAGCTCGAAATCGGTCTGGCACTGGGCCATGAGCGCCTTGGCGGCGGTGACCTGGTCGGCGGCCACCGGCTCGCCGTAGACGATCTCGCCGTCATCGACATAGGTGTCGGTGCGCACCAGGGGGTTGCGCACCCACTGGCCGTCCTTCTTCAGCACCGGCACGGCCTTGGTGATGAGACCCTTGGCCTTCATCTTGTAGGCGCTCCAGGTCTCGCAGGAGATGCAGTTGTACATGGCATCTTCCATGGACAGGAACCAGGGCAGGAAGTCGGTGGACCCGCCCACCGGCGCCGAACCGTGCTTGGGGCCGGCCTGGCCGAACACCGCCAGGTCGGAGGAAATGGTGATGTCGGTGGCCATACCGATTTCCTGGCCGCCGGCGACACGCATGCCGTTCACCCGGCAGATCACCGGCTTCTTGCAGTTGAGGATGCCGTCCACCATGGCGTTGAACAGATCCATGTACTCGCCGTACTCGTTGGGCCGGCGCGAATAGTAGGCGGCGTATTCGGCGGTGTTGCCGCCGGTGCAGAAGGCCTTGTCGCCCACCCCCGTGAACACCGCGGCGACGATCTTGCGGTCGCTGGAGGCCCGCTGGAAGCCGGCGATGACGCCTTTCACCATCTCGGTGGTGTAGGAGTTGTACTGGGCCGGGTTGTTGAGCCAGATCCAGGCGGAATAGAGCCCGGAAACCGCCTGGCCCTTGTCGTCCAGCACCGGCCTTTCCTCATAGATGACCGACGGCGCTTCAGTGCCGAAGTGCTCGTTGCCCAGGAGCTGGTGATCCTTCAGCTCGTTGTCTCTGCGTAGCCATTCCAATGACATTGAAGTCTCCTAGGAAAACCGCCAGACGCAAAGGCGCAAAGATCGCAAAGCAAAACTCTTGGTCTTCGCGTCCTTTGCGTCTTTGCGTTTAGAAATCGGGAATCAACACAACACGCTTCCTAAGCTGGCCGTGGTGCGCTTCTTCGAAAACCTGTTCGATCCGGCTCATGGGTCGCGTCTCGACGAAGGGCTCGAGCACGATCCTGCCGTCCACGCACATGTCCAGCACGCGCGGATAGGCTGAGGGCGGGCAGCCCCAGGTGCCGATGATCTCCGCGTCGAAGGCCATGAGCTTGGACAGCATGTAGGAGGTCTCGTCGGTGCCGTAGCCGACGATCACCAGGGTGCCGACGAAGCTGAGCAGGGAGAGCGCCAGCTCCTGTCCTGCCTTGGAGCCGGTGACCTCGAAGATCTTCCAGCCGTAGTTGGCGGGCAGCCCCTGCTCCTTGCAGAAGCCCTTGAACAGCTCCTTCACGTCCTTGGCGCTCTTGCCCTTGGGATCGATGGTGAAGTCGGCGCCGTAGCCCTTCATGAACTCCAGCTTCTCTTCGTTGATGTCGATGCCGATCACCGCCTTTGCGCCCATGCCCTTGGCGGTCTGAGTCATGAAACTGCCCACGCCGCCGGCGGCGCCGATCACGATCACCAGGTCGCCCGGCTGCAGGTTGGCGCGCTTGGCCGCCTGGTAGGGCGTGGTGACGGCGTCCGCCACCACGGACAGGTGCTCCAGCGGCACGCCGCGGCGTTCATGCACCACGCACAGGTCGCGCGCCGGCACCGGGATGTGGCTGGCAAAGCCGCCGTAGATGCCCATGGAATTGCCGGGCATCTTCTGGTTGAGGCAGCGGTTGCCGCGGCCCATGCGGCAGATCTCGCAGGTGCCGCAGGGCAGCACTGCGGGCACGATCACCTCGCGCCCCAGCAGGCGGGAGCCGCCGGCCACGACGACGCCGGCGATCTCGTGGCCCAGGGTCAGGGGCGGCTTCTGGATCGTCGGCACGCCCATGTAGAAGTAGGACAGATCGGTATGGCAGACGCCGCAGCCGCGCACTTCCACCAGCGCCTCGCCGGGTTTCAGCTCCGGCACGGGAATCTCCGTGCGCCGGAGCTTGCCCGGTTCGGTCATCTGCCAGGTATGAATGGTGTTCGGGATCATATGTCTTCTCCACGCGTGGTTGCATGTAGGTCGGGCTGAAGCCCGACCTACCTGTTCTTCCAAACGGGCTTGCGCTTTTCCATGAAGGAGTGCAGCCCCTCTACGGCGTCCTCGGTGGCCATCAGTTCCTTCAGGTAGATCTGCTCCACGGTGAACAGCGCCTCGAAGAAGGGCTTGCCGGCGGCCTCGCGCACCGCCTTCTTGGTATACATGAGCGCCACCTGCGACAGGGACAGGAACTGGTTCACGAAGGTCTGGGTGTCCTCGTGGAAGGTCTCGCGCGCGAACACCCGGTTGATCAGACCCAGCTGCTGGGCTTCCGCAGCGCCGATGAGGCCGCCGCCCAGCAGCAGCTCCATCACCTTGGGCAGGGGCAGCATCTTGGGCATGAGGATGGCGGCGATGGGCGGGAACACGCCCAGCTTGATCTCCGGCTGGCCGATCTTGGCGTCCGCCGTGGCCACCACCATGTCGCAGGCGATGGCCAGCTCGCAGCCACCGCCCATGGCCGAGCCGTTGAGGGCCGCCACGGTGGGCAGGGGGAACACCATCAGGCGCTTGAGGATGCCGTGGAACACCTCGATCATCTGCACCACCTTGTCGGGGGTGTGGTCCATGACGTCCACACCGGCGGAGAACACCTTGTCGCCGCTGGCGGTGATCATCAGCACCTTGGCCGTCTGCTCCTTCGCCGCTTGGTCCAGGGCCAGGTTGAGCTCCTCCATCAGGGCGATGTCGAGCACGTTGTAGGGCGGGCGGTTGATGGTCACGGTGACGAGGCCGTCCGCAACGCCGTAGCTGAGAAACTTGAAGTCAGGCATGGCTCCCCTTTCGTATGGCCGCCGCCGGCGGCCGCATCAGAACAAGTCGTCCAGTTCGTCCACGCCCACTCCCGGCGGCATCGAACCGTATTGCTGCATGTAGGCCTGCACGAGTTGGTTCTCGCGCTGGCTGAAGAAGGGTGCTTCCTCCACGACGAAGTAGGGCGCGATGTCGGCCTTGTCGAGCATGGCCTGCAGGCCCTCGCGCAGGTTCTCCACGCCCTTGATCGCCAGCACCTTCTTGTCCGCGTCCAGCAGTTGATAGACGCCCGCTTCGGTGGTGACGCCGGCGACGTTGGCGGCGTTCAGTTCCAGGCAGGCCTCGGGCGGCAGCACCATGTCCTCGATCTTCGCCGCCAGGTTGCACTTGAGGCAGCGCAGCGCCTCCGCCCGTGCCGTAGCCTCGTCGAAGCCCAGCTCCACCTCGTTCCAGTTGTTGCGCCGGGCCGGATCGATGAAGATGGGATGGAAGCGGCGCTTCCGGTTGAAGCCGTCCTCGCGGCCGATGGAAGGGTCGGTATCCCAGTCGGGCAGCAGCTTCTCCTCGATGTTGCCGTCCCCGCCCAGTTGCCTGTCCATGGCGGCGGCGGCGATGCGGCCCTGGGCCACCGACTCGATCAGGGTGGAGGGCCCCAGCACGCAGTCGCCGCCGGCATAGACACCGGGCCGGCTGGTGAGCAGGGTGTCGGCGCGCACCTGGATGCGCCCCTTCTCGTCCGTCTGCACGCCGAAGCCGGAGAAGATCTCCGAGTGCTGGCCCACGGCGGCGATCACCAGGTCCACGTCCTCGGCGAACTCGCTGCCCGGCACTTCCACCGGACGGCGGCGGCCCGAGGCATCGGGCTCGGCCAGCTCCATGCGCGCGTAGGTGATCTTGAGGCGCGAGGTACCGTTGCCGTTGAGCTCGATCTTCTTGGGCGCCAGCAGGAAGCGCAGGTTCACGCCCTCGTCGATACAGCCCTGGATCTCGTCCTCGCGCGCCGGCATCTCGGCCCGCGTGCGGCGATAGACCATATCCACCACTTCGGCGCCCAGGCGCCGGGAGCTGCGGCAGTTGTCGGTGGCGACATTGCCGCCGCCGATCACCGCCACGCGCTTGCCGATGACGATGCCGGTTTCCGGGCTGCCCACCATGCCCATGGTGGCGGCGCGCAGGAAGGTGGGGCTGTCGACGACGTTGGGCAGGTCGTCGCCGGGAATGCCCAGCTTGTCGCCGCCCTGAGCGCCGATGCCGATGAAGACTGCTTCATAACCCTGGACGAACAACGGGTCGAGGGAATCCACGCGGGTGTTGAAGCGGAACTCCACGCCCAGCTTCTCCACTTCCGCCACCTCCCGGTCGATCACGTCCAGCGGCACCCGGTAGGACGGGATGCCGTAGCGGGCCATGCCGCCGGCGGCAGGCAGGGCATCGAACACGGTGACGCTGTGGCCCTTCTTGGCCAGGTAGTAGGCCACCGTCAGCCCGGCGGGGCCGGCGCCGATCACCGCCGCCTTCCTGCCCGTGGGCGGCAGCTGATACGAGTACTGGCGCCACAAGCCCGTGTCGTTGTCGGCGGCGATGCGCTTGAGGCTGCGGATGGAGATCGGCTCGTCCAGGTACTTGCGCCGGCAGGCCGACTCGCAAGGGCTGAAACAGGCGCGGCCGAGGATGCCGGGGAAGGGCAGCTTCTCCCGCACCACGGCAGTCGCTTCGGAATACTTGCCCAGCCCCACCAGCTGCACGTAGCGCGGCACGTCGATGCCCGCCGGACAGGTGTGCTTGCAGGGTACCTGGGTTTCCTCCAGGCGCGCCACATCCAGAGTGCGGTCCAGCAGGGCGCCGGTGGGACAGACCGTGACACAGGCGCTGCAGAACTTGCAGCCGGACTCGATGAGGGTCGGGGCGATGGGGCCCACCCAGGTACGGCCGTCGGTGTTCTTGACTTCCAGACAGCCCACGCCGCGCACCTCGTTGCACGCCACCAGGCAGCGGCGGCAGTCGATGCACAGGTTGTAGTCGCGGTCGTAGAACGGCTCGTCCTTGATGACGGGAAGCTGCACGTGCTTGTAGGCCGGCGTGGTATTGGGAATGCCCACGTAGTCGGATACCTTGCGCAGCTCGCAGGAATTGAAGATGGAACAGCAGCGCTGCTCCACCGGGTTGCCGTAGGAGCAGGTGGTGCGGCTGCAGCCTTCGCGCTGGGGACAGGTGAGGCACACGTGCGGATGGTTGCCGAGAATGCGCGCCAGATGCTTCTGCCGCTCCTTCCGGAGCGCCGGTGTATCGGTGGCGACCGACATGCCGTTGGCGACCGGAATCGAACAGGCGGTGAGCAGCCCGTCGGCGCCTGCGATCTCCACCAGGCACAGCTTGCAGCCGGCGTCCAGGCCGCCGCGGGCGCAGGCCGGCGGCAGATCGGGATGGGCGCACAGGGCGGGAATATAGATGCCGGCGGCGGCCGCCGCCGACAGCACCGAGGCGCCGGCCGGAGCTGCCACGGTCTTGCCGTCGATCACGAATTTGACCATCGGCCCCGCCGTTTCTCCGGCGGCGGGCTTCTTGTACCAGCGTACGAGTTGTGTCTCCATGGCTTACCGTCGCTGCCGTTCATATGGAAGGATAATGCAATATAGTGAACTAGCAGGTAATAGAATGCATGTGGCGATTCTAGGTAGCAATACTCGTGATCCACTTGACCTAGATCAAGTCACGCCCAAAAAACCTTGTCACGTGCAGGGAGGTTGCCGGAGGCCGAGCACCGCTGGCGGGGGCGCTTAGGCAGGAAATTCGGAAAAGTCCGTTCTTTCTTGATCTAAATCAAACCACGAACCGAGTGTGGTTTTTAAAATCGGCTGCACTGATCTATAGTGCATTAGTATTGATAATAGTGAATTATAATACAGTATCGAATCCGGAGCGAGTTAACCCAGCCGATAGGGGATTAAGAGAATGAGCGGATTGTTCGACCAGTTCAAAACGTGGTACGAAAAGCGCCACGATTATGCGCGGGCCTGGAAGGCGCGCACCGGCGGCCAGGTGGTGGCCACCATGTGCACCTATACGCCCGAGGAAATCCTGATCGCCGCCGGCATGCTGCCGGTGCGCGTGCTGGGAGCCCATGAGCCCCAGAACGTGACCGAGCCCCATATCTTCGGCATGTTCTGCCCCTTCTGCCGCGACTCGCTCGCCCAGGGGCTGCTCGGCCGCTTCGACTACGCCGAGGGGATCACCCTGACGCAATCCTGTATCCAGTATCGCCAGGCCTTCAATTCCTGGCGCGCCCACGTGCCGACGGTCAAGTGGGATTACTACCTGCCCATGCCCAACGAAGTGCAGTCGCGCTTCGCACGCGCCCAGCACTATGCGGAAGTCAAGAAATTCCGCCAGTTCATCGAGGGCGTGATCGGCCGGCCCCTGCCGGATGCGGAGCTGAAGCGCGGCATCGAGATCGTCAACGAGAACCGGCGCCTGCTGCGCGAGCTGTTCGAGTACCGCAAGGAGACCAACCCGCGCGTGACCGGCGTGGAGGCGCTGTATGCCTCCATCACCGCCCAGTTCGTGGACAAGGAAGAGCACAACAAGGAACTGAAGCGCGTGCTGGCCGAGCTGCCCAAGCGGTCGAACGACCGGCCGGAGGGCATCCGCTTCATGACCATCGGCTCGGAGAACGACGACGTGGCCTTCATGGCCATGGTGGAGTCGGTCGGCGCGACCATCGTCATCGACGACCAGTGCTCGGGCACCCGCTACTTCTGGAACGAGGCGCGCGTCCAGGACGACGCAATCGCCACCATCGCCGACCGCTACTGCGAGCGCCCGGCCTGCCCGACCAAGGACTACCCGGCCCATACCCGTTTCGACCACGTGCTGAAACTGGCCAAGGACTACAACGCCCGCGCCGCCATTTTCCTGCAGCAGAAGTTCTGTGATCCGCACGAGGGCGACTACCCGGATCTGAAGCGGCACCTGGAGGCGAACGGCGTGCCCACGCTATTCTTGGAGTTCGATATCACGAATCCGCTGGGACCGTTCCGTATCCGCGTCGAGGCCTTCCTCGAAACCCTGCGCGAAGAAGAGCTGTTCTGACGAGATTACAAGGAGCAAAGATGGCACCGAACAAGTACCCCACCGAGCCGCTCAAGTGCTGGAAGAAGGCCAAGGAGCTGCGCGAGCAGTATTACATCAACTACGCACGCGCCAAGGACAACGGCGGCCTGCGCTGGTCCGGCTCGGCCTGGGCCCTGGACGCGATCCCCGCCGGCCTGGGCCGGGACGTGTACTCCCTGACCGGCGAGCCCTACGGCGCCACCATCGCCGTGGACAAGAAGTTCAACAAGGAGTGCCAGGACGCGGCCGAATCCTACGGCTTCGCGCGCGACCTGTGCGCCTACATGCGCACCTACTGGGGCTCGATCATTCTCAACAAGTATCCCTTCGGCGGCGAGTTTCCCAAGCCGGATTTCAACTTCCAGACCCAGATCTGCTGTTCCCACGCCAAATGGTACCAGGCCGCGGCCAGGCTGGAGCACGGCACGCCGACGTTCTTCATCGACGTGTCGGTCGGGCCCTACAAGGAACTCACCGAGGAGCGTCTGGACTACGTCACCAACCAGGGCCTGGAAGCCTGCGAATGGCTGGAGAAGACCACCGGCCGCAAGTTCGACGACGGGCTGTTCATCGAGGCGGTGAAGAACGAGATGCGCTCCACCTCCCTGTGGGCCGCCATCTGCGCCGAGAACAAGGCCGTGCCGGCGCCCCTGGACGAGAAGACCATGTACTCGCTGTACGTGCTGGCGACGCTGTCCAAGTCGTCCAAGTGGTGCGCCGACTTCTACCAGGAGTGCCTGGACGAGGTGCGCGACCGGGTCAAGCGCGGCATCGCCGCCGTGCCCAACGAGCGCTGCCGTGTCATGTCCGACACCCAGCCGCCCTGGGGCTTCCTCAAGATCTTCCGCTACCTGGAGGAGTTCGGCGCCGTCTCCATCGGCTCCCTCTACACCTTCGGCCTGGAAGGCATCTGGGAAACCAAGCCCGACGGCACCTGGGGCCCGCGCACCGTGCCCTGGGAGTCCGGGATCGAGATGCGCACCCGCGAGCAGGCGATGCGCCTCTATTGTGACTGGAACCTGTCCAAGCCCCAGTGGCAGCACTTCTACGATCCGCGCCTGAAGACCGAGATGATGAAGACCATCGTCAAGGAGTGGAAGGTGGACGGCGTGATGCTGCATCTCAACCGCGGCTGCGAGGGTCTCAGCCTGGGCATCATGGAAAACCGCCTGGGGCTGGCCGCCGCCGGCATCCCGGTGATGACCTTCGAGGGCAACATGGGCGACGAGCGCGAGTTCGACCTGGTGCGCACGCAGAATCGGGTCGATTCCTTCATGGAGACCCTGGGCCTGAAGCGCGACTTCGCCCATGCCTAGTTTTACAGGAGGAAAGAAATGATTACCGCTGGCATCGACATGGGCTCCCGCACCGTCAAGGTGGTGTTCCTGGAAGAGCTCAAGGTGGACGGCGCCCCGCAACTGAAATGGGGCGTCAAAGGAAAACACATCATGTTCCCGGAGGATCTTGATGCCGATCAGGCCGCCGAGAAAGCTTTCAACGAGGCCCTGCAGGCGTCGGGTATCGCGCGCGAGCAGGTCAGGCGTGTCGTCGCCACCGGCGCCGGCCGCAAGCAGGTGAAGTTTGCCCATGAGGACGTCACCGAGGTGTCCGCCGGAGCCAAAGGCACGGTGTTCATGTGCCCGAGCGCCCGCACCGTGATCGACGTGGGTGCGGAGGAAGGGCGCGGCATCAAGACGGACGCTGACGGCAAGGTGGTGGATTTCGCCGGCAACGAGAAGTGCGCCGCAGGCGCCGGTGCCTTCGCCGAGTCCATGTCGCGCGCGCTGCAGTTGTCCCTGAAGGAATTCGGCGAAGCCAGCCTGCGCTCCGACAAGACCATCCCGATGAACGCGCAATGCACGGTGTTTGCCGAATCGGAGGTGGTGTCGCTGATCCACTCCTCGACGCCGAAGGAGGATATCGCAAAAGCGGTGCTCGACGCCGTGGCCAGCCGCGTGACGGCGATGGCGCGGCGCGTGGGTATCGAGGGTGAGGTCGCCCTGATCGGCGGCATGGTGCACAACGTCGGCTTCGTGCAGTCGCTGAAAACGGCGCTCGGCGTGGATAACATGCTGTTGCCCGATATGCCCGAGTATGTTTCCGCCCTAGGCGCCGCGCTGATCGCGACCGAAGGCAAAGCCTAACCCGTAGGAGACCGCAATGGCTGAGACCGCAGGTGAAAAGAAGGAATACTGGCGCTGGCAGGAGAACTGCTGGATCGATGAGTCCAAGAATTGGCGCGACGCCAAGATCATTACCGCGGGTATCGACGTCGGTTCGGTGAGCTCCCAGGCGGTGATCGTGTGCGACGGCGGGCTGTACGGCTTCAACAGCATGCGCACCGGCAACAACAGCCCCGACTCGGCGAAGAACGCCATCAATGGCGTACTGGAAAAGTCGGGCATGAAGCTGGAGGACATTCATTACGTCGTCGGCACCGGCTACGGCCGGGTGAACGTGCCCTTCGCCCACAAGGCCATCACCGAGATCGCCTGTCATGCGCGCGGCGCCAACTATATGGGCGGAAGCCAGATCCGCACGATACTCGACATGGGCGGCCAGGACTGCAAGGCCATCCACTGCGACGAGAAGGGCAAGGTCACCAACTTCCTGATGAACGACAAGTGCGCCGCCGGCACCGGGCGCGGCATGGAGGTGATCGCCGACCTGATGCAGATCCCCATCGCCGAGCTGGGGCCGCGCTCATTTGATGTCGATGAGGAGCCGCCGGCGGTCTCCTCGACGTGCGTGGTGTTCGCCAAGTCGGAAGCGCTCGCCCTGCTCAAGGCCGGCTACTCCAAGAACAAGGTGATCGCCGCCTACTGCCAGGCCATGGCCGAGCGCGTGGTCTCCCTGCTGGAGCGCATCGGCGTGGAGAAGGAGTTCTTCATCACCGGCGGCATCGCCAAGAACCCGGGCGTGGTGAAGCGCATCGAGCGGCTGCTGGGCCTGCAGGCGGTGCAGACCAAGTACGACAGCCAGATCGCCGGCGCGCTGGGCGCCGCGCTGTTCGGCTACACCCTGGTGCAGAAGCAGGGCGTGCCCAACAAGGCGGCCGCCTAGGACGCCCGAAAGATCCCGAAGCTCCGGCCCGTGCCGGTCATCCTCTCCCGCCGAGGCGGGCCGGAGTCGAGGGGTCCCCGAATTCCACGCCCGTTGCGGGTGAAAGGAAACGAGCCATGATCGCAAACTACGGCTACAAGGACGGCTCCGGCGAGTATTACATTAGCATAGACACCGACAAGTGCATCGTCTGCGAAGCCGGCCGCGCCTGTCTCGGTGCCTGTCCCAAGGGCATGTTCGAGATCATCAGCGACGACTACGACGACGAGGTGGCGGCGGTGAAGCAGCAGTTCCGCCGCTCGCTCGCCTTCGATTGCGCCCAGTGCAAGCCGGCCGGCGGCTATACCACCCTGCCGTGCGTCTCCGCCTGCACCCCTGGCGCCATCAAGCATTCCTGGTAGCCATGGTCAGGATCCCGCTGAAAGTCGTCAAGGGCGGCCGCGAAGCGGAGCTGCTGGCCGCGGGTTGGATCAAGCAAACCACGATAGGCGAGCCGCGCCTGTCGGAGATCGTGGAGAACTACCGCAGCCTGGGCTACGAGGTGCATGTCGTCGAGCACGTCGAGCAGACGGACGGCGGCTGCAACACCTGCTTCGACGCCGGCAAGGAAATGGGGCAGGTATACGGCGACGTGTACGTGCGCAAGGGCCAGGGCGTCAAGCCCGCGGAAGATGATTTGTTTTGAAGCTCACCTAGGAGAAGCGTGATGCCGAGCGGAACACCGAAAATGCGCGTAATGAAGCGCCAGGACCTGGACGCGGTGGTGGCCATCGATCGCCTGGTGTCCGGGCAGGAGCGGCGCGAGTATTACCAGCGCAAGATAGAATCGATGCTGAACAACCAGCACAACATCAACTCGTCCCTGGTGGCCGAGGAGGGCGGCCGCATCGTCGGCTTCATCATGGGCGACGTGTACTTCGGCGAATACGGCATTCCCGAAACCACCGCCACCATCGATACCCTTGGCGTGCATCCGGAGTATCAGAAGCACGGCGTGGCGAGCGATTTGCTGGACCAGTTCGTCACCAACATGAAGGGCTTCGGGGTGAGGAAGATCTATACCCTGGTCAACTGGGACGACTTTTCGCTGGAACGCTTCTTCTCCCGCCACAAGTTCGTTCCGTCCAAGCGCATCAATCTGGAGCTGGCGCTTCCGTGAGTGCATGTGGATCGACACCCACTGCCACACCAAGTATTCCTACGACAACTGGCTGGAGCCGCTCGATCTGATTCGGCGCGCGCGTGCCATCGGCCTGGACGGCATCGTGGTCACCGAGCACCATTCCTACGAGGCTTCCGCACCGGTGGAGGCGATCGGCCGGGAGGAGGGCCTGCTGGTGCTGCGCGGCGTGGAGATCTCCACCGACAAGGGCCATTTGCTGGCCTACGGCGTCCGCGACGACGGCTGGAACATCTGGGGGCGGGACAACTACCTGCCCATGGAGGCGGTGATCGAGCGGCTGACAGACCTTGGCGCGATCTGCGTGCCGGCCCATCCGTTCCGCGAGATGGGCGCCTGCAGCCTGCTGGAAGGGCTGTTTGACCTGAAGGGAATCGCCGCGGTGGAGACCCACAACGGCGGCAATCGGGAGGCGGACAATGATCTGGCGATCGTCGCGGCCGGCCATCTGGGCCTTCCCGCCCTGGGCGGCAGCGACTGTCACAAGGCGGCGGCAGCGGGCCGTTGCGCCACTTACTTTTCCGTGCCGGTGAACGACATGGCCGGGTTCATCGCGGCCGTCAGGCAGGGCGCCTGCCGCGCCCATTATTACCCGGGATTCGGCACAGGAGACGCAGGGCGCGCCCCATGACGGCCCCGCGCCGGATCAGGCTACGGCCCGCTCCACGGGCTCGTTCAGCACCAGCCAGTACAGCCCGAGCTGGCCGACGGCATAGATGAACTTCTCGAAGTCCACCGGCTTGCGGATGTAGCTGTTGGCGCCCAGGCTGTAGCCTTCGAAGATGTCCTGCTGTTCCTTGGAGGTGGTGAGGATGACGACCGGCAGCAGGCCGGTGCGCTCGTCGGCTCGCACCCGGCGCAGCACTTCCAGGCCGTCGATGCGCGGCAGTTTGAGATCCAGCAGAATCACCGCGGGCATCAGGGTCAGGTCGCGGCCCGTGTGGCTGCCCATCCCGAAAAGATAATCCAAGGCCTCGACGCCGTCGCGGGCCACCACCACGGGATTGGAGATGCGGTTCTTGTTGAACGCACGCAGAGTGAGCGCTTCGTCGTCGGGGTTGTCCTCGACAAGCAGAATTGGCCTTCCTGTTGTCATGATTCCCTTTACGCGAGAGTAAAGCGGAAAGTTGTACCTTGCTCGATCGCCGATCGTCTCGTACAAAATACACTGGCCTGCCCTCCTGATGCAAGATGCGAGCTCCATGCCGGCGGTTTGGTGTTTCGCCGTGAACGTCCACGCGTTGCGCAGCAGGTTGCCGAGCGCGATGCTCAATAGATTCGGATCGCCCATGGCCTCCATCCCGGGCGCGATGGTGATGACCACTTGGCGCTCGGGACGGTCACGGACAATCCGCGTCGCGCGTGCCGCATTGCCGCCTAGGGCAGTTGCTCGCGCCGCAGCAGGAATACCTTGTCCGCGCCTCCCGCCGTCTCCAGCCAGGTGAATTCGAGGCCGGGGAAGGCAGCCTCGGCGAAGGGCCGGTTGTCCCCCACCTCGACCACCAGGATGCCGCCGGGCTTGAGGTGCCGGGCGGCCGCGGCCAGTATGCGTCTGACGATGTCCATGCCGTCGTCACCGGCCGCCAGCGCCATATCGGGCTCGTGCCGGTATTCTTGAGGCAGTTGCGCCATGGCCGCGCCGGTGACGTAAGGCGGATTGGAGACGATGACGTCGTAGCGACGGCCTTCCAGGGCGGCGAACAGATCCGACTGGAGCAGCTCGATGCGCTGTTCCAGGCCGTAGTCAGCCACGTTGCGCCGGGCCACTTCCAGGGCGCCGGCCGACAGGTCCACCGCATCCACCCGGGCCTGGGGAAAGGCATGGACGAGCAGGATGGCCAGGCAGCCGGAGCCGGTGCACAAGTCCAGGGCGTCCGTCACCGCGCCGGGGTCGGCGATCCAGGGCGCCAGGCCCTCCTGGATCAGCTCGGCGATGTGGGAGCGGGGGACGATCACACGCTGGTCCACGTAGAAGCGGAAATCGCCCAGCCATGCTTCGCGGGTGAGGTAGGCCGCCGGCATCCGCTCCGTGATGCGACGGGCGATGACATCCAGCACTTTCCTCCGCTCCTGCGTCGTCAGGCGCGCGTCCAGGAAGGGCTCTAGGCGCGCCAATGGCAGGTGCAGGGTGTGCAGGTTCAGGTAGACGGCCTCGTCGTAGGCGTTGTCGGTGCCGTGGCCGAAGGCGAGGCCGGCCTCGTTGAAACGGCTCACGGCGTAGCGCAGAAAGTCGCGCAGGGTGACCAGGCTCTCCATCCGTGCCTTTCAGTCCGCCAGCAGAGCGTCCAGCACGCGCTCGTAAATGCGGCTGAGGGCCTCGACGTCGGCCACGGGCACGCATTCGTTGAGCTTGTGGATGGTGGCGTTGGACGGCCCCAGTTCGATGACCTCGGGACAGATATCGGCGATGAAGCGCCCGTCGGACGTGCCGCCGCTGGTGGACAGCTCCGTCTCAACGCCCGTCTCGGCGCGGATGGCGGCGCTCACCGCCTCCACCAGGCGACCGCGCGGCGTGAGGTAAGGCTTGCCCGACAGGGTCCACTCCAGCTCGTATTCCACCTTGTTGCGGTCGAGGATCTCGTGCACGCGCCGCTTGAGGCCGTCCGGGGTGCTGGCGGTGGAGAAACGGAAGTTGAACAGGATTTCGGCGCTGCCGGGTATCACGTTGTCGGCGCCGGTGCCCGCGTGCATGTTGGAGATCTGCCAGGTGGTGGGCGGGAAATATTCGTTGCCCCGGTCCCACACCGTGGCGGCGAGTTCGGCCAGGGCCGGTGCCACCGTGTGCACCGGGTTTTTCGCCAGATGCGGGTAGGCCACATGGCCCTGCACGCCCTTCACCACCAGCCGCCCCGACAGGGAGCCGCGCCGGCCGTTCTTGATGGTGTCCCCCAGGCGTGCCACCGAGGTGGGCTCGCCGACGATGCAGAAATCCGGCTTCTCGCCCCGCGCCGCCAGGGCTTCCACCACCCGCACCGTGCCGTCTACCGCCTTGCCTTCCTCGTCGGAGGTGAGCAGCAGGGCGACCGAGCCGCGGCGCCGTCGGCTCGCTGCGAAGCGCTCGACGGCGGTGACGAAGGCGGCGATCGACGACTTCATGTCGGCGGCGCCGCGCCCGTAGAGCATGCCGTCGCGCTCCTGCGGCACGAAGGGATCGGAGTGCCAGGCCTCGCGCGGGCCGGGCGGCACCACGTCGGTGTGGCCGGCGAAGCACAGCAGCGGGCCGTCCGTGCCCAGCCGGGCCCACAGGTTGCAGACACCGTTGCGGTCCATGCGCTCCAGGCGGAAGCCCAGGGGCGACAGCCGTTCGGCGATCAGGTCGAGGCAGCCCGCATCCTCGGGCGTGACCGAGCGGCGGGCGATGAGCTGGCGCGCCAGCTCCAGGGTGGATCTCTGTTGCATGGAGTTTTGTCGTCAGCCGGCGTCGTCCAGGTTCAGGGTGAATTCCCGGAACGAGGCGCCGTTGGAGTTTTCGAATTCCAGGGAGGGTGCGCTGGGTTTGGACGCGGGTTCGCCGCCCGGCGCACTGAACTGGGAATTGTTGATGAGCCAGGACAGGTTGGTGGGCGAGTCGGCGTTGGCCAGGGCCTCTTCCAGGGTGATGACGTTCTCGCGGTAGAGGCGGAACAAGTCCTGCTCGAAAGTCTGGGAGCCCGGCGCCAGGCTTTGCTCCATGGCTTCCTTGATGGCGTTGACCTCGCCCTTCTCGATCAGCTCCTGGATGTGGCGCGTGTTGAGCAGGATCTCCACCGCCGGCATGCGCTTGCCGTCGGGCTTCTTCACCAGCCGCTGGGAAATGATGCCGCGCAGGCTGGCCGCCAGGTCGAGATACAGGGCGGGGCGGTTCTCCAGCGGGAAGAAGTTGATGATGCGGTTGAGGGCGTGATAGCTGTTGTTGGCGTGCAGCGTGGCCAGGCACAGGTGCCCGGTCTGGGCGTAGGCCAGGGCGGCGCTCATGGTCTCCTTGTCGCGGATCTCGCCGATCAGGATGCAGTCGGGCGCCTGGCGCATGGCGTTCTTGAGGGCGTTCTCCCAGCTCTTGGTGTCCAGGCCGATCTCGCGCTGGTTGACCACCGACTTCTTGTGCTTGAACAAGTACTCGATGGGGTCCTCGACGGTCAGGATGTGGCCGGTACGGTTGGCATTGCGGTGGTCCAGCATGGCGGCGATGGTGGTGGACTTGCCGGAGCCCGTCGATCCCACCACCAGCACCAGGCCGCGCCTCTCCATGATGATCTCCGCCAGGATGGCGGGCAGGGACAGTTCCTCCAGCTTGGGGATCTCGCCCTGGATGAAGCGCACTACGATGCCGATGCTGTTGCGCTGCCAGAACATGTTGACGCGGAAATTGCCCACGTCGCGCACGCCGATGGAGATGTTGATCTCCTTCTCCTGCTCGAAGTGGCGGATCTGCTCCGGCGTCAGCATCTCGTAGGCCATGTGCCGGATCACCTCCGGCGCCATGATCTGCTGGTTGATGGGCAGGGTGTTGCCCTGGATCTTGATGTGAATGGGGGCGCCGGCGGAGACGAAGATGTCCGACGCCTTCTTTTCCGCCATCAACTGGAACAGCTTGTCGAAGATCACGCCACCCCCACTCGAACGTTAAACGTTAAACCTTAAACGTCAAACGTCTCAAGCCCCGCGCAGCAGCTCGTTGATGCCCACCTTGGCGCGGGTCTTGGCATCGACCCGCTTGACGATGACGGCGCAGTAGAGGCTGTACTTGCCGTCGGCCGAGGGCAGGTTGCCGGACACCACCACCGAACCGGCGGGGATGCGGCCGTAGCTGACTTCGCCCGTCTCGCGGTCGTAGATCTTGGTGCTCTGGCCGATGTACACACCCATGGAGATGACCGAATTCTCCTCGACGATCACGCCCTCGACTATCTCGGAGCGGGCGCCGATGAAGCAGTTGTCCTCGATGATGGTCGGATTGGCCTGCAGCGGTTCCAGCACGCCGCCGATGCCCACGCCGCCGGACAGATGCACATTCTTGCCGATCTGGGCGCAGGAACCCACCGTGGCCCAGGTATCGACCATGGTGCCCTCGTCCACGTAGGCGCCGATGTTCACGTAGGAGGGCATGAGCACGGCATTGCGGGCGATGAAGGCGCCGCGCCGCGCCGTGGCCGGCGGCACCACGCGGAAGCCGCCGCGCTCGAACTGCTCGCGGTCGTACTTGGCGAACTTGAGCGGCACCTTGTCGAAATACTTGGTGTCCCCGGCGCCCATGATGCGGTTCTCTTCGAGGCGGAAGGACAGCAGCACCGCCTTCTTGATCCACTGGTGGGTCACCCATTCGCCGCCGATCTTCTCGGCTACGCGCAGCTTGCCCCGGTCGAGCAGGTTGAGCACGTGCTCCACGGCCTCGCCGAGCTTGGCGGGCGCGACTGCGGGCTGGATGTTGGCGCGGTCCTCCCACGCTTGTTCGATGATTTGCTGAAATTCCTGCATGGCGTTCTTCTAGAAGGTTAAGGAAGATTCCTGCAAAAGGCCTGGATGCGGCTGGCCGCCTCCAGGCATTCGGCCAGGGGGGCGACCAGGGCGATGCGCACGAAATTCTCGCCCGGGTTCACGCCCTCGGCGCTGCGCGCGAGATAGCTGCCGGGCAGGACGGTCACATTATAGGCACGATACAATTCGCGGGCGAACTCGGTGTCGGCGATAGGGGTGCGCGCCCAGAGATAGAAACCGGCCTGGGGCTTCGCCACCTCCAGATGGGTCGCGAGCAGGGGCGTCACGGCGGCGAACTTCTCCCGGTAGAGGTGGCGGTTTTCCGTCACGTGTCCCTCGTCACTCCAGGCGGCGATGCTGGCCTGCTGCACCACCGGGTTCATGGCGCTGCCGTGATAGGTGCGGTACAGCAGGAACTGCTTGAGCACGCGGGCATCGCCGGCGACGAAGCCGGAGCGCAGGCCGGGCACGTTGGAGCGCTTGGACAGGCTGGAGAACACCACCAGCCCGCGATAGTCGTCGCGGCCCAGTTGGCGCGCCGCCTGCAGCGCGCCCAGGGGCGGCTCGTCGAAATAGATCTCCGAGTAGCACTCGTCGCTGGCGATGACGAAATTGTAGCGGTCCGACAGCTCGAACAACTGGCGCCACTCGTCCAGCGACAGGACCTTGCCGGTCGGGTTGCCGGGCGAGCAGACATAGACGAGCTGCACCCGGTCCCATACGGCCGGGGGCAGGCGCGTGAAATCGGAGGCGAAGCCGTTTTCCGGCAAATGGTTGAGAAAGACGGGCGAGGCGCCGGCGAGCAGCGCGGCGCCCTCGTAGATCTGGTAGAAGGGATTGGGGCACAGCACCAGCGGCTCGCTCCTGGAGGCGTCGATGACGCACTGGGCGAAGGCGAACAAGGCCTCGCGCGAGCCATTGACCGGCAGCACCTGGGTGACCGGGTCCGGGGACGGTATGCCGTAGCGCCGCGCCAGCCAGCCGGCGATGGCGGCGCGCAGGGCGTCGCTTCCTGCGGTCGTGGGATAATGCGCCAGCCCGCCCAGGGCAGCCGTCAGCGCCGCCTTGATGAATTCGGGCGTCTCATGCTGGGGTTCGCCGATCGACAGGCGGATCTCGCGCAGTTCCGCCGGCGGCGTTACGCCGTGAAACAGCAAACGCAGTTTTTCGAACGGATAGGGTTGGAGCTTGACGAGATGCGGATTCACGATGACCCGGGACGGCAGCACCTTGGCTTTGATGTAAAAGGCGCATTATAAGCGATGAAGAGCGCCGACCCCGCCAAGACCCTGGCCGTTTCCGCCCTGCTCGCCGGTGCCGTGGTGTGGGGCCTGATCTGGTATCCCTATCGACTCCTCGAAAGCGCGGGCGTCTCCGGCGCCCTGTCGTCCACCCTGACTTATCTGGCGGCGCTGCTGCTGGGCCTGGCGGTGCTGCGCAAGGCCTGGCGGCAGGCGCGCTGGTCCTGGATGCTGGTGCCCATCGCGCTGGCCGGCGGCGGCTGCAATCTGGGCTATGTTCTCGCCACCCTCCATGGCGAAGTCATGCGGGTGCTGCTGCTGTTCTACCTGGCCCCCCTGTGGACCGTGCTGCTGTCGCGCCTGCTGCTGGGGGAGCGCCTCACCGGCGCCGGGGCCGCCGTCATCGGCTTTTCCGTCGCCGGCACCTTCGTCATGCTGTGGCACCCCGCCCTGGGCGCCCCGTTTCCGCGCAACGGGGCGGAGTGGATCGGCATGGCGTCAGGTTTCCTGTTCGCCCTGACCAATGTGCTGGTGAGACGTGCCGCCCATCTGACCATCGAGATCAAGTCCCTGGCGGTGTTCGCGGGCGTGGTGCTGCTGGGCCTGGCGGCGCTGCCCCTGGAAGGCACCGAGACAGGCATGCACCATGCGCCGAGCGTCTGGCTGATGATTGTGGTGATCGGCCTGGTGCTACTGGTCATCAACCTGGTGGTGCAGTACGGGCTGATGCGCGCACCGGCCAACCAGGCGATCGTGATCCTGCTGTTCGAGCTGGTGGTGGCGGCCGTGTCCTCCTGGCTGCTGGCGGGCGAGGCCATGTCCGTCCAGGAATGGCTGGGCGGCGCCATGATCGTGACGGCGAGCCTGTTTTCCGGGCGGATGGAGGAGCAGAAGGCCTGAGCCTATCCCCGCGTATTGGACTGGGCGGGGAACTCCATCAGCGGCACCGGCTCTGCCGGCTTCCAGCCCTTCTTGCGGTGTTCCGCCATCACATTGGTGAAGATGCCGCCGCGCACGTAGAACTTGGCGGTGAGGCGCATGTAGCGCGGCCTGGTCGCCCGCACCAGATCGTCCAGGATGCGGTTGGTGACCGCCTCGTGGAAAGCCCCCTCGTTGCGATACGACCAGATGTAGAGCTTCAGGCTCTTCAGTTCGACGCAGGTCTTGTCGGGAATATAGTCGAGGACCAGGGTGGCGAAATCCGGCTGCCCGGTCTTCGGGCACAGGCAGGTGAATTCCGGAATCTCCATATGAATCTGATAGTCCCGGGCCGGCTGCGGATTGGGGAAAGTCTCTAGGGTCTTCGATGGTTCGCTTGGCATGGTGACTGTTCGGGGCCCGAATGGGAGATGCTATTATATCGGCCCAATTTCCCAAGGCGCCCGGCACGGACCCGGGCGCTGCGCCAACAATTCACTTCTAGAGCACAGTGCGCCTAACCAAGCTAAAACTTGCCGGGTTCAAGACTTTCGTGGACCCGACGTCGGTTTTGTTGCCCGGCCAGCTCGTGGGCGTGGTCGGCCCCAACGGCTGCGGCAAATCCAACATCATCGACGCCGTGCGTTGGGTATTGGGCGAATCCAAGGCCGCCGCCCTGCGCGGCGAGTCGATGCAGGACGTGATCTTCAACGGCTCCACCCAGCGCAAGCCCGTGAGCCGCGCCAGCGTCGAGCTGCATTTCGACAACTCCCAGGGCCGCGCCGCCGGCCAGTGGTCCCAGTACGCGGAGATCTCGGTCAAGCGCGTGCTCGAGCGCAACGGCGAGTCGTCCTATTTCATCAACAACATGCAGGTGCGTCGGCGCGACGTCATCGATCTGTTCCTGGGCACCGGCCTGGGGCCACGCGCCTACGCCATCATCGAGCAGGGCATGATCTCGCGCATCATCGAGGCCAAGCCCGAGGAACTGCGCTTCTTCCTGGAAGAGGCGGCCGGCGTCACCAAGTACAAGGAAAGACGCAAGGAAACCGAGAACCGCCTGGCCGATGCCCGGGAAAACCTGGCGCGGGTGGACGACATCCGCAACGAGCTGGGCAATCAGATCGTCAAGCTGGAGGTACAGGCCGAAGTCGCCCGGAAATACCACGAGCTGCAGGGGCAGCTCACGCGCCGCCAGAGCCTGCTGTGGCTGTACAAGCGCAACGAGGCGCGCGCCGACCGGGAGCGCCTGGCGCGCGAGGTGGAGAAGGCCGCCACGCGCCTGGAGCAGGAGACCGCCAATCTGCGCGAGCTGGAAGCCAAGCTGGAACAGTCGCGCAGTGCCCACTACGAGGCGTCCGACGCCCTGCACGCGGCCCAGAGCGAGATGTTCGCCGCCAACGCCGATGTGGCGCGCCTGGAGGCGGAGCTACAGCACCTGCGCGACGCGCGCGCGCGCCTGGAAGCACGTCTGGCGCAACTGCACAACGACGAGGGCCACTGGCGCGGCCAGGCCCAGCAGCTGGAGCAGGACGAGCGCCGCTGGCAGGAGCTGCTGGAGAATGCACGCCTGCGCGTGGCGGCTTGCGCCGCGCGCCACGAGGAGGCCGCGGCGTGCCTGCCCGAGGCGGAAGCCACCCTGCAGGAGGCCGAGGCGGCGGCGAGCGGCGCCCGGCGCGAGCTGGCCCAGGCCGAGCAGAACCTGCGGGTGGAAGAAGCCCATCGCAGCCACGCCGACAAGGCCCTGGACAATCTCTCCCTGCGCCGCACGCGCCTGGAGGACGAGCGCGCCGCCCTGGCCGAGCCGGACATGGCGGCCCTGGAGCAGCTGCGCAGCCAGCAGGCGCAGCTGGACGCGGAGCTCGCGGCCAGGCGCGACCGGGTCGAGGAGCTGGAAGCGCGCCTGCCCGAGTGGGACGCCCAGCGCCGCGGCGCCCTGGAGCGCCAGCAGAGCGCCCTCAAGGCCCTCACGGAAGCCCGCGCCCGGCGCGACGCCCTGCAGCAGTTGCAGGAGCGGGTGCAGCAGAACGGGGAACTGGGCGACTGGCTGAAGCGCCACGGCCTGGAGGCGGTGGAACCCCTGTGGCGCCACCTGCAGGTGGAGCCGGGCTGGGAGACCGCCCTGGAGGCGGTGCTGCGCGAGCGCCTCGCCGCCCTGGCCGACGTGGACCAGGCTGCCGCCGAGCGCGCCCTGGCGGACCCGCCGCCGGTGACCCTGGCCCTGGCCTTCCCCGGCCACGACGGCGCCGGCGACGGCGATGCCCTGGAGTCCGATGTCCCCCTGCGCGACAAGGTCCGCTGCCAGGATGCGCGCTGGCAGGCGGCCCTGGCCGAATGGCTGCGCGACGTCTACGTCACCGAGGACCCGGCGTGGCTGGCCGCGCGCCGCGCGGGCCTGCCGGCCGGGCGCATCTGGGTGAGCCAGGCGGGCCACGTGGTGTCCCGTCACGGCTTCATCCTCTACGTGCCCGAGGCTCGTACCCACGGCGTGCTGGAACGCCAGAGGGAAATCGATCAGCTGAGCGAAGAGACGGTGCGCCTGGAGGAGGAGGCGGACATCGCCGCCGCTACCCTGGAGGCGGCCGAGTCCGGGCTGCGCGAGCACCAGGCTATGCTGAGCGACGCCCGCGGCGAGGTCGAGGAGCTGCGCCAGAGCGCCCATCGGGTGCAGATGGACGCGGTCAAGCTGAATCAGGCGGTGCAGCGCTACCAGGAGCGGGTGGCGCAGCTGGAGCGCGACCTGGAGGAGGTGGCCTTGGCGGAGGAAAGCGAACGGGGCCACAAGCTGCGGGCGGAGGCGGAGGCGGCGCGCCTAGCCTCGGTGGTGGCCGAGTGCCGCGCCCGGGTGGAGGCGGCGACCGACACCCACCGCAGCCGCGACACGGCGCTGCGCGAGCTGCGCGCCGCGGAACAGGCCCTGGCGCGCGAGCTGCAGGAGGCGCGTTTCTCCGAACGGGAATGCGCCACCAAGCTGGAGGAAATCGGCCGTTCGCGGGAAGTGGCGGCGCGCCAGCTGGAGCGCATCGCCTCGGAGCTGGAGGTGGCCGGCCAGGAGCGTGCCACCTTCGACGAGGAGGCCCTGCAGGAGCAATTGCAGCAGGCCCTGGAGCTGCGCCGCGCGCGCGAGGAGGCCCTGCATCGGTGCCGCGATCACCTGGAAGGCATTTCGGCCCAGCTGCGCGCCCTGGAGGAGGCGCGCCTGAAGAGCGAGCAGAGCCTCGATCCCCTGCGCGACAAGATCGGCGACCTGCGCCTGAAGGAGCAGGCCGCCCAGTTGAACGAGGAGCAGTATTGCGCGCGCTTCGCCGAGCTTGCTGCCTCCGAGGAAGAGCTGCAGCCCGAGCTCACGCGCGAGGTGAAGGAGGCGTCGCTCCAGGCCGACATCGCCCGCCTCAGCGAGGAGATCACCGCCCTGGGAGCGGTGAACCTGGCGGCCCTGGACGAACTGGCCGCCGCGCGCGAGCGCAAGGGTTTCCTCGACAGCCAGTCGGAGGACCTCAACCAGGCCATCTCGACCCTGGAGGATGCCATCCGCCGCATCGACCGGGAAACGCGGGAGCAACTGCAGAACACCTACAACCAGGTGAACAGCCATTTCGGTGCCCTGTTCCCCCAGTTGTTCGGCGGCGGCGAGGCCAAGCTGGTACTTACCGGGGAGGAGATCCTGGATGCGGGCATCCAGGTCATCGCCCAGCCGCCCGGCAAGAAGAACAGCACCATCCATCTGCTCTCCGGCGGCGAGAAGGCGCTCACCGCCATCGCCCTGGTGTTCTCCCTGTTCCAGCTCAACCCGGCGCCCTTCTGCATGCTGGACGAGGTGGACGCGCCCCTGGACGACACCAACACCGAGCGCTTCTGTGACATGGTCAAGCGCATGTCCCAGCACACCCAGTTCCTCTATATCAGCCACAACAAAATCACCATGGAGATGGCCCAGCAGCTCATAGGCGTCACCATGCAGGAGCGTGGCGTGTCGCGCGTGGTGGAAGTGGACATCGAGGAGGCGCTGCGCATGCGCGAGGAGGTGGCATGAGCAAATGCAAGCGCTTTGCCCTCTTGCGCGCCTGCGGCGCGAGAATCGGGCGGGCGCCATGAGCGATCTCCAACTGGCACTCATCGCCCTCGGCGTGGTCCTGGTGGCGGCGGTCCTGGGCTACAACAAGTGGCAGGAGCGCAAGCACCGCAAGCTGGCGGAGCAGGCCTTCCGCTCGGAGCATCCCGATGTGCTCCTGCAGGCCGGCAACCCGCAGCCGGAAGCGGCCGCCGGTCCGCTGGTGCAGCGCGTCGAACCGACCCTGGCGGCGCCGGATGCCGAGCCGCAGCCCGAACCGGCGGGCGACTTTCCCGAGCGGCCGCCCGCCGAGTTGGCGGACGAGCGCATCGACTGCATGGTGCGTTTCGAATCTGCCGAAGGCATTGCAGCGGGCTACCTGTGGCAGACCCACCGTCAGACCTTCGCCAGGCTGGCGCGTCCGGTGCGCTGGCTGGGGCTGGACGAAGGACGGGGCGAATGGCGCATGCTGACGCCCCATGACGCCGGCTCCTATCGCCGGCTGTGGGCAGTGCTGCAGGTGGCGGACCGGCGCGGCGCCGTGACGGAAGCGGAACTGGCGCTGTTCCTGGGCGGTATGCAGCAACTGGCGGAACAATTCCTGGCGGTAGCGGACATGCCGCCGCGGGCGGAAATCCTCGCCCAGGCCGCGGAAGTGGACCGCTTCTGCGCCAGCGTGGATGTGCAGATCGGCGTCAACGTGGTGAGCCGCGACAGTCATGCCTTCGCCGGCACCAAGCTGCGCGGCCTGGCCGAGGCGGCTGGCCTGGCGCTGCAGGGCGACGGCCTGTTCCATTGCGCCGACGAGCAGGGGGCGACCCTGTTCACCCTCGGCAACCTGGAGCCGGCCTTGTTCGCGCCCCAGGAAATGAAGACCTTGAGCACCCACGGGCTCACCTTTGCCCTGGACGTGCCGCGGGTGGCCGGCGGCGTGGCCGCTTTCGACCGCATGATCGCCGTCGCCCGCCAGTTGTGCCACGGCCTGGACGGCGTGCTGGTGGACGACAACCGTGCGCCCCTCGGCGACAATTCCATCGCCATGATCCGCAAGAGCATCGCCCAGTTCCATGAGCAGATGCAGCGCCAGGGCATACCTCCGGGGGGCGAGTTGGCGCTGCGGCTGTTCTCCTGATCCCGCCATGAGCGCCAGCCGTGACCTGCGGGCGAGGGTGCAAGCCCTGCGCGAAGAGATCGAGCGCCACAACTACAATTACTACGTCCTGGATGCGCCCACCATCCCGGATGCCGAGTACGACCGGCTGTTCCGCGAGTTGCAGACACTGGAGGCGCAGCACCCGGAGCTGATCACGCCCGATTCGCCCACGCAGCGGGTGGGGGCACCGCCCTTGCCCGAGTTCAGGCAGGTCACCCATCGCGTCCCCATGCTGTCCCTGGCCAACGCCTTCGACGACGAGGACGTGGCGGCTTTCGACCGGCGCGTGCGCGAGGGTCTGGGCCAGGACCGGATCGACTACGCCGTCGAGCCCAAGTTCGACGGACTGGCGATCAGCCTGACCTACGAGGACGGTCGTTTCGTCCTCGGCGCCACCCGCGGCGACGGCTATACGGGGGAGGACGTCACCGCCAACCTGCGCACGGTGCGCAGCATCCCGCTGCGGTTGCGCACCCGGCATGCGCCACGCCGCGTGGAAGTGCGCGGCGAAGTGCTGATGATGAAGAAGGACTTCGAGCGCCTCAACGCGGCCCAGCGCGAGGCGGGAGACAAGGAGTTCGCCAACCCGCGCAATGCCGCCGCCGGCAGTCTGCGCCAGCTCGATTCGCGCATCACCGCCAGGCGGCCGCTGCGCTTCTTCGCCTATACCATGGCCGGCGCCGATGGCTTCGCCCTGCCGCCGACCCAGGCGCAACTGCTGGACACCCTGGCCCAGTGGGGCCTGCCCGTGTCGCCCGAGCGCCGCGTGGTGCGCGGCCTGGACGGACTGCTCGACTACTACCGGGGCATGGCGGCCAGGCGCGAGGCGCTGCCCTACGAGATCGACGGGGTGGTGTACAAGGTCAATCGTCTCGATTACCAGGACCGGCTGGGCTTCGTATCGCGGGCGCCGCGCTTCGCCGTCGCCCACAAGTTCCCCGCCCAGGAGGCCCTGACCGAGCTGGTGGCCATCGACGTGCAGGTGGGCCGCACCGGCGCGCTGACGCCGGTGGCCCGCTTGAAGCCCGTGTTCGTCGGCGGCGTCACGGTCACCAACGCCACCTTGCACAACGAGGACGAGATCCGGCGCAAGGACGTGCGCATCGGCGACACGGTGATCGTGCGCCGGGCGGGGGACGTCATTCCCGAAGTGGTGGCGGTCGTGCCGGAGCGGCGCAC
Organism: Uliginosibacterium gangwonense; assembly: GCA_020723855.1. Taxonomy (GTDB): domain Bacteria; phylum Pseudomonadota; class Gammaproteobacteria; order Burkholderiales; family Rhodocyclaceae; genus DYIB01. Next base: position 47,258 of record DYIB01000001.1, read on the forward strand.
CGGCAAGGAGCAGCCTTTCGTCATGCCCACGCGCTGTCCGGTGTGCGGCTCCCACGTGGAACGGCCGGCGGACGAGGCGGTGGCGCGCTGCACCGGCGGGCTGGTGTGCCCGGCCCAGCGCAAGCAGGCGCTGCTGCATTTCGCTTCGCGCCGCGCCATGGACATCGAGGGCCTGGGCGACAAGCTGGTCGAGCAGTTGGTGGACCACCACCTGGTGCACAATCCCGCCGATCTCTACAAGCTGGGCCCGGCGGTCCTGGCCGGCCTGGAACGCATGGGGGAGAAGTCGGCGGGCAACCTGCTCGCCGCCATCGAGCAGAGCAAGAAGACGACCCTGGCGCGCTTCATCTATGCTTTAGGCATACGCAACGTGGGCGAGGCGACCGCCAGGGACCTGGCGCGCCACTTCGGCGGCATGGATGCCTTGATGAATGCGGACGAGCAGGCGCTGCTGGAAGTGCCCGACGTGGGGCCGGTGGTGGCGGCCAGCATACACGAGTTCTTCCGGGAGCCCCACAACCGGGAAGTGATCGAGCAGTTGCGCGCCGTCGGCGTCCATTGGCAGGAGAGCGAACCGGCGGCGCGGGCTCGCGGCCGGCTGGCGGGCAAGACCTTCGTCCTGACCGGCACTCTGCCCAGTCTTTCGCGCGAGCAGGCCACCGCCCTGATCGAGGCCGAGGGCGGCAAGGTGAGCGGCTCGGTGTCGCGCAAGACCGATTATGTGGTGGCGGGCGCCGACCCGGGTTCCAAGCTGGCCAAGGCCAACGAGCTGGGCGTGACGATCGTGGACGAAGAAGGCTTGATGCGACTGCTGAAAGGCTGACGGGGCCATAAAGGAGAGTGAGAGCAATGAAACGCGAGGTCAAGAAAGCGGTGTTTCCCGTGGCGGGGCTGGGATCGCGCTTCCTGCCGGCCACCAAGGCCAGCCCCAAGGAAATGATGCCCATCGTGGACAAGCCCCTCATCCAGTACGCCGTGGAGGAGGCCTGCGCGGCGGGCATCACCGACATGGTGTTCATCACCGGACGCACCAAGCGCGCCATCGAAGACCACTTCGACAAGGCCTACGAGATCGAATCGGAGCTGATGGCCCGGGGCAAGAACGATCTGCTGCAACTGCTGCAGGACACCGTGCCCAAGGGCATCAACTGCATCTATATCCGCCAGTCGGAACCCCTCGGCCTGGGACACGCCGTGCTGTGCGCCGCGCCGGTGGTGGGCGACGAGCCTTTCGCCGTGCTGCTGGCGGACGACCTGATCGACGGCGAGCCGCCCATCATGCGCCAGATGGTGTCGGTGTTCGAGCAGCATCAGTGCTCGCTGCTGGGCGTGCAGCAGGTGCCGCGCGAGCACACGCGCCAGTACGGCATCGTCAGCACCGCGCACGATGGGCCCGGCCCCTGGGCGATCACCGGCATCGTCGAGAAGCCGGCGCCGGAACAAGCCCCTTCGACCCTGGCGGTGGTAGGCCGCTACATCCTCACGCCGCGCATCTTCGAGCTGCTGCGCCGGGTGCAGCCGGGGTCCGGCGGCGAGATCCAGCTCACCGACGCCATCGCCGCCTTGCTGGAGCATGAGAAGGTATTGGCCTATCCTTTTACTGGAACCCGCTACGACTGCGGCTCCAAGTTCGGCTACCTGCAGGCGACCGTCGCTTTCGGCTGCAAGCACCCGGAGGTGGGGGAGGAGTTCTCTGCCTACCTGGCGAAGCTGAACCGCTGTTAGCGGGTGGGTCCGGACTTATCGCCGGCTACAAAAGTCTTATGACTCGTGTTGTTAATAAGAATATACTAATATTTCCTGGCTCCCGGCCGGGACCCAACGACAGAGCGAGGAGAGACGGATGGCAGACAAATTGATGATCGTGATGGTGAATACCGATCCGAAGAACGGCGCCGAACTGGGGGCACCGTTCTTTCAGGCGACCGTTGCCGCGGCGATGGAATATGAAGTGGAAGTGATCCTCACGGCCGGCGCCGGTGCCCTGGCGGTCAAGGGCGTGGCGGAGAAGCTGCGGGTGAAGGAGGGCTCTCCCAAGACGGTCTATGACTTCATCAAGGACGCCCACGAGGCCGGGGTGAAGTTCAAGGTGTGCACGCCCACTCTGGACCTTTGGGGCGAGGACCTGATCCCGGAGATCGAGGAGACCGTGGGCGGTGCCTACGTCATCTCCCGGGCCATGGACGACGACGTCGTCACATTCACTTATTGAGGGCAAGGTGTTATCGGCGGCGGAAGCGAAGGAAGTTTTGGCCGCGGCGGATCTGATCTGCCCCGAGGAGGAAGTGGCCGCCGCCGTGCGGCGCGTGGCGCAAGAAGTGGAACGGGCGCTGGGGGATGCCTGTCCCCTGGTGCTCGGCGTCATGGGCGGCGCCGTGGTGTTCACCGGGCAGTTGCTGCCCCTGCTGCGCTTCCCCCTGCACTTCGACTACGTGCATGTCACCCGGTACGGCTCCTCCACCGCCGGCGGCGAGGTGCGCTGGATCGCCGCCCCGCGCCAGTCGGTGGCCGGCCGTACCCTGCTGGTGGTGGACGATATCCTGGACGAAGGCATCACCCTGGCGGCGATCAAGCGCCAGCTCCTGGAACTGGGGGCGGCTTCCGTCTATACCGCCGTGTTCGCCGACAAGCAGATCGGCCGGGAGAAGCCCATCGCCGCCGACTTCGTCGGCGTCAAGCTGCCCAACCGCTATGTCTTCGGCTTCGGCATGGATGTCTCGGGCGCCTGGCGCAATCTTCCGGCGATCTACGCCGTCAAGGGCATGTAGGCTACGCCGAAACTTCGCGGCCCTGGCGGCGCCGCTCGTTTTCTTTCAGATACCGCTTGCGCAGCCGGATCGACTTGGGCGTGATCTCCACCAGCTCGTCGTCGGCGATGAACTCGACGGCGCTTTCCAGGGTGAGCTGGATGGGCGGCGTGAGTAGGATGGCCTCGTCCTTGCCCGAGGCGCGGATGTTGGTGAGCTGCTTGGTCCGGATGGGGTTCACCACCAGGTCGTTGTCGCGCGAGTGGATGCCGATGATCATGCCCTCGTAGAGCGGGTCCCCGGGACTGACGAACATGCGGCCGCGCTCCTGCAGCTTCCACAGGGCATAGGCCACCGCTTCGCCCTGCTCGGCGGAGATGAGCACGCCGTTGCGGCGCGCGGCGATGTCGCCTTTCATGGGCGCGTATTCGTCGAACACATGGCTCATGATGCCGGTACCCCGGGTCATGGTCAGGAAATCCGACTGGAAGCCGATCAGTCCGCGCGCCGGGATGCGGTATTCCAGGCGCACCCGGCCCTTGCCGTCCGGCTGCATGTCCTGCAGGTCGCCGCGGCGCCGCCCCAGTTCCTCCATCACGGTCCCCTGGTGGGCTTCCTCGCAATCGACGGTGAGCATCTCGTAGGGCTCGCACTTGACCCCATCGATGTCCTTGATCACCACCTTGGGTCGCGATACGGCCAGCTCGTAGCCTTCGCGCCGCATGTTCTCCAGCAGGATGGTCAGATGCAGCTCGCCGCGCCCGGATACCAGGAACACGTCGGCGTCCTCCGTGTCTTCCACCCGCAGCGCCACGTTACTCATCAGCTCCCGGGCCAGGCGCTCGCGTAGCTGGCGGCTGGTGACGTACTTGCCCTCGCGTCCGGCGAAGGGCGAAGTGTTCACCTGGAAGTTCATGGTCAGGGTCGGCTCGTCCACGGAGAGCAGGGGCAGGGCCTCGGGCCGGGCCGGATCGGCGAGGGTGACGCCGATACCCACTTCCTCGATGCCGTTGACCAGCACAATGTCGCCGGCTTCCGCCTCGGCCGTGAGCACCCGTTCCAGTCCCTTGAATACCTGGACCTGGTTCACCTTGGCCTTCACCGGGGCGGTGTCGTCCGGCCCGCGCATCACCAGCACTTCCTGGGCGGCGCGCAGCCTGCCGCGCTTGATGCGGCCGATGCCGATGCGGCCGACAAAGCTGGAATAGTCCAGGGAGCAGATCTGCAGCTGCAGCGGTCCTTCCGCGTCCACCTCGGGGGGCGGTACATGGTTCAGGATGGCGTCGAACAGGGGTTGCATGTCCGTGCCCGGCCGGCTCGCGTCCAGCATGGCGTAGCCGGCCAGGGCCGAGGCATAGACCACCGGGAAGTCCAGTTGCTCCTCGGTCGCCCCCAGCTTGTCGAACAGGTCGAAGGTGTGGTTCACCACCCAGTCGGGCCGGGCGCCGGGGCGGTCGATCTTGTTGATCACGACGATGGGCTTCAGCCCCCGGGCCAGCGCCTTGCGCGTGACGAAGCGGGTCTGGGGCATGGGGCCCTCGACCGCATCCACCAGCAGCAGCACCCCGTCCACCATGGACAGCACCCGTTCCACTTCGCCGCCGAAATCGGCGTGTCCCGGCGTGTCCACGATATTGATGTGGGTATTGCGGTACTCGATGGCGCAGTTCTTCGCCAGGATGGTGATGCCGCGCTCCCGCTCCAGGTCGTTGGAATCCATCACCCGCTCGGCTACCTGCTTGTGGGCGGCGAAGGTGCCGGATTGCTTCAGGAGCTGGTCGACCAAGGTCGTCTTGCCATGGTCCACGTGGGCGATGATGGCGATGTTGCGGATGGAGCGGGACATGGGAAAGATACCGAGAAGGGGCCGCACAGGGCGTTACAGGCGGCGTGGGCGTTACTCAAAAGGCGCGGATTGTAGCACGCGGCAGACGACCACTACGACATGCTAGAATCGGCGCCGTTCAACGACAGAAGACGACAGGATGCTTGCAATCATCGGCGGCAGCGGCCTGACCCAGCTCGCCAACCTCGACGTGCAGCGCCGCGAGATGGTGCGCACGCCTTACGGCGAGCCGTCCGGACCGCTCACCTTCGGCCTGATCTGCAACCAGCCGGCGGTGTTCTTGGCGCGCCATGGCTACGGCCATACCATCCCGCCCCATGAAGTGAATGATCGCGCCAACATCTGGGCGCTGGCCAACGCCAAGGTCACCCAGGTGGTGTCGGTAGCGTCCGTGGGCGGCATCCGGGACGGCCTCAAGCCGGGTACCCTGGTCGTGCCCCACCAGATCATCGACTACACCTGGGGGCGCAAATCCACCTATCACGAGGGCCCTGGGCGTCCGGTGGTGCATATCGATTTCACCGAGCCCTATGACGAGAGCCTGCGCCGGCGCCTGCTGAAGGCGGCCAAGCTGGCGGGCGAGGATGTCCTGGACGGCGGCGTCTATGCCGCCACCCAGGGCCCGCGGCTGGAGACGGCCGCCGAGATCGCCCGCCTGGAGCGGGACGGCGCCGACATGGTGGGCATGACGGGCATGCCGGAAGCCGCCCTGGCGCGCGAGATGGGCCTGCCCTACGCCGCCATCGCGGTGGTGGTCAACTACGCCGCGGGCCGGGGCGACAGCATCCATGCCATCCATTTCGACAACCTGCAGGACGCCCTGCAAAAGTCCATGGTGCGCGTGCGCCGCATCATCGAGCACGTGTGCCAGCTGCCGCCGGAGCAGCCGTGATCCGTGAAGTCCTGCGCATGGGCGACCCGCGCCTGCTGCGCGTGGCGCAGCCGGTGACGGCCTTCGCCACCCCTGAACTCGACGCCCTGCTGCGGGACATGGAGGACACCATGCGCCACCTGAACGGCGCCGGGCTGGCCGCGCCCCAGATCGGCGTGGACCTGCGGGTGGTGATCTTCGGCTTCGAGGCCAATCCGCGCTATCCCCAGGCGGAACCGGTGCCTTACACGGTGCTCATCAATCCCGAGATCACGCCCCTGTCCGACGAGCTGGAAGAGGGCTGGGAGGGCTGCCTGTCGCTGCCGGGCCTGCGCGGCGTGGTGCCGCGCTACCGGCATGTGCGCTACGGCGGCTGCAACGCCGCGGGCGAACGCTTCGAGCGGGAGGTGACGGGCTTTCATGCGCGGGTGGTGCAGCACGAATGCGACCACCTGGACGGCGTCCTCTACCCCATGCGCATGCGCGACTTGAGCCGCTTCGGCTTCACCGACGTCCTGTTCCCGGACATCGCCGTTCCCGAAGACTGAGTTTTTCCCGGTCTATACTGGAATCACCGGACCTGCTTTCCGGGAAGGAGGTTGAACATGTCCTGCGCGCAAACCGTCGAGCGCTATCTCGACTCCCACAACGTCAGCTACGAGATGGTGTCCCACCCGCGCTGCTACACCAGCCTCGGGGCGGTACACCTGTCCAACATCGATCCCGAGCGCATGGCCAAGGCGGTGCTGCTGGAGGATGACCGGGGTTACATGGTGGCGGTGGTGCCGGCATCGTGCCAGGTCAGGCTGAGGAAGCTGCGCCGGGAAATGGGACGCCCGCTATGGATGGCATCGGAATCGGAAATGATGCAACTGTTCCCCGATTGCGACCGGGGCGCCATTCCCGCGATCGCTTTCGCCTATGGTCTGGAAACCGTGGTGGAGGAGTCGCTGATGGCCCAGCCGGACGTATACTTCGAGGCCGGCGACCACGAGCACCTGATACACCTGCGCACGGAAGACTTCGCGGGCATGATGCAGGGCGCCCGGCGCGCCCATTTCAGCGCCCACATGTAGGAGGTCGAGTCAGATCTGCAGGGCCTCCAGCAGCTCTGCCTCCAGGCGCAACAGGGTCGAGGTCTTGGCCAGTTCCTCGCCGCTGATGAGGAAAGTGTCTTCGGCGCGCTCGCCCAGGGTGGCGATCTTGGCCGACTGCACATTGATGCGGTGGTCGGCCAGGATGCGGGCGATGGTAAACAGCAGGCCCGGGCGGTCCACGGCCACCACCGACAACAGGTGGTGATTGCCCTTCTCGTCCGGGCGGATCGTCACCTCGGGCGTGATCGGGAAGTGGCGCACCTGCCGCGACATGCGGCCGGTGGCCGGCTGTTCCGGCGGCGCCTGCAGGCGCAGGCGTTCCACCAGATCGTGCTCGATCAGGCTGATCATCTCCCGGTAGGGCAGTTGGCTGCCCGGATCCAGCAGGAAGAAGCTGTCCAGCGCGTAGCCGTGGCGCGTAGTGTGGATCTTGGCTTCGACGATGCTGTAGCCCAGCCGGCTGAAGAAGCCGCACAGGCGCACGAACAGATCCCGCTGGTCGCGGGTATAAACCATCACCTGCAGCCCTTCGGCGAACTGGGGCAGGCGTGCCTTCACCACCGGTTCCTGGGCTGCCGCCCGATAGTAGAGCACGCGCGTGTGCCAGGCGATCTCCTCGGGCTCGTGGCGCAGGAAATAGGGCGTGTCGAGCTGGCGCCACAGCTCCGTCTCCACGCCCGGGCGCAGGCCGTGGAAGCGCAGCAGGCGCCGCGCCTCCTCCTGGCGCTCGGCGATGCCCAGCATCTGCTGGGGCTTGCCGCCGCGCAACAGATGCAGGGTGGCGTTGAACAAGTCCTCCAGCAGCTTGCCTTTCCAGGCGTTCCACACCTTGGGCCCGGTGCCGCGGATATCGGCGTGGGTGAGCAGGTAGAGGGCCGTGAGCCGGCGCTCGTCCCGCACCAGAGCGGCAAAGCCTTTGATCACGTCCGGATCGGACAGATCCTGCTTCTGGGCCACGGCCGACATGGACAGGTGGTGCTCCACCAGCCATACCACCAGCCCGGCGTCCTCCTCCTCCAGCCCGTGATCGCGGCAGAACTGGGCGGCGTCCTGCATGCCCAGCTTCGAGTGATCGCCGCCGCGGCCCTTGGCGACGTCGTGGAACAGGGCGGCGACGTAGAGCAGCCAGTGTTTCTGGAAGCCGGCGATCAGCCGGCTGCACAGGGGATATTCGTGGGCGAACTCCGGCATGGTGAAGCGCCGCAGGTTGCGCATGACCTGCAGGATGTGCTGGTCCACCGTGTAGGCATGGAACAGGTCGTGCTGCATCTGCCCGACGATGCGCCCGAAGGCCGGCAGGTAGCGGCCCAGGATGCCGTACTGGTTCATGCGGCGGAACTCGTGCACCAGGCCGCGCTTCTGCCGGAACAACTGCAGGAAGAGCTGACGATTGCGCACATCCTGGCGAAAGCGGGCATTGACCAGCTTGCGCGCCCGCCACAAGGCGCGCAGGGTGCGTGCCGTCATGCCCTTCAGTTCCGAGCGCTGTTGCAGCAGAAGAAAGCTTTCGAGGATGGCCGAAGGGTCCCGCTCGAACACGTCTTCCGAGCGCACGTCCAGCAGCTCGCGATTGGACTGGAAACGATGGTCGATGGCGAAGACCACGTCGCTGCTGGGAAAGATATGGGCCCCCAGGTTCTGCAGCAAGATGGTGTTGAGCTGGGTGACCGCCTTGGCGGTGCGGTAGTAGCGCTGCATCAGCAGCTCGCTGGCACGCTTGGCCCCCATCGGCACGATCCCCATGTACCGCGCCAGCTCTTCCTGGTGATCGAACAACAGCCGGTCTTCGCGCCGGCCGGTGAGGTAGTGCAGCCGGATGCGCAGGCCCTGCAGGAAATCCTCCAGGCGCCGCAACTGTTTCGCCTCGTGCCGGGTCACCAGGCCGCAGCGCGCCAGCTCGTTCCAGTCGTGGGCGAGGCCGGTGGCCTGGCCGATCCACAGGATCACCTGGAGGTCGCGCAGGCCCCCGGGGCTTTCCTTGCAGTTGGGCTCCAGGGCAAAAGGTGTGTCCTGGTGGCGCACGTAACGCTCGTCCTGCTCCAGGCGCTTGCCCTTGAAGAAGGCCGCCGGGTCCAGTTGCGCCCGCAGGCGCCGGGTGAATTCGCTATAGATTTCCGGGTTGCCGCACAACAGGCGCGCTTCCAGCAGGGTGGTCTGCACCGTGATGTCGCGCTCGGCTTCCTCCAGGCAGGCCTCGACGCTGCGCACGCTGTGGCCGATCTCCAGGCCGATATCCCACAGGAAGCCGACCAGGCGTTCGATGGCCGTCTGGGCCTCGCCGTCCGGGGCGCAGGCGGGCAGCAGGATCAGCAGATCCACGTCCGAGTACGGGTAGAGCTCGCCCCGGCCGTAGCCGCCGACCGCCACCAGTGCCAGGCCGCCGGCAGCGCCGCACCGTCGCCACAGGTCGCGCAGGATGGCGTCCACCAGTTCGGCGCGCCCGTGCAGCATGGCGCGCCCGTCGGCGTCAGCCTGGAAGGCGTCCCGCAGTGCCCTTTGCCCCTGTTGCAGGCGCGCCCGGTATTTGCCCACCAGGGCGCGCAGGGAGTCACCGTCGCAGGGGGCGGGCAGGGCCACGGTGGTCAGGAGGCGAGGGCGGGGCGGGGCGGCGTCCCGGAGGATACCGTCAGCACCTCGTAGCCCGTTTCGGTCACCAGCACCGTGTGCTCCCACTGGGCCGACAGGCTGCGGTCCCTGGTGACGATGGTCCAGCCGTCGGGCAGTTCCGAGATGGCCGCCCTGCCGGCGTTGATCATGGGCTCGATGGTGAAGATCATGCCCGGGCGCAGTTCGAGGCCGCTGCCCGGCTTGCCGTAATGCAGCACCTGGGGCTCCTCATGGAACTTTCGTCCGATACCGTGGCCGCAGAACTCGCGCACCACCGAGAAGCCGTGGGACTCGGCGTGGCGCTGGATGGCATGGCCGATATCGCCCAGGCGCGCGCCCGGGCGCACCTGCTCGATGCCTAGCCACAGGCATTCATAGGTGACGGCGCACAGGCGCTTGGCCAGGATGGATGTCTCGCCGCCGACGATGAACATGCGGCTGGTGTCGCCGTGGAAGCCGTCCTTGATCACCGTGATGTCGATATTGACGATGTCGCCGCGCTTGAGTTTCTTGTCGCTCGGCACCCCATGGCACACCTGGTGATTGACCGAGGTGCAGATGGACTTGGGATAGGGCGAATACCCGGGCGGGGCGTAGTTGAGGGGCGCCGGGATCGTGCCCTGGACGTTGACCATGTAGTCGTGGCACAGCCTGTCCAGCTCGGCAGTGGTGACGCCCGGCTGCACGTGGGGGCCGATGAAATCCAGTACCTCGGCCGCCAGGCGGCCAGCCAGCCGCATCTTCTCGATTTCTTCGGCGTTCTTGATTACGACGCTCATAACTGTTGGGGAAAACGAAGTTTCAGCGCAGGCTAACGTTGGCGCAGCGAACGTTAAGCGCAGCGGCCGAAGCTAAAATTGCTGAAGACTAACGGATTAGACCGGCCGAGGCAATTTGGTGCCCGCCGCCCGGTCTTTGCTCCGCGTTTTCTGTTGAGTCTAACGCAAAGAATTTGCTATAATTTTCGGATCGCTTTATTCCGCCGGTGTGGTGTTCGCGCTGCCGCGTCGGGAAGAGCGAAATTCACACGCCCGGCGACGAACAGGGTGCATCCGCAGGATGCGTGCGGTTTCAGAGGTGTTCCTCCCAAGGAGGAAGGCCATGGCCGGGCGGAGGTCCAACCCTTTTCGGAGATTGTCATGACGACCATGCGTCAAATGCTGGAGGCCGGCGTCCACTTCGGCCATCAAACCCGCTTCTGGAACCCGAAGATGGCCCCCTTCATCTTCGGCCAGCGCAACAAGATCCACATCATCAACCTGGAGAAGACCCTCGTCAAATACAACGAGGCCATGGCTTTCCTGCGCAAGATGGCGGCCAACAAGGGCACCATCCTGTTCGTCGGCACCAAGCGCCAGGCACGCGAGATCGTGCGCGAGGAGGCGAGCCGCGCCGGCATGCCCTATGTGGATGAGCGCTGGCTCGGCGGCATGCTGACCAACTTCAAGACGGTCAAGCAGTCCATCAAGCGTCTCAAGGAACTGGAGGCTATGTCCCAGGACGGCTCGTTCGAGCGTATGGCCAAGAAGGAAGCCCTGGTGCTGCAGCGCGAGCTGGCCAAGCTGGAGAAGAGCCTGGGGGGCATCAAGGACATGAACAGCCTGCCCGACGCGCTGTTCGTGATCGACGTGGGTTATCACAAGATCGCCGTCACCGAGGCCAGCAAGCTGGGCATCCCGGTGGTGGCGGTGGTCGATACCAACCATTCGCCCGAGGGCGTGAGCTACGTCATTCCGGGCAACGACGATTCGAGCCGGGCTATCCGTCTCTACGCCCGCGGCGCCGCCGATGCGATTCTCGAAGGCCGGGCCCAGGTGATGCAGGACGTGGTGGCGGCTGTGTCGGATGAATTCGTCGAAGTGAGCGAAGAAGCCGGCGAAGACGAAGCGGCCTGATGGCGGATTGCCGGGCGCGCCGCGCGCAAGGGCGGCGCGCCTTCGTTTTAAGATACGGGATACACGGAACAAGTTAGGAGCAGCAATGGCGGAAATTACCGCAGCAATGGTCAAGGAACTGCGCGAGAAGACCGACGCGCCGATGATGGAATGCAAGAAGGCTCTCACGGAGGCCGCCGGCGACATGGCCAAGGCCGAGGAGATCCTGCGCGTCAAGCTGGGCAACAAGGCTTCCAAGGCGGCCAGCCGGGTGGCGGCCGAAGGCGTGGTCGGCCTCTACGTGGACGCGGCTGCCAAACTGGGGGCGATAGTCGAAGTCAACTGCGAAACCGACTTCGTCGCCAAGAACGACGACTTCCTGGCTTTCGCCCGAGCCCTGGCCGAGCTGGTGGCCAAGAACGGCCCGGCCGACGTGGCGGCGCTGTCGGCGATGACCCTCAACGGCGCCACCGTGGAAGAGACGCGCACGGCGCTGGTCGGCAGGATCGGCGAGAACGTGTCGATTCGCCGGTTCGTGCGCGTCGAGGCCCAGGGCAAGCTGAGTCAGTATGTGCACGGCGGATCCAGGATCGGCGTCCTGGTGGACGTGGTGGGCGGCGACGAGCAACTGGCCAAGGATCTGGCCATGCACATCGCGGCTTCCAAGCCGAAGGCACTCGACGCCACCGGGGTGCCGGCGGAACTGATCGAGACCGAGCGCCGCATCGCTGCCGAGAAGGCGGCCGAGTCGGGCAAGCCCGCCAACATCGTCGAGAAGATGGTGGAGGGCAGCGTGCAGAAGTTCCTCAAGGAAGTGACGCTGCTGGGACAGTCCTTCGTCAAGGACGACAAGCAGACCGTCGAGCAGTTGCTCAAGTCCAGGGGCGCCTCGGTGGCAAGCTTCACGCTGTATGTGGTGGGCGAGGGCATCGAGAAGAAATCCTCCGACTTTGCGGCGGAAGTCGCCGCCCAGGCCGCCGCGGCCGCGGCCGCGCGCTGAGGGGAAACCATGCCGGCCTACAAGCGTATCCTGCTGAAGCTCTCGGGCGAAGCCCTCATGGGCGATGACCCATATGGCATCAACCGGGATACGCTGGCCGGGATCGTCGCCGAGGTCAAGGGAATCTGCGATCTGGGCGTCGAGATCGGCGTGGTCATCGGCGGCGGCAACATCTTTCGCGGCGTCGCGCCGGCGGCGACGGGCATGGATCGCGCCACCGCCGATTACATGGGCATGCTGGCCACGGTGATGAACGCCCTGGCGCTGCAGGACGCCATGCGCCATGCCGGGGTGAACAGCCGCGTGCAGTCGGCCCTGAACATCGAGCAGGTGGTGGAACCCTACATCCGCGGCAAGGCGATCCGCTACCTGGAAGAGGGCAAGGTGGTGATCTTCGCCGCCGGCACCGGCAATCCGTTCTTCACCACCGATACGGCGGCGGCCCTGCGCGGCTCGGAAATCGGCGCCGAGATCGTCATCAAGGCGACCAAGGTGGATGGCGTCTACACCGCCGATCCCATGCGCGATCCGAGCGCCACGCGCTTTCGGCGCATCAGTTTCGACGAGGCGATCGCACGCAACCTGAAGGTGATGGATGCCACCGCGTTCGCCCTGTGCCGCGATCAGAAACTGCCCGTCAACGTATTCAGCATTTTCAAGCCCGGCGCGTTGAAGCGGGTGGTTCTCGGCGAAGACGAAGGAACCTTGGTTCATTGCTAGGAGCGTCGCATGATTGCGGAACTCAAGAAAACCACTGAACAGAAGATGCAGAAGTCCCTCGAGGCGCTCAAGGCCGATCTCGGCAAGGTGCGCACGGGGCGTGCCCATACGGGCATACTCGATCACGTCCAGGTGGATTATTACGGCACGATGATGCCGATCAACCAGGTGGCCAACGTCACCCTGCTGGATGCCCGCACCATCACGGTCGCTCCCTGGGAGAAGAAGATGCTGCCGGCGATCGAGAAGGCCATCCGGGAATCGGATCTCGGTCTCAACCCGGCCCCCATGGGCGATGTTCTGCGCGTGCCCATGCCGCCGCTGACCGAAGAACGGCGCCGGGATCTCATCAAGGTCGTGCGCCACGAGGCGGAGAATGCGCGGGTGGCCATCCGCAACCTGCGGCGCGACGCCAACCACTCGCTGAAAGAGGCGGTCAAGGCCAAGACCATCTCCGAGGACGAGGAACGGCGGGCCCAGGACGATATCCAAAAGCTTACCGACCGCTACATAGCGGAAATCGACAAGGCATTGGCGGCCAAAGAAGTCGACCTGATGGCGATCTGAACGCCGAGACCCGCGGCGCCGGCACCGGCCTCAGCACAGGAGAGGAAACGCGGTGAGCCTGTTTCCCAGTTCCACCAGAGAGATCCCTCGAGCGGGCGACGTGCCGAACCATGTCGCCATCATCATGGACGGCAACGGGCGCTGGGCGCGCAAGCGCTTTCTGCCCCGCGTCGCCGGCCACCGACGCGGCGTCGAGACGGTGCGCGAGATCGTCAAGGCCTGCGTCGAACGCGGCGTTTCCTACCTGACCCTGTTCGCCTTCAGCTCGGAAAACTGGCGGCGGCCGGTCGAGGAGGTGTCGTTCCTCATGCAACTGTTCGTGCGCGCCCTCGAGGAGGAAGTGGCAAAACTCCACGCCAACGGCATCCGTTTCCGGGTCGTCGGCGATCTGTCGCGCTTCGAGCCCCGGCTGGTGCGGTTGATCCGGCGCGCCGAGGCGCTGACCGCCGACAACACCAGGCTGACCCTCACGGTGGCCGCCAACTACGGCGGGCGGTGGGACATCCTGCAGGCCGTAAACCGCCTGGCGCTGGCCCGTCCGGACAAGGCCGGCAGCTATACCGAGGACGATCTTGCGCCCTTCCTGTCCATGGCCTACGCGCCGGAACCAGACCTGTTCATCCGCACCGGGGGCGAGGAGCGGGTGAGCAACTTCCTGCTGTGGCAGCTCGCCTATACCGAGTTCTACTTCACACCCACCCTGTGGCCGGAGTTCGATACGGCGGCCTTCGATGCCGCCATCGCTTCCTACCGGCAGCGCGAACGACGTTTCGGCCGCACCAGCGAGCAGCTTCAGTCGGGCCGGGAGGCGGCCCTGGAGGAGACCGCGGACGGCGGGGGCGTCAGGCAAAAAAATGCTTAAGGCGCGGGTCGTCACCGCGCTCATCCTGCTTGCGGTATTCCTGGCCGCGCTTTTGCTTCTTCCCGATTATGGCTGGGCCGCCTTCGCGGCCGTCGTGGTCGGGGCGGCCGGCTGGGAATGGGGCGGATTCATGAAGAGCGCCGTCACGCCGCGCGCCCTCTATGCCGCCGCCACCGCGCTTGCCGCCTTCGGGCTCGGCATGGCCATCGAGCCGGGGCGGCCGGGCATGGCGGCGGGGTTGTATGTGGCCGCCGGACTGCTGTGGGTCCTGGCCGTGCCGCTGTGGCTGGCGCGCAAATGGCCTCTTCCGGCCGATGTGCGGGGCTGGGCCGTGGGCTGGCTGGTGCTGCTTCCTGCCTGCCTGGGGCTGGTGCAATTGCGCGAGTTCAGCCCCTGGTTCCTCCTGGCCGCCATGGCCCTGGTATGGGCGGCGGACATTGCAGCTTATTTCACGGGGCGTACCCTGGGCCGCCGCAAACTGGCGCCGGCCATCAGCCCGGGCAAGACCTGGGAGGGAGCCGTGGGCGCCGGGATCGGCGTCATGATCTATGGTTTTGCCGTGGCCGCAGCCGCCGGCAAGCTCGCGGAGCGCTCGGTCTTCGCCCTCGTGGCGTTTGCCCTGGCCCTGCTGGCGCTTACGGCCGTGAGCATAATCGGCGACTTGTTCGAATCGCTCATGAAGCGGCAGGCGGGTTTGAAGGACAGCGGCGACCTGCTGCCGGGCCACGGGGGAATTCTCGACCGCATCGACAGTCTCACATCGACTTTGCCCTGGATGGGCCTTGCGGTCGCGCTGCGGGAGTGGTGGTGGTAAAACAGGACAACAGGCAGAAACTGGTCGTGCTCGGCGCCACTGGCTCCATCGGCGTGAGCACCCTGGATGTGGCGGCGCGCCACCCCGATCGTTTCGAATTACTGGCGTTGTCGGCCAACCGTCAGGCGGACAGGCTGCTCGAGCA
>DYIB01000001.1:62417-70243 GCA_020723855.1 Uliginosibacterium gangwonense
CCGCCCGCGCTACGCGGTGGTGGGCGATGCCGAGACGGCGGCCGAACTGGAGCGCTCTCTTGCCGCCGCCGGTGTCGCCACGCGCGTGGGACATGGCACGGCTGCCCTGGAGGAAATCGCCTCCCTGCCCGAGGCGGACGTGGTCATGGCGGCCATCGTCGGCGCCGCCGGCCTGGCTCCCACGCTGGCCGCCGTGCGGGCGGGAAAGAAGGTGCTGCTGGCAAACAAAGAGTCCCTGGTGATGGCCGGGGCGCTGTTCATGAGCGAAGTGCGCAGGAGCGGCGCGGTGCTGCTGCCGATAGACAGCGAGCACAATGCGGTGTTCCAGGCGCTGCCGCGGGACTTCGCCCGTGCCGGCCTTCCCGGATGCGGCGTGCGCCGCATCGTGCTGACCGCGTCGGGCGGGCCGTTCCGCACCGCGCCCCTGGCCAGGCTTGCGAGCGTCACCCCCGAGGAAGCCTGCGCCCACCCCAACTGGGTCATGGGGCGCAAGATCTCGGTGGACTCCGCCACCATGATGAACAAGGGTCTGGAAGTCATCGAAGCCCATTGGCTGTTCGATGCGCCGCGGGAGGCCATCGAGGTGGTGATCCACCCCCAGAGCGTGATCCACTCCATGGTCGAATACGCCGACGGTTCGGTGATCGCGCAATTGGGAAATCCCGACATGCGCACACCCATCGCCCATGCGCTGGCGTACCCTGACCGCATCGAGGCGGGGGTGCGCTCGCTGGATCTGAGCCAGATCGCCAGCCTGACTTTCGAGCAGCCCGATCTGCAGCGTTTTCCTTGCCTGGGCCTCGCCTATCGGGCATTGGAGCGGGGAGGCACGGCGCCGGCGGTGCTGAACGCCGCCAACGAGGTGGCTGTCGAGGCCTTCCTGGCAGGATCCCTCGGCTTCATTCGCATTGCCGAAGTGATCGCCTCGGTTCTGGACGCCATGGAGCCCGTGGCGGCGGCGTCTCTCGATGTCGTTCTCGCGGCGGACCGGGACGCGCGCCAGCTCGCCGCGCGCACCATCGCCGGACTGCAGCAGAGCGCCGCATGAACCTGCTTTACTACGTGGGTGCCTTCGCCCTGGCCCTGGGGCTGCTGATCGTGGTGCACGAGTTCGGCCACTACCTGGTGGCGCGCTGGTGCGGCGTCAAGGTGTTGCGTTTCTCGGTCGGTTTCGGCCGGCCGCTCCTGTCCCGGCGGATGGGGCGGGACGGCACGGAATGGGCCCTCGCGGCGTTTCCGCTGGGCGGCTATGTGAAATTCCTGGATGAGCGGGAAGGAGAGGTTCCTGCGGCGGAGCTGCCCTGTGCCTTCAACCGGCAGCCGGTGGGCAAGCGTTTTGTCATCGTCGCCGCCGGCCCGGTGGCGAACTTCCTCCTCGCCATCGTGCTCTACTGGGCATTGTTGGTGCAGGGGACCGAGGAATTGCGTCCCTTTCTGGGCACCCCGGCGCCCCAATCCAGCGCCGCCTCCGCCGGCTTCGCCGACGGCGAACTGGTGCGCAGCGTGGACGGGAAGCCGATCGCAACCTGGCAGGATTTCCGCTGGGAAATGCTGCACCATGCCCTCGACAGGTCGACCATCACGATCGAAACCAGCAGTGCCGACGGCAACATCAACGTGCGCCGTCTGGATCTTTCCGGACTGGACAGCGAGGACCTGGACGGGGATTTCCTCCAGCGCCTGGGCTTTCGTCCCTATCGGCCGCGAATTCCCGCGGTGATCGGCAGTGTCATCGCGGGCGGGGCGGGGGAAGCGGCGGGGTTGAAGAGCGGAGACCGCATCGCGGGCGTCGACGGCAAGCCGGTGCGCGACTGGGGGGAGTTCGTCGCCCGGGTACGCGAGTCCCCGGCAAAGACATTGATGTTCAGCGTGGAGCGCGAGGGCAGGCTGTTCGACTTGCCCGTGACTCCCGCCGCGGCGGAGGAGGGCGGCAAGCCCGTGGGTCGCATCGGCGTGGGCGTGCGGAACCCGGAACTCGACCGCTCGCTGTTATTTACGACAGTGCGTTTCGGACCGCTCGAGGCGGTCGGACGGGCAGTGCGCCAGACCTGGGAGACTTCCGCTTTCAGCCTGTCCGCACTGGGACGCATGGTCACCGGCGAAATCTCCTGGCGCAACTTGAGCGGACCGGTGACCATCGCCGATTACGCCGGCCAGTCGGCCAAGCTGGGACTGGCCCATTACCTGAAGTTCCTGGCGCTGATCAGCATCAGTCTCGGCGTGCTGAACCTGCTGCCCATCCCGTTATTGGATGGTGGACACTTGATGTATTATATTGTCGAGATCGTTAAGGGCGGCCCCGTTTCCGAGCGGGTGATGGAAATCGGGCAGCAAATCGGCCTGGCTCTGCTCATCATGCTGATGGCATTTGCCTTCTATAACGACATAAACCGCCTCATTTCCAGCTGATTCGATGAAAAAAACAACATTCCTTTCCGGGCTGTTGCTCGGCCTTTTTGCGACGGCCGGATTGGCGTTCGAGCCATTCGTCGTCAAGGATATCCGCGTCGAAGGGATCCAGCGCACCGAGGCGGGAACCGTCTTCAACTATCTGCCGGTGAAGGTCGGCGAGACCATGACCGAGGAGAAGGCGGCCCAGGCCATCAAGGCTTTGTTCGCCACCGGTTTCTTCAAGGATGTCCGCATCGAGGCCGACAATGGCGTCCTGGTCGTGGTGGTGGAGGAACGGCCGGCGATCGCCCAGGTCGATTTCGTCGGCGTCAAGGAGTTCGACAAGGACGCGCTGAAGAAGGGACTCAAGGAAGTGGGGCTCGCCGAAGCGCGCATTTTCGACCGCTCTCTGCTGGAGCGCGCCGAGCAGGAGTTGAAGCGCCAGTATCTCGGCCGCGGCTACTACGCCGTCAATGTCACCACGACGGTTACCCCCCTGGAACGCAACCGCGTGGCGCTCAATTTCACCGTGGACGAGGGCCAGGTCGCCAAGATCCGGCAGATCAACATCGTCGGCAACCAGGCCTTCAAGGAGAAGGATCTCCTGGACCTGTTCCAGTTGCGCACCCCGGGGTGGTTGACCTGGTACACCAAGAACGACCAGTACTCGAAGCAGAAGCTCTCGGCCGACCTGGAGACCCTGCGCTCCTTCTATCTCGATCGCGGCTACGCGGAATTCAGCATCGATTCCACGCAAGTGCAAATTTCTCCGGACAAGAAGGATATCTACATCACGGTCAACATCGCCGAGGGGGAGAAGTACACCGTATCCTCGGTCAAGCTCGCCGGCGAACTGCTCCTGCCCGAGGATGAGATACGCAAGCTGGTGACGATCAAACCGGGCGAAGCGTTCTCGCGCGAGAGACTGACCGAGACCACCAAGCGGATCGCCGATCGCCTGGGCAACGAGGGCTACGCCTTCGCCAACGTCAACGCGGCGCCCGAGCTGGACAAGGAAAAGCGCGAGGTGGCCTTCACCATCTTCGTCGATCCGGGGCGCAGGGTGTATGTACGCCGGGTCAACGTCACCGGCAACACCCGTACCCGGGACGAAGTCATTCGCCGCGAGCTGCGCCAGCTCGAAGGCGCCTGGTACGACGCGGAGAAGATCAACAAGTCGCGCACGCGCGTGGATCGGCTCGGCTTCTTCGACGAGGTGACGGTGGAAACGCCGGCCGTTCCCGATGCCACCGACCAGGTGGACGTGAACCTGAACGTCAAGGAGCGCCAGACGGGCAACATTCTTTTGGGCGCGGGCTTCTCCAGCTCGGAAAAAGTGGTGTTGTCGGGCTCGATCGCCCAGAACAACCTGTTCGGCAGCGGCAAGAACGTCGCCGTGCAGCTCAATACCGGCAAGATCAACAAGGTCTATTCCTTCTCGTACACCGACCCCTACTACACCATCGACGGCATATCGGCGGGGTTCGACGTCTACAAGCGCAACGTGGACCCCAGCTCCCTGTCCGTAGGCAACTACCGCACCTCGACGGCGGGGGCCGGCATCCGCCTCGGCTTCCCCATTTCCGAAGACAACTTCCTCAACTTCGGCCTGCTGGGGGAATCGACCAAGGTCACCACGTTCGCGGACAGCCCCCAGCGCTACAAGGATTTCGTGTCGATCTTCGGCAGCTCGACGACCAGCACCCTGGCCAGCGTGAGCTGGACCAGCGACGGTCGCGACAGCTATCTCTATCCGACGAAGGGCAGCCTCAAGCGGGCCATGGCGGAAGTGTCCGTCCCGCCCGGGTCGCTGCGCTTCTATCGGGTATCCTACCAGCACCAGATCTACATCCCGTTCGGGCGCGATTACACCCTGATGCTCAATGGCGACATCGGCTACGGCAACGGCATCGGCGGCAAGCCGCTGCCGTTCTTCAAGAACTACTATGCGGGCGGCATCGGATCGGTGCGCGGTTTCGACACCGCCTCGCTGGGCCCGGTCGACAGCAACGGCGAGCGCGTCGGCGGCAACCGGCGCGTGATCGGCAACGCCGAGTTCTACTTCCCCGTGCCGGGTGCCGGCGTCGACAAGTCCTTCCGCCTGAGCGTCTTCGTCGATGCCGGCCAGGTATGGGGGGCCGGCGAGAAGGCGTCCCTTGGCGATTTGCGCTATAGTACCGGCGCCGCCGTATCCTGGAACTCGCCGCTGGGGCCGCTGAAGCTGAGTTTCGGCCAGCCGCTCAACAAGAAGGAGGGTGACAAGACCCAGCGTCTGCAGTTCCAGTTCGGCACGGCGTTTTGATTCGGGAGATGAACTTGAGAAAGTCTGTTTTTGTCTTGCTGACCGGCATTCTTGCCCTGTCTTTTTCGGCCGGTGCCCTCGCGGAGATGAAGATCGGCTTCGTCAACACGGAGCGCATCTTCCGCGACGCGGCGCCCGCCGTGCGCGCCCAGAAGAAGCTTGAAAAGGAATTCGAGAAGCGTGACCAGGAATTGCAGCGCATGGCCAAGCAACTGCAGTCGATGCAGGAGAGCCTGGAAAAGAACTCGATGACCATGTCGGAAACGGATCGCCGCAACAAGGAGCGCGAGTTCAACGATCTCAACCGCGATTTCCAGCGCAAACAGCGCGAGTTCCGCGAAGATCTCAACCAGCGGCGCAACGAAGAGCTGGCGCAGGTCCTGGAGCGGGCGAACAAGGCCATCAAGGCCATCGCCGAGGCCGAGAAGTACGACATCATCTTCCAGGAAGCCGTATACGCCAACCCGCGCATCGATATCACGGACAAGGTCATCAAGGCGCTGGCGGATACAACCGCCAAGTAAGAAGGTTGCATGACCGGGCGGGGCGCGGGCATACGGCTTGACGAGATCGTTGCCCGCCTGGGCGGCGAGCTCGTCGGCGACGGATCCCTGCGCGTGCGCCGGGTGGCGACCCTCGAGGGCGCGGATCGGGACAGCATCAGCTTTCTCGCCAACGCCAGGTACCGCAAGCAGCTTGCGCACACGGCCGCCGCCGCCGTCATTCTCGCCCCAAGCGCCGCCGATGCCTTTTCCGGCGCGCGCATCCTGTCTGCCAATCCCTATCTCTATTTCGCCCGGGTCTCGCAACTGCTCAACCCCCAGCCGTCCGGCGATGGCTGCGTGCATCCGTCGGCCGTGATCGAGACCACCCTTCCTGCGGATGTGACGGTCGGGGCGGGGTGCTATATCGGGCCGGAGGCGAGCATCGGCGCGGGCTGCCGCATCGGCGCGGGCTGCGTGCTGGGACGCGGGGTCGTGCTCGGCGCCGGCTCCATACTGTACCCGGGCGTCAGCATCTATGACGGCTGTATCGTGGGCGCTCGCGCCGTCATTCACTCCGGCGCGGTGATCGGGTCCGACGGCTTCGGCTTCGCCCGTGAGGCGGACGGGAGCTGGGTCAAGATCCCCCAGGTGGGCCGGGTGGTGATCGGCGACGACGTGGAGATCGGCGCCAACACCACCATAGACCGGGGTGCCATCGATGATACCGTCGTCGAAGACGGCGTGAAGCTGGACAACCAGATCCAGGTCGGCCACAACGTGCGCATCGGCGCCCACACGGCCATCGCCGGCTGCGTCGGCATCGCCGGCAGCACGCGCATTGGCCGGCGCTGCATGATCGGCGGCGCGGCCGACATCATCGGGCATCTCGATATCTGCGACGATGTGGTCATTTCCGCCGCCGCCTTCGTGACCAAGTCGATCAGCGAGCCGGGCATGTACTCGGGTGCCCCAGCCGAGCCCCACCGGGAGTGGCTGAGGAATGCCGCGCAGTTGCGGCATTTGGAAGCGATGGCGAATAGAATACGGGAACTCGAAAAACGGCTTGCGCGATTGGAGAAGAAAACTTGAGCCAGATGGACATTCACGAAGTCTTGCAGCATCTGCCCCACCGCTACCCCTTCCTGCTGGTGGACCGGGTGGTGGAATGCGAGCCCGGCAAGCGCATCGTCGCCCTGAAGAACGTCAGCATCAACGAGCCGTTTTTCGTCGGCCACTTTCCCCATCATCCGGTGATGCCGGGCGTCCTGATCCTGGAGGCCCTGGCGCAGGCGGCGGGCATACTGTCGTTCCGCACCATGGACACCAGGCCGGACCAGAACTCGGTGTTCTATTTCGTCGGTATCGACAACGCCCGTTTCAAGAAACCGGTGACGGCGGGCGACCAGCTCCATCTGCACGTGGAGATCGAGCGCCAGATGCGCAGCATCTGGAAGTACAAGGCGCAGGCGCGGGTGGACGGCGCGGTGGTGGCCGAGGCCGAGCTCATGTGCGCCAAGCGCGACGTGGCGTAAAGGGCGCCCATGATCCACCCGACGGCAATCGTTCACCCCGGCGCACGCATCGGCGCCAACGTTTCCATAGGTGCCTACTCGGTGATCGGCGAGCACGTGGAGATCGGCGACGACACCTGGATCGGGCCCCATGTGGTGATCAACGGCCATACCCGCATCGGCACGGCCAACCGCATCTTCCAGTTCTGTTCCCTGGGCGAGGCGCCCCAGGACAAGAAGTACGGCGGGGAGCCGACGCGGCTGGAGATCGGCAACCGCAACACCATCCGCGAGTTCTGCACCTTCAACGTCGGCACCGCCCAGGACGCGGGGGTGACGCGCCTGGGCAATGACAACTGGATCATGGCCTACGTCCATCTGGCCCACGACTGCCAGGTCGGCAACAACACCATCTTCGCCAACAATGCGACCCTGGGCGGTCATGTGCACGTCGGCGACTACGCCATTCTCGGCGGCTTCACCGGGGTCCATCAGTTCTGCCGCGTGGGAGCCCATAGCTTCTGTGGCGTCGGGACGGTGCTGGTGCAGGACCTGCCGCCCTATGTCACGGTGGCCGGCAATCCGGCCAAACCCCATGGCCTGAACAGTGAAGGACTGAAAAGGCGCGGCTTCTCGGCCGGCACGCTGGCGGCCATCAAGCGCGCCTACAAGCTGCTGTACCGGTCAGGGCTGACCCTGGAGGAGGCGCGCAGAGCGATCGCCCCGATGGCCGCCAAAACGGCGGAACTGCAGCCGTTGCTGGATTTCATCTCCGTTCCGGGGCGCGGCATCGTCCGCTGAACGTCATGCCGCATCCGATCCGCATCGCCATGGTGGCGGGAGAGACCTCGGGTGACCTCCTCGCCAGCCATCTGATCCTCGCCCTGCGCAAGCGGCTGCCGGAAGCGCAGTTTTACGGTATCGGCGGTCCCAGAATGCAGGCGGCCGGCTTCGACGCACTGTATCCGTGTGAAAAGCTGGCCGTGCGCGGCTACGCGGAGGTGCTGAAGCACTATTGGGAGATTGCCGGAATACGCCGCGCGCTGACGCGGCGCCTGCTGCATGACCGCCCGCATGCCTTCATCGGGGTTGATGCGCCCGACTTCAACCTGGGCCTGGAACGGCGCCTCAAATCCC
>DYIB01000109.1 GCA_020723855.1 Uliginosibacterium gangwonense
CAGCGTGGGCATGAACCCCTTGCCCAGGAAGGGGAAGGTGGCCAGCGCCGCCACCAACAACAAAGCCGCCGCGACCATCACCTTCTTCTTGTTCTCCAGCGCCCGGTCGAGCAGGGGCAGGTAAAGCCCCTTGACCAGCGCACCAGGAAGGTGTCCTTCTCCTCCTTGGGTTTGAGGATCAGCGCCGAGAGCACCGGCACCAGGGTGAGGGTGAGGATCAGCGAGCCCGCCATGGCGAAGGTGATGGTCAGCGCCATGGGCTTGAACAGTTTCCCTTCCAATCCCGTGAGGGAGAACAGGGGCAGGAACACCACGATGATGATGAGGATGGCGAAGGCGATGGGATTGATCACCTCGCGCGCCGCCTCCAGGATGACGTGGGTGCGGTTCGCGCTTTTCCTAGCCTGGTGCGAGAGCAGCCGGAAGCCGTTCTCCACCATCACCACGGCGCCGTCCACCATCATGCCGATGCCGATGGCCAGGCCCGCCAGGGACATGAGGTTGGCCGAAAGATTGAAGTGCTGCATCAGCAGGAAGGCGATCAGCATGGCCAGGGGCAGGGTGACGATCACCACCAGCGCCGAGCGCGCCTCGCCCAGGAACAGGAACAGCACGATGGCCACCAGGATCGAGCCTTCCACCAGCGCGCTCTCGGCGGTCTTGAGGGCCTTCTCCACGATGTCGGTGCGGTCATAGACCGGGTTGATGCTGACGCCGGCTGGCAGCGCCTGCTGCGCCAGCTTGAGCTTCTGCTTCACCGCCTC
Organism: Uliginosibacterium gangwonense; assembly: GCA_020723855.1. Lineage (GTDB taxonomy): Bacteria > Pseudomonadota > Gammaproteobacteria > Burkholderiales > Rhodocyclaceae > DYIB01. Next base: position 765 of record DYIB01000109.1, read on the forward strand.
CACCACGTTCTTGGCGTTCTCGCCGATGCGCGCGAGCGCGATGCCCAGCGCCACCTCCCGGCCGTCGCGGGTCACCGCGCCGAAGCGCAGCGCCGGACCCTCCTGCACCTGGGCCACTTCGTGCACGTGGATGGGCACGCCCTCGCGCTCGGCGACGACGATGTTGCCGATGTCCGTGGTGTCGGCGACGAGCCCGAGACCGCGCACCAGGTACTGCTCCTGGCCCAGATTTACGTACTGGCCGCCCACCTGGCGGTTGTTGGCGGCCAGGGCCTCCATGATGGCCTTGAAGGAGAGGCCGTACTTGATGAGCTTGCGGGGATCGATCAGCACCTGATATTGCTTTTCATGGCCGCCCCAGGTGGTGACGTCATCCACCCCCGGCGCGGTGCGCAGCATCAGCCGCACCGTCCAGTCGTGGAGCGTGCGCAGGTCCATGGTGGAGAGCTTCCGGTCGGCCGACTCGACGGTGTACCAGAATACCTGGCCAAGACCCGAACTGTTTGGTCCCAGCGTCGGCTCGCCGTAGCCTTCGGGAATGCGCTCGCGCGCCTCTTGCAGCTTCTCGCCCACCAGGCGCCGGGCGAAGTAGATGTCCGTGCCGTCCTTGAAATAGACACCCACATAGGACAGCCCGAACAGGGACACCGAGCGGATCTGCTCGACCCCCGGCAAGCCCGCCATGGCGGTTTCGATGGGGGTGGTGAGCAGCTTTTCCACGTCCTCGGCGGCCAGCCCCGGCGATTCCGTGTAGACGTTCACCTGGTTCGGCGTCACGTCGGGAAAGGCGTCCACCGGCACGGCGAGGAAGGCGCGCACGCCGAGGAACACGACCAGGGCGAAGCCCACCAGCACCAGCAGCTTGTAGCGCAGGGACAGATCGACGATACGGTTCAGCATGCCGGTCCCCTCAGTGCCCGTGGCCTGCGCCGAGCTGGGACTTCAGGATGCGCGCCTTGAGGGCGTAGGTCCCCGCCGTCACCACCCGCTCGCCTGCCTGCAGCCCGGCCTTGACCACAACCCGGCCACGCAACCGATCGCCCAACTCCACGGCGCGCGGCTCGAAGCCGCCGTGCTCTTCGACGAACACGGTGGGCTGGCCTTGCATCAGCACCACCGCCTCTTCCGACAGGAGCAGGCCCTTGCCCTTGCCGCCGGTGGGGATGGCAGCAGTGGCGAACATCTCGGGCTTGAGCCGCCCGTCCGGGTTGGCCACTTCGACGCGCGCCGGCACGGTGCGCGTTTCCTTGTCTACCACGGCTCCAATATGGGTGAGCTTGCCCTGGAAGGCCGCATCGGGATAGGCGGCGACCGTCACCACGGCGTCGGCCCCGACCTGGATCCGGCTCAGATCCTTCTCGAACAGGTTGGCCTCGATCCACAGCCTCGACAGGTCGGCCACGGTGAAGAGCGGCTTGTCCGGCTGGGCCAGCTCGCCCAGGATGGCGTGCACCTTGACGATGCGCCCCGGCACCCGCGGCGCTACGTGGGCGATGCGGTCCTGGTTGGGGCGGATGGTGGCGGTCACCGTGAGCCGCTCGCTCACTTCCTCTTCTTTCAGCTCATCCGTCCTGATGCCGGCGGCGGCGATTTCCTCGGGGCCGAGCTTAAGCGGCCCGGCGCCGCGCTCGCCGGCGGAATCATGCTTGTCTTCGGCCTGCTGCGAGCTGCGGGAAGCCGATGCTTGCGGCTGCTCGCTCTTGCCGCAGCCGGCCAGGGGCGCGAGCGTCAGGCCCAGGGCCAGCAGGGCGGCCCGATGCAGTGGGGTGGGGTTCTTCATGAGGTCCGTTCCGATACGGAGTATGTCGAAGGAATGCCGGGGCGCAACGCGGGCGGGGGGTTTCGTTGCTTCCCGCGCCAGCCCGCCGCCTGTTCCAGCTCGATGCGCGTCAGGGCCAGCTCGGCGGCGGCCTCCAGCACTTCGCGCCGGGTATCCAGGACCTGCCGGGTCGCCAGCAGGAGCTGCGTCAGGCTGATCTCGCCGGCGCGGTAGGAGGCGGCGGACAGGCACTGGTTTTCCTGCAGGCGCTGCAGCACCAACTGCTCCAGGCGGCGCGCGCGCTCGCGCAGGCTGGCGAGCTTGTGCCACAGGACGATGACCGCCGCGCGCGTGTCCCGCATGGCCGCCTGCCGCTCGATCTGGGCCCGGGTGAGCTCGGCGCTCGCCCTGACTATGCTGTCGGCATTGCGGCGGAACAGCGGCAGCGGCAGCGAGACGGACAGGCCCACGATGCGCTCGCGCAGCTTGTCCGGGCCTTCGCGTGCCGAGAACAGCCCCACGGTCACATCCGGATACGCGGCGGCGCGCTCCAGGCCGAGGCGGCTGCGGGCGGCCTGCTCGCCGTGGTCCAGGGCGCGCAGGCGCGGCCGCTCGGCCGCCGCGGCCAGAAGCTCGTCCAGGGTGTAGGGCAGGGAGACATCGGCCGAGAGGGCTCCCTGCGCCTCCGGCAGGGTCTCCGCCGGCAGTTGCAGCGCCGCCGCCAGCTCGGCCCGGGCCTGGATGAGCTGCTCGCGCACCGCGTCGAGTTCGTTGCCGGTGCGCGCCAGTTCCACTTCGGCGAGATTGCTGTCCAGCCGGGTGTCCTCACCCGCCTCGAAGCGCTTGCGCGCGGCGCCGGCGTTGTCCCGGATCAGGGCCACCAGCTCCGCCTCCATGGCGGCGCGCGCCTGCAGGCCCAGCACCCGCACGAACTTCTGCTCGACCTCGGCGCGCACCCGGCGGCGCGTCTCCTCGACGCTCTCCTTAAGCGCCGCCAGCTCCTGCTCGGCCGCCGCCCGGCGATGGCCGTGCTGGCCGGCGATCTCCAGGGTCTGGGAGAGCTCCGCGCGCCACTCGCGCCGGATATCGTCCCCGAGGCCGGGCTAGGGCACCTGGCGCCGTAGGCGCTCCGCGGCGACTTGCGGGTTGTTCCAGAGCAGGCCGCGGGTATCGTCGAGCTGCCCCTGGGCGGCGGCGAGGCCGGCTTGTGCCGCCTTGAGGGCGGGATTGGCCTGTTCGGCGAGCTGCCAGGCGCGCTCCAGGGTCAGCGGCGGCTCCGCCGCGCCAGCGGCCAGCGCGACCGCCCACAGCGCCACGGCGGCGACGAAGCGGGCCGGACGCCGGCAAGAGTCAGAAGAGTACGAGAGCATGTTGCGTCGAATTGTCCGGTTGATGGATCGGGGGAGGAATCCGACGGAACGCGGGCCCGGCCGCACGCACGCGGCCGGGGCGCAACCGATGAAATCAGGGACGGTGGGCGTTCCGCCGGGTCAGACGGCGGACAGCCACTTGGGGCGCTCGGGGCCGTCGAGGAAGACGCTGGGTGGATCGTCCGCAACCGGGGACGACAGGGGGAAGGCGCAGGACATGAAAGAAGCGGACGGCGCCGCCGCCGCGACGCCGGGCGCGCTCAGATGGCAGGAGGCGCAATCGCTGTGGGGCTTCGCCGGAGAGCCGGCGTCGTCCTGGCCGTCGGCAGCGGCGCGGTGCTGGTGGTCGTGATGACCGAAATGCTGGGCGGCCCGACCCTCCTCGTGCCCGCAATAGGCCGACAGCGCCGCCCAGGAGAACTGGAGCGGCAGCACGAACACCGCGCCTACGGCAGCGCCGCCATCACCCGCTCCAGGCGCTGCCGCACCTCGCCGGCCAACCGGGTGATCTCGGGCTTGTTCACCAGCTCGAGCACTGCGTTGGGGTCCATGAATTCGACATACACCTTGCCCGCCTCGTCCTGGCGCACGACCACGTTGCACGGCAACAGGAGCCCGATCTGCGGCTCGGCGGTGAGCGCCCGGTGCGCCAGTGGCGGGTTGCACGCCCCGAGGATGCGGTAGGGCGGCATATCCGCGTCGAGCTTCTTCTTCAGGGTCGCCTGGACGTCGATTTCGGTCAGCACGCCGAAGCCTTCCTTCTGCAGCTCGGCGATGACGCGCTCGAGTGCCTGATCGAACTTCATGTCAACGGCTTTTCCAAAACCGTATTTGGCGGTGTGCATGTGGCATCTCCTTTGTGGTCGTAGGTCAAGACATTCTCTCACTCGGGCCGGGCCGATCCGGCGTAGATGTAGCTCAGCAGCCGCGGCCCCCTGGCGTACTCGGTGGTCAGCTCGGCGATGTGAAAACCTGCGGCGCCGATCAACTCGTCCATTTTCCGGTCCAGGTTGCAGCCTCCGGCGATGCGCCGCCACAGGGGGTTGCAGCGATGCTGCCAGCGGCGCACCCCGGGGTCCGGGGCGAGGCCGTGCTCGGCGAACAGCAGCTCGCCGCCGGGCTTCAGCACGCGCCGCATCTCGCGCAGGGCGGCCAGCGGATCGGGAATCGTGCATAGGGTGAACGTGGTCAGGATGGTGTCCACGGAATGGGTGCCGAGCGGAATGGCTTCGCCCGAGCAGGCGAGGAATGCCACGGGGACGGGGGCCGCACGCGCTTGCCGGCGCGCCATGCGCAACAGTTCGGGCGACGGATCGATGCCATAGGCGCGCCCCACTTGCCGCCCGTAGAAGCGCAAGTTGAGACCCGAGCCGACCCCCACCTCGAGGACGATGCCGTGCGCTCGCGGCACGATCTGCGCACGATAGCGGGTTGCCTCCTGGTTGCGCATGGCGAGGTCCACGAGGCGCGGCAGGAGCCATTTCTCGTAAAGACTCATAGCACAGGTTCCGTCATGGGCGGCGGTCTTTTCGCCTCCCTTGCTCCTGGACCGGCGGGCAGGGCAGGTCGCCATGGGAGCAGAACACGCAGCAGATGGCGGCAGGCCTCGCACTCGTAGAAGTACTGGCAGGCGTCGGTGGGCATGGTCTCCGGCTTGCGGTGCCCGCAATGGGGGCAGGTGAGCAGGGATTGATTGTAGCCGCAGAGCGCTCACTTGGTCGATGCTGGCCTTGGCGTCGTCGAGGCTGACGGTGGCGTTGCGGGCATCGAGATCGACCTTGATCGCCCGCACGCCCGCGACTTTCTCCAGCGCCTTCTTCACCGTGATGGGGCAGGCGGCGCAGTTCATTCCCGGGACGGACGGGGTGACCGTGCAGGTGGCGGCCAACCCGGTCATCGGCACAGGGCCGGCCAGGGCTCGCACACGGCGGGCCGACGGTAGAGCTTGAACCAGGCTCGTCTTGGGGGAACTCTTCAAGCGTAAGATAAGCTCCGTACCAATGTACGGAGTCAAGCATGGCAACTTTCACCATCGCCCAGTTGGCGCAGGCCGCCGGGGTCGGCGTGGAGAGCATCCGCTTCTACCAGCGCAAGGGCTTGCTCGAAACGCCGCCGCGCCCGGCCCAGGGCATCCGGCGCTACGGCGAGCGCGACGTGGCGCGGGTGCGTTTCATCAAGTCCGCCCAGCGCATCGGCTTCACCCTGGACGAGATCGCGCAACTTCTGAAGCTGGACGACGGCATCCACTGTGCCGAGGCGCGCGCCATCGCCGAGCGCAAACTGCTGGAAGTGCGCCGCCGGCTGCACGACTTGTGGCGCATCGAGCAGGCCCTGGCCGAGCTGGTCATCGAATGCGGTTCGCGCCGAGGGAAGGTGTCTTGTCCGGTCATCGCGCGCCTGCAGTCGGAGGCCTGAGAGACCCGCGCCGCGAAGATTTCAATTTTGTAATCTGCATGTCAGGTTGGTGTCGGCGCGGCGACGGCAATATCGCACGGAACAGACCCGGAAAGGGCGCTGCAATCCGACAATCCCAGCGGAGACACCGGAAAATGAAAATGTATGCAACGGCGGCATTCCTGGCGGCGGCGATGGCTGCCCAGGCACAAGACCCTTTCGACCCGGGCCAGAGCGGGCAGGTGGAGTATGCGTCCGCCTTCGAGCGGTACCAGCGGTTCCGGGAGGAGCAGGGTACGCCTTGGCAGGCGGCGAACGAGGAAATGAAGCGGATAGGCGGTCATGCCGGACACCTGGGCATGGACCGGGCCTCGGCGCCCGCGGGCCAGGCGCAGGAGATGCCCGCCCGGCAACAGGATGGCCGTGCGCCGGCCCACAAGCACTGAGAGGCTGGCGATGAATGAATCCCGGTATGCCGCTCGCACCGGCGGTAAAACTGTATATGTTGCGGTGCTCAGCGCCCTGGCCCTTGGCGGTTGCGCCACCTTCTCCGCGGACGGAGGCTTCGACAGCGTGAAGGAAGTCGCGCGTGCCAGGCTGGGCAAGGAGACGGTGTGGCAGCGCAGCGAGCAGGATGGTGCAACCGTCCACACGGAGGTCGAGAAACTCCTGTCGCAGCCGCTGTCACCGGACGACGCGGTGAGAATCGCCCTGCTCAACAACCGCGGCTTGCAGGCAACCTACGCCGAGCTGGGCATTGCCGAGGCCGACCTGGTGCAGGCCGGCCGCTTCCCGAATCCCCGTTTCGGCTACCAGCGCACGGCCCACGGCGACGAGCGCAAGATCGAGAGCTCGCTGACCTTCAACCTGTTCTCCCTGCTCACCGTGCCGCTGGCGACGGAGATCGAGGCGAGGCGGTTCGAGCAGACCAAGCTCGACGTCGCCGCGCAGATGCTGCGGGTGGCGGGGGAAGCGCGCAAGGCTTATTTCGAGGCGGTGGCGGCACAGCAGTCGGTCAAGTACATGGAGGACGTGAAGCTGGCGGCGGAGGCAGCCGCGGAACTGGCGGCGCGCATGAACCGCGCGGGCAACGCCGGCCGTCTGCGGCAGGCCCGGGAGCATTTGTTCTACGCCGAAACCACGGCGCAGTTGGCCCGCGTCCGCCTGGCGGCGGTCAGCGCCCGCGAACAACTGCTACGGGTTCTCGGATTGTGGGGTAAGCAGGCCGAGCTGAAGCTCCCTGACCAGTTGCCGACGCTGCCCAAGCAGCCGGACGACCTGCCCGGTGTCGAGGCGCAGGCGCTGCGCGAGCGGCTGGACTTGAAGGCGGTGCGCTTGCGCACCGAGGGATTGGCCAGGAGTCTGGGGCTGACCAAGGCCACGCGCTTCATAAACGTCCTCGAGTTCGGGCCGGCGCGCACCACGGAGACGCCGGAGCCGCGCAAGAAAGGGTACGAGCTTTCCTTCGAGATCCCCCTGTTCGACTGGGGCGGTGCAAGGGTGGCCAAGGCCGAGGCATTGTACATGCAGGCGGTGCATGAGGCCGCCGAGGCGGCGATCAACGCCCGCTCGGAGGTGCGGGAGAGCTACCAGGCCTATCGTACCGCCTATGACCTGGCCAAACACTATGCGGACGAGATCGTGCCGCTGCGCAAACGGATTTCCGAGGAAAACCTCCTGCGCTACAACGGAATGCTGATCGGCGTGTTCGAGCTCATTGCCGACGCGCGCGAGCAGGTGGCAAGCGTCAACGCGTCGATCGACGCGCTGCGTGACTACTGGGTTGCCGATGCCGATCAGCGGCTGGCGATGACTGCCGGCCTGGGCAGGCCCCTCGGCGCACGCCTGAAGACGCCCGCCATGCCGGTAATCGGCGGCGGCGAGGCGCGCCACTGATCGCGAGGAGGACAAAGCTCATGGTATCCCGTCGAACTTTCCTGACCTCTGCCGGTGCCGCTATCGTCGGCGCCGGCTTCGTGAGCCGCGCCGGCGCCGCCTCGATCCCGGAGGCAGCCGTCGCCCGGAGCGCCGCCACCCAGCCGCCCCTGGTGCCGGCCAACGGCCGCCCCTACAATCCCGTCGTCACGCTCAACGGCTGGACGGCGCCCTGGCGCATGCGCAACGGCTGGAAGGAGTTCCATCTTGTGGCCGAACCGGTGGTGCGCGAGATCGCGCCCGGGATGAAGGCTCATCTCTGGGGCTACAACGGCTCCAGCCCCGGACCGACCATCGAGTGCGTCGAAGGGGACAAGCTGAGGATCTTCGTCACCAACAAGCTGCCGGAGCACACCACCATTCATTGGCATGGAGTGCTTCTGCCCAGCGGCATGGATGGGGTGGGCGGCCTCACGCAGCCGCACATCCCGGCGGGAAAGACCTTCGTCTATGAGTTCGAGATGAAGAAGTCCGGCACCTTCATGTACCACCCCCACGCCGACGAGATGGTGCAGATGGCCATGGGGATGATGGGCTTCATCGTGGTCCATCCCAAGAACCCGGACTTCATGCGGGTGGACCGGGATTTCGTGTTCCTGCTGAACGCTTTCGATATCGATCCGGGCAGCTACACGCCCAAGGTGAGTACCATGCTGGATTTCAACCTGTGGTGCTTCAACAGCCGCGTCTTTCCCGGCATCGACCACCTGGTGGCGCGCACCGGCGATCGGGTGCGTATCCGCATCGGCAACCTGACCATGACCAGCCATCCGATCCACCTTCACGGCCATCATTTCGAGGTGACGGGCACCGACGGCGGCTGGGTGCCGAAGAGCGCGCGCTGGCCGGAAACGACGATCGACGTGGCGGTGGGCCAGATGCGCTGCCTGGAGTTCGATGCCGCCGCCGGGGACTGGGCTTTCCATTGCCACAAGTCCCACCACACCATGAATGCCATGGGGCACGACGTGCCGACCATGATCGGCGTCGACCACCGGGGCGTCGCGCAGAAGCTGATCAGGCTCGTGCCCGATTACATGGTGATGGGCGAGCGCGGCATGGCCGACATGGGTGAAATGGAGATGCCGCTGCCCGAGAACACCCTGCCGATGATGACCGGCCAAGGGCCGTTCGGCGCGGTGGAGATGGGCGGGATGTTCACAGTCGTGAAGGTGCGCGACGGCGTGAAGCGAAACGACTACAGGGACCCGGGCTGGTACAAGCATCCGACCGGCACCGTTGCCCGGGAATGGCAGGACGATTCCAAATGATTATCCGACAGAGGAAAGGACACACCACATGAAACCGAGGACATTGACGGCCCTGGCGGCCTTCGCCGCACTGCCCCTGGCTGTCCAGGCGCACGGGGGCGACATGCACAAGGGCATGATGAAGATGCACGAGAGCCACGGCGCGGCTCCGGCCCAGGGCGAGCATGAAGGCCATGCCGCCGCCCTGGGGCGGCCGGGCGATCCCAGGAAGGCAACCCGGGTCGTCGAAGTGGCCATGGGCGACGACATGCGCTTTTCGCCGGCGAAGATCGAGGTCAAGCGCGGCGAGATCATCCGCTTCGTGGTTCGCAACACCGGCCAGGTCAGGCACGAGATGGTGCTCGGCACCCTGGCCGAGCTGAAGGAACACGCGGAGATGATGCGCAAGCATCCCGACATGGAGCATGACGACCCGAATGCGGTGAGCGTCGATCCGGGCAAGACGGGCGAGCTCACCTGGCAGTTTACCAAGGCGGGCAGCTTCGATTTTGCCTGCCTGGTCCCCGGCCACTTCGAGGCGGGAATGGCCGGAAAGATCGCCGTGAAACAGTGAGATATCGATAGGAGGAAAACATGAGAGCGATGCTGGTTGCGCTGTTTGCCGTGCTGCTGCAGGTTTTTTCGGCGGGTGCCTTCGCCCAGGCGGCGACCGGCGAAGTACCCATGACCGAAGGTGTGGTGAAGAAGGTGGATAAGTCCGCCGGGAAGGTCACGATCTCCCACGAAGCCCTGACCAACCTGGGCATGCCGAAAATGACCATGGTGTTCCGCGTCCAGGACCCGTCCTGGTGTGACCAGATGAAGGAGGGCGACAAGATCCGCTTCGTGGCGGACAAGGTCGGGGGCGCCTTCACCGTCGTCAAGTTCGAGCCGGCACGCAACTATTGATCCTTACGTAACCATGTGACGAAAGCGAGCCGGATCGAAAATCTCCC
>DYIB01000110.1:0-2371 GCA_020723855.1 Uliginosibacterium gangwonense
CCCCCTCGGAAAATCGGTAAGCTTTGCAGGCGGCGCCGGTGCTTGATCATAAGCCACTGATTTCTAGCCGCTATTTCTTTCTTTAACTTATAAGCGAAGTGATGCAGCCTTTGTCTCGTGCTGCTACGCAATCGATCGCTAGCGGTTACTCACAAAGTTATCCACAACTTTTGTGGGCAGCATATAGTGTTGTGCCGCAGGGACTTACCGCGCGCCGACAACCTTATCCGAGGGCCGCCGCTTTACCCACCCATGTCCATCGCCCGTGTCGCCCTTGATCTGCCCCTGCCGCGGCTGTTCGACTATGTCGGCGATGGGGTGACGCCGGAGGACGTGGGGCGCCTGGCGCGGGTGCCGTTCGGCCGCGGCGAAAAAACCGGGGTCATCGTCGCCGTGGCTGCGGCCAGCGATCATCCGCCCGAAAGGCTGAAACGCCTGTGCGCCGTCCTGCGCGATCTGCCCCGGCTGCCTGCCGAGTGGCTGGAGCTGGTGCACTTCTGCAGCCGCTACTACCAATATCCCCTGGGGGAGGTCGCCGCCCTGGCCTTGCCGCCCGCTCTGCGCCGGGCGGCGGCGCCGGCACGGCGCGCTGACGACTGCCACTACCGCCTCACCGAGGCCGGCCGCACGGCCGCCGCCGGGTTGCGGGCCAACAGCGTGGCGCGGCGCGCCTTGGAGCGGCTGGCGCGGGAGCCGGTGCTCGCCGCCGAGGAGTTGCGCGCCTTGTCGTCGAGTGCCGCCAAGGTCCTCAAACAGCTGGCCGAGCGCGGCTGGATAGAGCGCACCGAGCCGCCGCCCCGCCCGGTGACGGCCACCGGCTCCCCACCTCTGCTGCCGGAGCAGCAGGCGGCGGTGGACCGGGTGGCCGCCGCCTTCGACCGCTTTGGCGCCTTTCTCCTGTTCGGCGTCACCGGCAGCGGCAAGACCGAGGTCTATCTACGCCTGGCGGAGCGATGCCTGCAGCGCGGACGACAGGTGCTCATGCTGGTGCCCGAGATTGCGCTCACGCCCCAGTTGGAGCAGCGGGTCGCCGGCCGCTTTCCCGGCGCCCGGCTGGTGAGCCTGCACAGCGGGCTGGCCGAAGGCGTGCGTGCCAAGGGCTTCCTCGCCGCACTCTCGGGCGAGGCGGACCTGGTGCTGGGCACCCGGCTGTCGGCCTTCACTCCCCTGCCGCGCCTGGGCTTGATCGTGGTGGACGAGGAGCACGACACCTCCTTCAAGCAGCAGGAAGGCCTGCGCTATTCGGCCCGGGACCTGGCCGTGTGGCGCGCCAAGCAGCGGGACGTGCCCATCGTCCTAGGCTCGGCCACCCCCTCCCTGGAGAGCTATTTCGCCGCCCGCCACGGGCGCTACCGGCTGGTGGAGCTCACCCGGCGCGCGGTGGCGGAAACCCTGCCGGCGGTGCGCTGCGTGGACATCCGCAACGAGGTGTTGCAGGAAGGCTTGAGCGAGCACTTACTGAGAGCTATCGCCTCGCGCCTGGAGCGCGGCGAACAAAGTTTGGTGTTCCTCAACCGGCGCGGCTACGCCCCGGTGCTGGCTTGCCCGGCCTGCGGCTGGGTAAGCCGTTGCCCCGCCTGCGCCGCCAATTTGGTGCTGCACCTGGCCGACCGGCGGTTGCGCTGCCACCACTGCGGGCGCGAGGAGGCGGTCCCGGGCCACTGCCCCTGTTGCGGCAACCAGGACATCCTGCCTTTCGGCCGCGGTACCCAGCGCCTGGAGGCGGCCCTGGCGGTGCGCTTTCCCGGCGCGCGCCTGCTGCGCGCCGACCGGGACAGCGCCGGCAGCCAGCGCCAATGGCAGGCCTTGCTGGAGCGGATCCACCGGGGCGAGGCCGACATCCTGGTGGGCACCCAGATGCTGGCCAAGGGCCACGACTTTCCCCGCCTCACCCTGGTGGGTGTGCTCAACGCCGACGCCGCCCTGTTCGCCGCCGACTTCCGGGCGCCGGAGCGCCTGTTCGCCCAGCTCATGCAAGTGGGCGGCCGCAGCGGCCGCGCCCGGTTGCCGGGGGAGGTGCTGATCCAGACCCGCTACCCGGACCATCCCCTGTACCGGGCCCTGGAGGACCACGACTACGTGCGCTTCGCCGAGATGCAGCTGGCCGAGCGCCGCAGTGCCGGCTTTCCGCCCTACACCTTCCAGGCCATGCTGCGCGCCGAGGCGCCGTCCCTGGACCAGGCCCTGGCCTACCTCAACGCCGCCAAGACCGAGGGCGAGCCCCTGGCGGGCGAGCCGGTGCGCCTGTACGACGCCGTGCCCATGCGCCTGCATCGGCGCGCCCACCTGGAGCGCGGCCAGCTCCTGGTGGAGGCGGCGCGCCGGCCGGCGCTGCAGGCCTTCCTCCAGGCCTGGATGCCGCGCCTGTACC
>DYIB01000110.1:2471-10314 GCA_020723855.1 Uliginosibacterium gangwonense
GCCGAACCGACGCTGGCCGTGGGTTCCAAGCGCTTCACCGAGTCCTACATCCTGGCGGAGATCATCGCCCGCAGCGCCGGTGCCGCGGGCGAGGCGCGGGTGGTGCACAAGCCGGGGCTGGGCAACACCGCCGTCGTCTTCTCGGCCCTGCGCAGCGGGGCCATCGACCTCTACCCGGAATACACGGGCACCATCGACCGGGAAATCCTGAAGAGCGCCGGCCCGCTGGATGCCGAAACCCGGCGCCGCCGGCTGGCGCAGCTGGGCATGGGCGTGGGCGTGTCCCTCGGCTTCAACAATACCTATGCCCTCGCCGTGGACGGGGGGCAAGCCGCGGCCCTGGGCATCGCCACCCTGTCGGACCTGGCGCGGCATCCCGCGCTGCGGCTGGGCCTGTCCCAGGAGTTCATCGGCCGGGCCGACGGCTGGGAAGGCCTGAAGAAGGCCTACGGCCTGCCCTTCGCCACGCCCCGCGGCCTGGATCACGGGCTGGCCTATGAGGCGCTCGCCGCCGGCCAGGTGGACGTCATCGATGCCTATTCCACCGACGCCAAAATCGAGAAATACCGGCTGCGTGTCCTGGAAGACGATCGGCGCTATTTCCCCCGCTACGACGCGGTCATCCTCTATCGGCTCGACCTGCCCCAGCGCCTGCCCAAGACCTGGGCCGCGCTGCAGGCGCTGGAGGGGAGGATCAGCGCCGGCCGCATGGTGGCCCTCAATGCCGAAGCGGAACTGGGCGGCAAGACCTTTGCTGCAGTGGCCGAGGATTTCCTGCGGGAGCAAGGGGCGGGCGGGGCGGTCCAAGCCGGCTTCTGGGGGCGGCTGTTCGGTCCGGATTTCCTGCGCCTCACCGGCGAGCACCTGACCCTGGTGTTCGTCTCCCTGGTGCTGGCCATCCTTGCCGGCCTGCCCCTGGGCATCGCCGCCGAGCGCATGGCCGCCCTGCGGCAACCGATACTCGCCGTGACCGGCCTGGTCCAGACCATTCCGTCCCTGGCGCTGCTCGCCTTCCTGATTCCCCTGTTCGGCACCATCGGCGCGGCGCCGGCACTGGCGGCGCTGTTCCTTTATTCGCTGCTGCCCATCGTGCGCAACACTTATACGGGGCTCGCCGAAATCCCGCGCGGCATGATCCAGGCGGCCCTCGCGCTGGGGCTCACCTCCGGGGCCATCCTGCGGCTCATCGAGCTGCCCCTGGCCGCCCGCACCATCCTCGCCGGCATCAAGACTGCGGCGGTGATCAACGTGGGCACCGCCACCATCGCCGCCTTCGTCGGCGCCGGCGGCTACGGCGAGCGCATCGCCCAGGGGCTGGCGCTCAATGACAACGGTGCCCTGCTCGCCGGCGCCGTGCCCGCCGCGGCCCTGGCACTGCTGGTGCATGGGGCGTTCGAGCTGCTGGACCGCTGGCTGGTGCCCGCGGGTCTGGGCGCCGGCCGGGGCTAGGTCTTGCGTATGATCCGGTCGCCGGCGACAAACCAGACGAAGGCGACCGCCTCCAGCACCAGCAGGACCGTGAAGCTCGCCCGATAGGCTGCGGCGCTGGCCCATCCCGCCGCCAGCAGGGCATCCACCAGGGCGCCGAAGCCCCACTGGAGGGAAAAGGCCCCGGCAAAGGCCAGCAGGTTGATGGCCGTGCTCACGCGCCCGGACAGCTGGGGCGGGAAGTGGGCGCTCAACTGGGCATAGGCCAGGTTGCCGGTGCTGGCGCCGAAGCCGAGCAGCAGCCAGGTCAGGCGCGTGTCGCCCAGATCGAACAGGATGGCCAGGCTGGCGACCAGCACCAGGGCGATGCCGCCGCCCAGGAGATAGACCGGCTTCATGCCGCGCCGGGCCAGGGGGGTGGCGAAGGCCGCCACGCCCAGGAAGCCGGCCAGCATGGCTGTACTCATGAGGAACAAGTGGTCGGCGGCCACAGTGCGGGAATAGCCGTTCACGGTCATCAGCCACGGCACTGCCCACAGGCCCTGGAGGGCCATGGTGGCGCCCGCCACCACCCCCATCTGCAGGCCGAAGCGCCAGAACACGGCGGTGCGGAAGATTCCGGCCACGGCGCGCAGCTGCTGGCCCAGGGGCTCCGAGGCGCGCGGCACGCTGCGCTCGGGCACGGTCCACAGGGCGGCGATGACCAGGAGGGTGAACGCGGCGGCGGCGATGAACACGCCGCGCCAGCCGATGGCGGGCAGCAGCCAGGTCAGGGGCACGCTGGCGGACAGGGCGCCGAGCCCGCCGGACGCCATGATGGCGCCGGTGAGGGAGGCGTGGCGTTCCGGCGGAAACCATTCAAACAGGCATTTCAGGGCACCCATGAGGCAGGCGGACACGCCCAGGCCGATCAGCGCCCGGCCGACGATGAGCAGGCCCAGGCTGTCGCCGACGGCGAACAGCAGTGCTCCCGCCGCGGCGAACAGCAGCAGCGCCGCTTCCACCCGGCGCGCGCCGTAACGGTCCAGGGCCAGGCCCAGGGGCAGCTGGCAGGCGCCGAAGGCCAGGAAGTAGGCGCTGGTCAGCAATCCCAGGTGGGTGGCCGACAGGCCCAGCTCGCGCGTCAGCTCCGGCGCCAGCACGGCGTTGACGGTGCGCAGCAGGTAGGACAGGTAGTAGCCCGCGGCAAAGGGCAGGAAGATGCGCAGCCACAGGCCCGGGGGGGAACCCGGGCTCGGTCTGCCCTCGGCGCCGGGCGCCAACTCCACAGGGGGGTATGAGCGCGTCTTGAGGCGGCTCGGCGACGCGCTCATTGGGCCGGCCCGTGGCGGCGCAGCCAGTCGAGGCGCTCGCCGAGTTTTCTCACCCAGTTGGGCGAAAGGCCCGGAGTGGCGCGCAGGCGCACCAGCTCCTCGGGATCGGGGCGGTGGGCCAGGTGCGCCGACCACAGGCGCCGCAGGGACAGGGGTTGTGGGTTGCGCTCCACCAGTTCGAAGGGGTCGCCCGGCGCCACCGTACCGCCTGCCAGCACCCGGTAATACCAGCCGGCGATGCCCTGTTCGGCGACGAAGCGGGACAGGGCATCCAGGCCGAACTTGTGATTGATCTTCCAGCAGGGAGAGCGGGGCTGGGACACCTGCAGCAGGGCGCCGCCGGCGCGGAAGACATCGCCTATGCACACCGTGTCCTCGGTCCAGCCCAGGGTGGACAGGTTCTCGCCCAGGCTGCCCGGCACGAAGGCCGCGCTAGCGTCCGGAAATTGGGCGGCCAGGAGGGCATAGTTGTCGGCGGCATAGTGGAGCACCGCCTTCTCGGGCCCGCCATGGACGCGCCGGTCGGCCTGGGCGTCGCCTTCCAGGCCTTCCGGGCCGATGGCCAGGGGTTCGGTCGCCGCCCGCTTGAATATGCCGGTGGGCGTGCCCTCCGGCGGCAAAGGGGTGATGCCGCCCACGTGGACGGCGAGGATAACTGCGCGACTCATTGAGCCGCCTCCGGCGCCAGCTCCTGCAGGAAGCGGGCGATGGCTTCCCAGTATTCAGGCCGTTCGGACAGATCGTTGTGGCCGGCGCCGGCGATCTCGTGCCAGCGGCGCGGACCGGCCCAAGCTTCATACAGGCGGCGTGAATGCTCAACGGGAATGATGGCGTCCCGGGCAGCGACGATGCAGGTCAGGGGCGCGCTGACGCGGGGCGCCAGGGCCAGGGAATCGAAGCGGTGGCGCAGCAGGGAGGCAGCCGGCAGGAAAGGGTAATGTCGTCGCGCCAGGGCCGCCAGGCTGTCGTAGGGGGACACCAGCACCACGCCGCGCACCGGGCGCTGGACTGCCACGTGCACCGCCACGCCGCTGCCCAGGCTGCGTCCCATCAGGGCGATGCGCCGGGGGTCCACGTCGGGGCGGGCGGCGGCGGCATCATAGAGTTCCAGGGCGTCGGACAGCAGAGCGGCTTCGCCCGGCTTGCCTTCGCTCAGGCCATAGCCCCGATAATTCATGAGCAGCAGCGACCAGCCAGGAAAACGCGCGGCCGCTGCCAGCATCCACGACACTTCCTCGGCGTTGCCGCCGTAGTAGATCAGCAGGGGCGCCCGGGAGGCCCGGGCCTTCACCAGCCAGCCGTGCAGGCGCGTGCCGTCGGCGCTGGTGTGGCGGATTTCCTCCATCTGCTCGGACAGGCGCGGCTCACCCCATAGAGGCTGGGGAAAGAAGATGAGGCGGGATTGCCCGATATAGGCCAGGCCCAGCAGCACCGCCGCCGCGCCGATCAGGGTCACGATCAGGCTCATTGTGCGCCCCCGGCGCTGCGCGCCAACCCCCCAAGGGGGTATGAGCCTGTCTTGAGGCGGCTCGGCGACAGGCTCATGGTCCTGTTTAGTCCCACAGCCACGCGGCACCGCGCACGCCGCCCGAGTCCCCGTGCCGGTTAGGCAGCAGGCGCGTGGCCACGTGGTCGGAGAAGACATAGGCGTGCCAGCGCTGGGGCACGTTGGCGTAGAGGCGCGTGATTTGGGACAGTCCGCCGCCCAGCACGATCACGTCTGGATCGAGCAGGTTGATGACATGGGCCAAGGCCCGCGCCAGGCGGTCCTCGTAGCGGCACAGGCTGGCCTCGCAGGCGGCGTCGCCCGCCGCCGCAGCGGCGACGATGTCCGGCGGCGCCAGGGGCGCGCCGCCGGCGGCGGCGTGGTCGCGCGCGAGAGCGGGACCGGAGAGATAAGTCTCGATGCAGCCGTGCTGGCCGCAGTAGCACGACGGCAGCGGGTGATCGCCGTCCTTGAGGAAGGGCAGCGGGTTGTGGCCCCACTCGCCGGCGATGGCGTTGGCACCGGTGACCAGGTGGCCGCGGATGACGATGCCGCCGCCCACGCCGGTGCCGAGGATGACTCCGAACACCGAACCGGCGCCCCTGGCCGCGCCATCCACCGCCTCGGCCAGGGCGAAGCAATTGGCGTCGTTGGCGATGCGCACCTCCCGGTGCAGCAGGCCCTCGAGGTCGCGCAGCAGGGGCTTGCCGTTGAGCCAGGTGGAATTGCAGTTCTTCATCAGTCCGCTCACGGCGGAGATGGCGCCCGGCGCGCCCACGCCCACCGAGCCGCGCTGGCCCAGCTCGCTTTCCACCTGCTCCACCAGGCGCGCCACGGCGCTGACCGTGCCCGGGTAATCGCCCCGGGGCGTGGGCACGCGCCGTCGCGCCAGTTCCCGGCCCTGCTCGTCCAGGGCCGCCACCTCTATCTTGGTGCCGCCCAGATCGACCCCTATGCGTATCATGGGCGTGCCAGCTTCTCCAGCGCCGCCTCGTATATTTGCGGCAACTCACGCAGGTTGGTGGCGGCGATCCCCAGATCGCGCAGCAGGCCGTCGTTCAGGCCGTAGATCCAGCTATGCACTGCCAGCTCCTGGCCGCGCTCCCAGGCGTCGCGCACGATGGTGGTGTAGCAGACGTTGAGCACCTGCTCGACCACGTTGAGTTCGCACAGCTTGTCGGCGCGCTGCATGGGATCGTCGATGGCGGCGAGCAGGCGTTCGTGCTTGGCGCGCACGTCCTGAATGTGACGCAACCAGTTGTCGATCAATCCCAGGCGGTCGCCGAACAGCGCCGCCCTGACGCCGCCGCAGCCGTAGTGGCCGCAGACGATGATGTGCTTCACCTTGAGCACGTCCACGGCGAACTGCATGACCGACAGGCAGTTGAGGTCCGTGTGCACCACCACATTGGCCACGTTGCGATGGACGAACACCTCGCCCGGCTGCAGGCCGGTGATCTGGTTGGCGGGCACGCGGCTGTCGGAGCAGCCTATCCACAGGTACTCCGGGGCTTGTAACTGCGCCAGCTTGTGGAAGAACTCCGGGTCCTGATCGGTGGTGCGCTTGGCCCAGGCGCGGTTGTTCTCGAGCAATTGAAGCAGGGTGGACATAGAAATGCTCTCCGCAGATAGGCCGCAAGAAACCTCCACGGCCAGGACGAATCGAATTATACGGGCGGCTACAATAGCCGCACAGGAGGAAGGTTCATGCTGATCACGTTCAAGTCGAAGGCTGCCGGCGATGTCATCATGTTCGGCGACGTGGCCAGGCGCATGATGGAGATCATGGGCAAGGAGCCAGGCGACCGGGGCATCATCACCGTCGAGCAGTTGCCCGAGGCCATCGCCCGGCTGCGTCGGGCCATGGAAGAGGAAAAGGAACGTAGCCGCCAGATGGGCGAGGAAGAGCCCCAGTTCGAGAAGACACCGGAGGGAGGCAAGCGGGAATACGTCAGCCTGCCGCGGCGGGCCGCGCCCCTGGTGGAACTGATGGAGTTTTCCCTGAGGGAAAAACAGCCCGTGGTGTGGGGCGTCTAGCTGACCAGGCGGTAGAGCCAGACGGCGAGCAGCGCCAGCAGGCCCAGCCACAACACCACCACTACCGTCCCGGCGACACGCGCGCCGCGCCAGCCTTTGCCCAGCACCTGCTGCGAGCGCTTGCGCGCCTGGGCCAGCACTTCGGGCGGGACCAGACGCAGGACCAGGGCGATGCCCAGCGGCACCAGGATCAGATCATCCAGGTAGCCCAGCACCGGAATGAAATCGGGGATCAGGTCGATGGGGCTCAGGGCATAGGCCACGACCGCCAGCGCCAGGACTTTGGCATACCAGGGCGTGCGCGGGTCGCGCCCGGCCAGGTAGAGGGCGTAGGTGTCGCGCCTGAGGCGCTGGGCCCAGCGGCGCAGGCGCGCTGTCATGGTCCGGGTTACAGCACCGGCGCCAGCCAGCGCGCCATCTCCTCCACCGTTTGGCCCTTGCGCCGCGCGTAGTCCTCCAGCTGGTCGCGACCGATCTTGGTGACGGCGAAGTAGCGGGCGTCCGGGTGGGCCAGGTAGTAGCCGGACACGGCGGCGGCCGGGTACATGGCGAAGGACTCGGTCAGGGTGACGCCGGCCGCGCCGGGTGCGTCCAGCAGCCGGAACAGGGGTCCCTTCTCCGTGTGGTCGGGACAGGCCGGGTAGCCCGCCGCCGGGCGGATGCCCCGGTATGCTTCCGCGATCAGCTGGTCGTTGTCCAGGGCCTCGTCGGGCGCGTAGCCCCAGAATTCGCGGCGCACGCGCTCGTGCAGGTGCTCGGCGAAGGCTTCCGCCAGCCGGTCGGCCAGGGCCTTGAGCATGATGGATGAATAGTCGTCGTGGCTCTCGGCGAACTGGGCCAGCTTGCTCTCGATGCCGATGCCGGCGGTCACGGCGAAGGCGCCCACGTAGTCGGGCACGCGGCTGTCCTTGGGGGCGACGAAGTCCGACAGGCAGTAATGGGGCTTGCCTTCCGGGCGCAGGTGCTGCTGGCGCAAGTTGTGCCAGACCATGCGCACCGCCTCGCGCGACTCGTCCTGGTAGATCTCCACGTCGTCGCCCACGGCGTTGGCCGGGAACAGGCCGAACACGGCGTTGGCAGTGAGCCATTTTTCCTCGACGATTTTCTTCAGTATGGCCTGGGCATCATTGAACACCTGGCGCGCGCTGGCACCCACGGTGGCGTCCTCCAGGATCTTCGGATAGGCGCCGGTGAGGTCCCAGGTCTGGAAGAAGGGCGACCAGTCGATGTAGCGCACCAGGGTGGCGAGGTCGTAGTCGGCCAGCACCTGGACGCCCAGCCGGCGCGGCTTGGGCGGGACGTAGGCTTCGGGGAAGCGATAGCGGTTGGCGCGCGCCTGCTCCAGGCTCACCAGCTGCACGCCCTTCTTGGCCGCGTGCTGCTCGCGGATGCGGGCGTAGTCGGCGGCCACCTCGGCGCGGAAGCCCTCGCCCTGTTCGCGCGACAGCAGGCTCGCCACCACGCCCACGGCGCGCGAAGCATCGGGCACGTACACCGTGGCGCCCGAGTAGTGGGGCGCGATCTTGATGGCGGTGTGGTTGCGCGAGGCGGTGGCGCCGCCGATCAGCAGCGGAAGCCG
>DYIB01000111.1:0-10008 GCA_020723855.1 Uliginosibacterium gangwonense
GGTTGAGGGCGCAGAAGCTGCCCAGCGCCCAGACGAGATCTGCTGCGGAGAAGTCATATGCCGGCGGCTCGCGCCGGGCGCGGCCGGCCAGGCGGCGCGGCATCAGCGCCGCCCCCGGCCGGCATGAGCCTCCCCGGGCGTCCGGCTTGCACCGAAACGTATGTGAGCCAACCCGCCTCCCTGTCCGCTTATTGTTGGGGCCGCACCCTATTTATTTTGCGTATTGATATTGGATATCGAGCAACGGATTACAGCGGAAAGGGAAAGAGCGGTCAAGTGAAATCCGTCACGAATGGGCGAGCGGACGTTACAAACGGATGGGCGGCGGGATCATGTATAAGACATTGATATAGCGATAACTTAGCGTCGCCCCGCGCCTGGATTGGGCATTATTGTGCATACGCTATATGCATTATTACTTTTACTGCACGACAGACCCGTATCACATTATTCGGGTGTCAGGCACAGCGCAGCGCGGCGCACCGGAGGCGGCAATATCCGCCGCAGCGAAAAAGAGGCAAGCCGCTCACCGTATGCGCTTGGCGGTGTACTCATCCTCGATATTGTCCCGGAAATAGCTCCACATGGAGCCGGAGGAACTGAGCCGGCGGTAGGTTTCCTGGGGCACGCCGAGATACTGCATGATGCTGCCGCCATCAAACTCCACCTGCAGGGCAAGCATAGGCCCAAACGCTGGGCGCTTCCATCCCCCTTCTATACACTCGCGGGAAATAGAGGCTGCGGAATCCACAAGCGACATTTGCCGGCGCCGATCAGATGGGCGTACCCGCCCCTTCCCAGCGACCCGAGTGTTATCTGCGCCCCCTGCCCCGTTCCCGCTCCCGGTAGATGTCGCGGCCATAGTCGTCGATGTCGCGCCGCAACTGCCGCCGTTCCTCCGGCGACAGGCGTTCCCGCGGCCGCTCGGCATCCCGCTCGCGCTGCCACTCGCGGCGGCGCTCCTCGCGCGCAGCGTCAGGCTCGCGCCGCCACTCTTCGCGGCGCTCGGCCATCTCCCAGCGCTGCTGTGGGAACGCCTGGATGCGCATCGGCTCGCGCCATCCGTCCCGCGCCTGCACCGGCAGGCTGGCGCCCAGGATAAGGGTGAAGGCGATGCCCGCGGCGGCCAGAAACCTCATGTCTCAGTCTCTCCTGTCGGCGACGCGGGCAAGGTCAGCGTCAGTTGCGCTTTTCCGCGTCGTGCTTTTCATTGTAAATGTGGCGGCTCGACCTGTTAAGGTCGCGGTGCAGGTCGGCACGCTCGCGCGCGGTCAGATGGCCGTCGGCCTTGTAGGCGCGCTCCTCGGCGCGGATGGCGCGCTGCTCACGGGCCAAATGGCGCACTTCGCCGCGGGTCAGCTCGCCCGAGCGCACGCCTTGGGCGATGCGCTGCTGCTGGTGGTGCTGACGGTGATTGACGGCCGGATCGCGCGTACCCGCCTGGGCCGGGGTGGAAAAGTAAAACGTAGCGAGACCGGCCACGAGGATGCTCACAAACAACGGCTTCATTTTGCTCCCTCCTGATTTCTTCGCGGCGGCCCGTCCGCCGCAACCGTGCGCTCCCTTGAGCGTCGGTGGCATCCTAGAAGCAGTTTGTAAGCAGACTGTGAGTGGCGCCGGCGAGTTTGTAAAACTTTGTAAGGTCCCCCTTTGCACGACGGCAACCCTGCCGGTAGCATTCGCCCCATGGCTGACAAACACAAGATCCTGGTGGTGGACGACGACCTGCGGCTGCGCGAGCTGCTCACCCGCTATCTCGCCGAGCAGGGCTTCGCGGTGAAGGCGGTCGAGGACGGCGTCACCATGGACCGGGCGCTGGCGCGCGAGCCCTACGACCTGATGGTGCTGGATCTCATGCTGCCGGGCGAAGACGGTTTGTCCCTGTGCCGGCGCCTGCGCAGCGCCAGGAACGCCATCCCCATCATCATGCTCACCGCCAGGGGCGACGACGTGGACCGCATCGTCGGCCTGGAGATGGGCGCCGACGACTACCTGCCCAAGCCCTTCAATCCGCGCGAGCTGGTGGCGCGCATCAACGCCGTCCTGCGCCGCAAGGGCGACACGCCCCACCCGGGCGCCCCCACGGCGGAAGAGGAAGTGGTGAACTTCGGCAGCCTCAGCCTCAACCTGGGCACGCGCAGCCTCACCCGCGACGGCAAGCCGGTGGCGCTTACCACCGGCGAGTTCGCCGTGCTCAAGGCCCTGGTGCAGCATCCGCGCCAGCCCCTGTCGCGCGACCATCTGATGGAGCTGGCCCGGGGCCGGGAATACGAAGTGTTCGACCGCTCCATCGATGTGCAGGTGTCGCGCCTGCGCAAGCTCATCGAGGACGATCCCTCCAAGCCGCGCTACATCCAGACCGTGTGGGGTTTCGGCTACGTATTCGTGCCCGACGGCGCCAAGCATTCCTGAACACCCTGAATGCCGCCCCGTTCCCTGCTCTGGCGCACCTTCCTGCTCATCGCCGTCCTCATCCTGCTGTCGGTATTCGCCTGGTTTTCCATCTTCACCCGTTCCGAGCGCGAGCCGCGCGCCAAGGCCCTGGCCCAGATGGTGGAGAGCGTGGTGAATCTCACGCACACGGCCTTGGTCACGGCCGATCCGGCCAAGCGCCGGCTGCTCCTGCTGGAGCTCAACGAACGGGAAGGCATGCGCATCTACCCGTCGGTGGACGGCGAATACGTGGCACCGCTGCCCGACCAGCCGGGCATCAGGCTCCTGGAACGGGAATTGAAGCAGCGCCTGGGGCCGGACACGCGCATCACTTACGAGCTGGACGGCGAGCCGGCCTTCTGGGTCAGTTTCAACATCGACGGCGACGACTACTGGATCGCCCTGCCGCGCGAGCGCGTGGAGCGCGGCTCGCGCCTGCGGTGGATAGGCTGGGGCCTGGCGGTGCTGCTGCTGGCGCTGGCCGGCGCCTATCTCATCGTGTTCCGCGTGACGCGCCCGCTCAAGGCGCTCGCCGGCGCCGCTGCTGACATCGGCGGCGGCCGCCGGCCGCCGCCGCTGGAGGAAGCCGGCCCGGAGGAAATCGAGACCGTGGCACGCGCCTTCAATCAGATGTCGGCGGATCTCGCCCGCCTGGACGCGGACCGAGCCCTGATCCTCGCCGGCATCTCCCACGACCTGCGCACGCCCCTGGCGCGCCTGCGGCTGGCGGCGGAAATGAGCGGCGCCGACGAGGCCGTCCGGGACGGCATGATCGCCGACATCGAGGAAATCGACCGCACCATCGGCCAGTTCCTCGATTTCGCTCGGGCCGCTTCAGGGGAAGCGCTGGACTCCGTGAACCTGGACCAGTTGATCCGCGAATGCGCCGAGCACTATGCCCGGCGCGGCAAGCCGGTACGCGCCGAAGCCGGGGGGTTGCCCGCCCTGCCCCTGCGCCCCAAGGCCATGCGCCGCGTGCTCGCCAACCTGGTGGACAACGCCCTGCGCTATGCCGGCGAAGACCGGCCGGTAGAGGTCCGCACGCGGCGGGATAAGGACGAGGTCATAGTCGAAGTGCTCGACCGCGGCCCCGGCATCCCGCCCACAGAGGCGGAACGGCTCAAGCGCCCGTTCACGCGGCTGGAAACGGCGCGCAGCAACGCCGCCGGGGCCGGCCTGGGGCTGGCCATCGTCGAGCGCATCGTACACGATCACCACGGCCGCTTCGACCTGCTGCCGCGGCAAGGCGGCGGGCTGATCGCCCGTGTTACGATTCCCACGGTGCCATCTTCGCCAGCGGCTGCATGACTTGTCGGGCTCCGAGGAAAAGCTGTTCCTGTTCCTGTCGGACCTGGCCGACCACATGCGCAATCGGATGGGCTGACTGAGCGCGGCGGGGAATCTTGTGGATTATGCGCCTTCCGCATTGAAATTTCACCAGTTGCGCCGCGCCTTCCCGGTCGATAAGCTAATCCGGACCCCTTCCCCGTTTTTCCCTTTCTCAACCCACAGGAGGAAAGCCAATGGCCAATACCACCTGGATTGTTGTCGCCAATGCCAGTTGCGCCCGGGTCTATGCCAACCACGGGCCCAAGAAGGGGCTGACCCTGATCAAGGAACTGGAACATCCGGAAAGTCGGCAGAAGGGCATGGACCTGGTCACCGACCGGGCGGGCGTGGCCTCGGTGGGTCACGGCACGCGGCAGGCGCAGGTGGATCCCAAGACCCACGAGGCGCGCACCTTCGCCCATGAACTGGCGCGGGAGCTCTACCAGGGGCGCGTCACCGCCAAGTATGACCGGGCGATCCTGGTCGCGCCGCCGTCCTTCATGGGGCTGATCAATGAGAAGCTGGACAACCCGACCGCCCAGATGGTGAGCGACCGGTTCGAGAAGGATTACACCAAGTACAACGAACGGGAGCTGGCGGGGCAGCTCCAGTCCTGCATTTACCTGTAGTGGCCCGCGTCGTGGCCTCCGGTGCGGGGGCTACGGCTGCCGGGCGCCCAGCGGCCAGCGCCCGATGACGGTGTAACGGGCGCCGTCGCTGTTCGGATTCGATTCCACCAGGACGAATTCCGCGGCGCGCCAGCGGATCTGCGGCGCCACCAGCGGCGCTCCGGGCGGTCCGGCCTTGCGCAACAGCGTCACGTGGGCGGCGAAGGGACGCTCCTCGACGCGAAAACCGCCCTCCTGCAGTCTCTCGGCCAGGTTCGCCGCCAGTTGCGTCAGCGGCGGCAGGGCGTTGCAGCCGGCCCATACGATGCGCTTCCCGGGCACCCAGTCGAGGCGATCCAGCACCAGCTCGAACGGCGTGCCGGCGACGGACGCGGCGAGGCGCTCGAGCGCCTCCATCTGCACCGGTGACACCTCGCCGACGAAGGCGAGGGTGAGATGCAGCGTGTCGCGGCGCATGCGCCGTCCGCCGCATTGCCCGTGGGCGCGGCGTCCGGCTTCGTCGAGCCGGGCCGCCACGGACGCGTCGGGCCACAAGGCGAAGAACACCCGGCGGCGCAACGCCGGCCCGCGGCCGGCGTCAGGTGCTTCCGTCGCCACGCACGATCAGGGCGACGGCCATGGCGGCGATGCCCTCGCCGCGACCGGTGAAGCCCAGCCTCTCGGTGGTCTTGGCCTTGATGTTCACACTGCCGCGGTCGATACCCAGGTCGGCGGCGATATTGGCTGCCATGGCGGCTGCGTGGGGCGACAGCTTGGGTGCCCGCGCGACGACAGTGGCATCGACGTTGGCCACCCGGTAGCCCGCCCCGGCCACCAGGTGCGCCGCTTCCCGCAGCAGCACCCGGCTGTCGGCGCCCCGGTAGCGCTCGTCGCTGTCCGGGAAGTGCTGGCCGATGTCGCCCAGGCCGGCGGCGCCCAGCAGGGCATCGGTCACCGCATGCAGCAGCACGTCGGCGTCGGAATGGCCCAGCAGCCCGCGCTCGAAAGGGATGTGCACGCCGCCGATGATCAGCTTGCGCCCGGGCACCAGGGCATGCACGTCGAAACCTTGGCCTATGCGCATTGTTCCCTCATGTTTCCCCCCGATTCGCCAATATCCATGCGGCAAGCTGCAAGTCCTGAGGATAGGTCACCTTGAGATTGGTGATGTCGGCGGCCACCAGGCGCGGCCGGTGTCCCTGCGCCTCGATGGCGCCTGCCTCGTCCGTCACGGCACGCGTGGCTTCCAGCGCCCGGCGCAGCAGCCGGTAACGGAACATCTGCGGCGTCTGGGCCTGCCACAGCCCGCTGCGCTCGACCGTCGCACCGATGCGGCCGTCGCCGCCGTCGCGCTTGAGGGTGTCGGCCACCGGGACGGCGAGGATGCCGCCGACGGCATCCTCGCCGACCTCGCGGATGAGGCGCGCCAGTTGGGCCTGGGACAGGCAGGGCCGGGCCGCGTCATGCACCAGTACCCAGTCGTCGTCGCCGGCCGTGCCCGCCATCGCCGCCAGGCCGTTGGACACGCTCTCGGCGCGGCTGGCGCCGCCGCACCACAGGGGTTTCAACCTGCTGCCGAATGGGGACCAGTCGTAGCTCCCCCAGTGCCGGTCATCGGGCGCCAGCACCACGAACACGGCCTCTATTTCGGCGCAGCGGCACAAGGCGTCCAGAGTATGGAAGATCAGCGGCCGGCCGGCCAGGGGCAGATATTGCTTGGGGCACTCCCCGCCCATGCGGGAGCCGCTGCCGGCGGCGGGAACCAATGCGAATTTGCGCGACATGGGCGGATTCTACCCAATGCGGCAGGTAGAATCCGCTCAGGTTCCATCGAAATCCAACAACATGGACTTCCTCAACGACTTCCAGGCCCCCGAACATCTGCAGGTATTCCTGACCAGTCTCGCCATCGGCCTGCTCATGGGCCTGGAGCGGGAACGCCGCACCGGCGCCAGGGCGGGCCTGCGCACTTTCGCCCTGGTGGCGCTGCTGGGCACCCTGACGGGACTGTTGAGCGACCAGGCGGGAGCGGGCTGGCTGCTGGCCGCCGGCCTGCTCCTGGTGGGCGCCATGATGATCGCTGCTTACATGCGCCGGCCCCAGGAAGACGACCCGGGCACCACCTCCGTGGTGGCGCTGCTGGTGTGCTATTGCCTGGGCGCCGCGGTATGGTACGGCTACGGCACCCTGGCAGTGATGCTAGGCATCGCGGCGACCGTGCTGCTCTACTTCAAGACCGAGCTGCACGGCTTCAGCCACCGCCTGACCGCGCGCGACCTCATCTCCATCCTCCAGTTCGCCGTGCTCACCTTCGTGGTGCTGCCCATCCTGCCCGACCGCAATTACGGGCCCTATCAAGCCCTCAACCCGCACCAAGTCTGGCTCATGGTGGTGCTGATCTCGGGCGTCAGCCTGGCGGGCTATGCCGCCCTGCGCATCGTCGGCGCGCAGCATGGCGCTGCGGTCATCGGCTTCTTCGGCGGCCTGGTGTCGAGCACCGCCACCACTCTGGTATTCGCCCGCCATGCACGGGACAACCGGGACATGGCGCGCATGGCCTCCGTGGTCATCCTGCTGGCCAATCTGATGATGCTGCTGCGGCTGGCGGTCATCGCCGCCCTGCTGGCACCGGCGCTGGCGGCGTCCCTGGCCCTGGTACTGGGCGCCGGACTGGCATGGGGCGCCGTCGCCGCGGCCCTGGGCTGGCGCCGCCTCGAATCCCAGGGAGAGCCGCCCGTGCCGGAGGTCCGCAACCCGACGGAGATCCGCACTGCCCTGGGCTTCGGCCTGCTCTACGCCCTGGTACTGTTCAGCGCCGCATGGCTGTCGGGTTACGCCGGAGCCAAGGGCTTGTACGCGGTGGCTCTGGTCTCCGGCCTGACCGACGTGGACGCCATCACCCTGTCGAGCCTGCGCCTGTTTACCCTGGAGCGGCTGGGCGCGCTGGAGACCGTCACGGCCATCGCCCTGGCGGTGGCGGCCAACCTGGGGTTCAAGGCCGGCATGGCGGCGGCGGTCGGGGGAAGCGGACTGGCGCGCATCACCCTGCCGGGCATGGCTGCGGTGGGGGTGGGATTGGCGCTCGGCTGGGGCCTGCTGTCGGTCCAGGCAGTTTAACGCAGCCAGCGCAGCCGGCCGCCAAAGGGATGACAGCGAGCGCACCCGGCACCAGTCCCAGGGCGATGAATTCCTGCCGCCGGTCTGTTCGTTCGGCAGCACCACGCCGCTGAACACGCCGATCACCGGCGCCATGAGCGAACCCAGGGATGACACGCGCACCGGCACGATATAGATCAGCCGGTTCCAGCCCCAATAGCAGAACAGCAGGGCAATGAACACGTTGTAGAGGATGCCCAGCCGCCCAGGAGAAGGCCGCCGCCAGCATCAGCAATGCCCCTTTGGGCGCCGAGCGCAGGGTGTGCAGTTCGTTGGCCAGCAGCAGGTGCCGGTTGTTCCTTGACTTGGCGGCTGCACGCCCCATATTGGGATTATCGCTGTGATCGGAAGCGTCCCATGATCGCCCGCCCCGCTGCCGTCGCCGGCATGTTCTATCCTGATCGCCCGGACGTGTTGGTGTCCGAAATCCGCGGCTACCTGGACAATGCCGCCGCCCCGGGCCCCGCCGCCGCACCCAAGGCGCTGATTGTGCCCCATGCCGGCTACATGTATTCGGGACCGGTGGCGGCCGCCGCCTATGCCCGCCTGCAACACTTGCGCGACGCCATCAGTCGCGTGCTGTTGCTGGGCCCCGCCCACCGCGTGCCCATCCATGGGCTGGCCCTGCCGGACGCCGATGCCTTCGCCACGCCGCTGGGCATGGTTCCCATCGATACCGCCGCAGCGGAACGGGCGCTGCGCCTCAGGCAGGTGCATCGCAGCGCCCTGGTCCATGCGCTGGAACATTCGCTGGAAGTGCAACTGCCCTTCCTCCAGACGGTGCTGGAGGATTTCGCCATCGTGCCCTTCGCCGTCGGTTCTGCCAGCCCGCGCGAGGTGAGCGAAGTCATCGAGCTGCTGTGGGGCGGGCCCGAGACGCTGATCGTGATCAGCTCCGATCTGTCCCATTATCACCCGTACCGCGAAGCCCAGCGCATCGACGGCGCGACGGCCCAGACCATCCTCGGCCTGACGCCCGACGTGGACCACGAGCAGGCCTGCGGCGCCACTCCCATCAACGGCCTGATGCTGGCGGCGCGCCGCCACGGGCTGGTGCCGGAGCTGCTGGATCTGCGCAACTCCGGCGACACGGCCGGCGACCGCTCGCGCGTGGTCGGCTACGCCGCCTTCGCCTTCACGGAGGGAGTCGCCCATGGGCGACATTGAACTGGGCCGCAGCCTGCTGGGGCTGGCCCGCCGTGCCATCGCCGCGCGCCTGGGACTGCCGGCGCCGGAGCCGCGGCACCACCAGGCCCTGCTCGATCCCGGCGCCACTTTCGTGACCTTGATGCACGAAAGCGAGCTGCGGGGCTGCATTGGCTCCCTGGAAGCCTGTCGTCCCCTGGGTGTGGACGTGACGGAAAATGCCCTGGCGGCGGCCTTCCGCGACCCGCGCTTCACGCCGCTGCAGGTGAGCGAATACGAACGTATTTCGGTGGAGGTATCCCTGCTGGGCCCGACGCTGCCCCTGGAGGTGCCCGACGAGCAGGATCTGTTGCGCCGGCTGCGCCCGGGCGTGGACGGGGTGATCTTCGAGTTCGGCTACCACCGCAGCACCTTCCTGCCCCAGGTATGGCAAAGCCTGCCGGAACCAAAGCTGTTCATGGCCCATCTCAAGCGCAAGGCGGGCCTGCCGGCGGACTTCTGGGACGCGCGGGTGAAGATCTCCCGCTACGAAGTCCTCAAATGGAAGGAATCGGACCTGACACCGGTCCATTAGCATGAGCGATTACGCAGGAAGATATTGGCATTTTCTCGATGACGGTCGCATCCAGTGCGATCTGTGCCCGCGCGACTGCCGGCTGCGCGACGGCCAGCGCGGTGCCTGTTTCGTGCGCCAGCGCCTGGGCAACGGCATGGTGCTCACCACCTACGGCCGTAGCTCGGGCTTCTGCATCGATCCGGTGGAGAAAAAGCCCCTGAACCACTTCTACCCCGGCACCAGCATCCTGTCCTTCGGCACCGCAGGCTGCAACCTGGCATGCAAGTTCTGCCAGAACTGGGACATCTCCAAGTCCGCCGACATGGACCGGCTGATGGATCAGGCCTTGCCCGAGGCCATCGCCGCGGCCGCCGCGCGCTACGGCTGCAAGAGCGTGGCCTTCACCTACAACGACCCGGTCATCTTTGCCGAATACGCCATGGACGTGGCCGATGCCTGCCGCGAACGGGGCATCCGGTCGGTCGCGGTCACCGCCGGCTACATGGGAGCGGCGGCGCGCAAGGACTTCTACGCCAAGATGGACGCGGCCAACGTGGACCTCAAGGGCTTCACCGACGAGTTCTACGTCAGGCTGTGCGGTGCCCATCTGCAGCCGGTGCTGGACACCCTGGTCTATCTGAAACACGAGACCCGGGTCTGGTTCGAGATCACCACCCTGCTCATCCCGGGCAAGAACGACTCGAACGAGGAAATCGGGGCCATGTGCAAGTGGATCATGCGCGAACTGGGCAGCGACGTGCCGCTGCACTTCACCGCCTT
>DYIB01000111.1:10018-10250 GCA_020723855.1 Uliginosibacterium gangwonense
CGCCCGGCGCATCGCCCTGGCGCAGGGCCTGCAGTACGTCTATACGGGCAATGTCCATGACCTGGAAGGTGGCACCACCTTCTGCCCGGGCTGCGGCGATCCGGTGATCGTGCGTGACTGGCACGAAATCCTCAACTACCGCCTGGATGAGCAAGGCCGCTGCCTGCGATGCGCCACCGCCATCAACGGGCGCTTCGAGAAGTTCGACCTGGCCGGTCAGTTCGGCCGGCGC
>DYIB01000112.1 GCA_020723855.1 Uliginosibacterium gangwonense
CTTTGCGTCCTTTGCGTTGCTTCGCGTCCTTTGCGTTAAGTGCGGTTTTCAGGATGAACGAGACGCTGAACCGTCTCGAGGTGCGTTCATACCTCCTTGAGAGGCTGGCGCGCAGCGCCGGGGGCCAACCATGACGTTGGCAAGCCCCGAGATCCACGCCCTCCGCTGCGTGCGCTACCGCTATCGCTACAGCGCATGCCGACGCTGTGCCGACGCCTGCCCGTTTGACGCCATCGCCCTGACCGATGCCGGCGTCCAGGTGGACCCGGCCCGCTGCCGCAACTGCGCCCTGTGCACCAGCGCCTGCCGCACCGGAGCGTTGATGCCGCCCAACCTGGCGCGCATCGACATCCTCAAGCGCTGCCTGGGGCGGGCGCGCGTGATATTTGCGTGCGCGCCGTCGGGCGCCGCGGCGGACGAGCACGTGCCCTGCCTCGGCGCCCTCGATGCCGCCATGCTCGCCTACCTGGGGAAGCGCGGCATCGAAGTGGAACTGCGCGGCACCGTCCATTGCGCCGAGTGCCCCCAGGGAGAGGTGGGCGCGCAAGCCCTCGCCGCCCACCTGGAGGGCCGCGCGGCGCTGCAGGACGCGCACCCGGGCGAGCAGTGGACGGCGCTGCTGGTAGGCGACGAGGAAAAGGGCGTAAGCCGCCGCCATCGTGACTTTCAGCCTGGGCGGCGCCAGTTGTTCCGCCGGCTGGTGGGACGCGGTGTGGACCAGGCGCTCGAGGCGGCGACGCCGCCCCAGGCGTCGCCCGAGGCACAGGCCATCCGCGCCGGCGCCTGGCATCTGCCGGAGATGCGCGAGCTGCTGCAGATCGTATGCCAGGATAATGGGGCCACGGCGCGCCCGGTGCCGGCCCATTCGTCGCTGCCCCTAGGCCACATGCGCCTGGAAGGGGCGTGCACTGCCTGCGAAGCCTGCTTCCGCGTATGCCCCACCGGCGCCATCCAGATCCGCGAGGACGATGCCACCTGGCAGCTCGCTTTCTCCCCGGACAGGTGCGTGGGCTGCGGCGTCTGCCTGGAAGCATGTCAGCCGCGGGCGCTCGCGGCGGCCGAGCGCATCCCGCCCGACGGAGGGGAAGTGGTGTGGCGCCGCCTGGCAAAACAGCGCTGCAGCCGTTGCGACCGCTACTTCGTGTCCACCGTCCCGGCAAGCACCTGCCCCGTATGCGCCGACGACGAGGATGCCTTCGGGGCCATATTCGGCAGGGAATAACGCGTATGGAATGGCAATTCACGCCGCAGCAGGTGGTCAAGGGCGAGGTGGGCTACGGCCTGGCGGATTTCCGCCGTAACCTGCGCGCCGAGGTGGCCCAGAATCTGGGCGCGGCCGCCGCAAGCGACGGGACCTTCGACCTGCTCTACGATCTGTGTTACTGGCTGGCCACCGGCCGCGCCCCGGAGCACTTCATCGCCCGCTTCCGCCACGATCCGCCGGTACACCAATTTCTGGAACAAGTGGCGCCCTGGATGCACGCCAACGGGCAAATGCTCGGCGCCATCCTGCAGCGCTCGATCATGGATGAAGTGGACAACGGCGCAACCCTGGAACAGGCCCTGCGGGCCGCGGACGGGGCGGCGCGCGCCTGCGAGGGTTGATCGTCACACCACCCCGGCCGCGTGGGCCTGCTGGTCGGCCCAGTAGGAGGAGCGCACCAGCGGGCCGCAGGCGGCGTGGCTGAAGCCCATCCTGCGCGCCTCTTGCTCGTACATCTTGAACACGTCCGGATGCACGTAGCGCAGCACCGGCAGGTGGTGGGCCGAGGGGGCCAGGTACTGGCCGATGGTGAGCATGTCCACGTCGTGGTCGCGCAGGTCGCGCATCACCTGCAGGATCTCCTCGTCGGTCTCGCCCAGGCCCACCATGAGACCGGACTTGGTGGGCACGCCCGGGTGGCGGGCCTTGAAGCGCTTGAGGAGCATGAGGGAATGCCGGTAGTCGGCGCCGGGGCGCGCCTGCCTGTACAGGCGCGGTACGGTCTCCAGGTTGTGGTTGAGCACGTCGGGGAGTTGGCTGCCCAGGATGTCGATGGCCACGTCCATGCGGCCACGGAAGTCGGGCACCAGGATTTCGATCTGGGTGTCGGGCGAATGCTCACGCGTAGCGCGGATGCAGTCGGCGAAGTGCCGGGCGCCGCCGTCGCGCAGGTCGTCCCGGTCCACGCTGGTGATCACCACGTAGCGCAGGCCCATGGCGGCGATGGTCTGGGCCAGGTGCTCCGGCTCCTCGGCGTCGGGCGGCAGGGGGCGGCCGTGGCCCACGTCGCAGAAGGGGCAGCGGCGCGTACAGATGTCGCCCAGGATCATGAAGGTGGCCGTACCGCGGCCGAAGCACTCGCCGATGTTGGGGCAGGAGGCTTCCTCGCACACGGTGTGCAGGGCTGCATTGCGCAGGATCTGCTTGATCTCGCCGAAGCGCGCCGCGCTGTTGCCGGCCTTGACCCGTATCCAGTCGGGCTTCCCGAGCTTTTCCGCCGGAACGATCTTGATGGGGATGCGGGCGGTTTTCTCCGCGCCCCGCTGCTTATGGGTGTCGCCCATTACGCATGCCTTTCCAGTTGCTGCAGCAAGTGGGAGACTAGCGCGTCTTCCGCCTGCCGTAAATCCAGGTTGATCCCAACATCGCGCAGTTGGGTGACGGCCATGCCCTCGTAGCCGCAGGGGTTGATGGCGGAAAAGGGCGCCAGGTCCATGTCCACGTTGAGTGCCAGGCCATGATAGCTGCAGCCGTGGCGCACGCGCAGGCCCAGGGCGGCGATCTTGGCACCGCCCACGTACACCCCCGGCGCGCCCGCCAGGCGCTCGGCGGCAACCCCGTGGCTGGCCAGCAGGTCGATCACCGCCTGTTCCATGCGGCTCACCAGCTCGCGCACCTTGAGGCCGCGCCGCGGCAGGTCGAGCAGCAGATAGGCCACCGCCTGGCCCGGGCCATGGTAGGTGATCTGGCCGCCCCGGTCGATCTTCACCAGGGGAATGCCGGCGTCGCGCAGTAGGTGCTCGGGGCTGCCCGCCATCCCCAGGGTGAACACCGGCTCGTGCTCCACCAGCCATATCTCGTCCGGCGTGTACTCGTCGCGCGCGGCGGTGAACTCCCGCATGGCGCGCCAGGTCGGTTCGTAGGCGACGCGGCCGAGCCGGCGCACGTGCACCGCCGCGTCGATCACAGCACCCATTTCACTTTCTCGTGGCCGGACAGGTCGCGGTAGAGCGCATCCAATTGCTCGCGTGAAGTGGCCCTGATGGTGCAGGTAAGCGCGATGTAGGCGCCCTTGGAGGAAGCGCGCATCTCCATGCTCGCCGCCTCGAAATCGGGTGCGTGGCGCAGCACGATCTCCAGCATCTCCTGAGCGAAGCCGGCCTCGGTCCGGCCCACGATCTTGATGGGGAAGCGGCAAGGGAAGGCCAGCGGGCTCTCGTCGTGCATGTCAGCCTGCCCGCATCACCGTCGCCTTGAACTCCTGGTACCAACCGTACATGCGCGCGAACAGCGGCCCCGGCCGGCCGTCGCCGATGGGTTTGCCGTCGAGCAGGGTGATGGGCTGCACTTCCCGGGTGGAGGAGGTGAGCCACAGCTCGTCGGCGTGGCGCACTTCGGCTTCCGGGATGTCGCGCACCTGGCAGGGCAGGCCGTGCAGGGTCGCCAGCTCCAGCACCACATCGTAGGTGATGCCCGGCAGCATCAGATGGTTCTTGGGCGGCGCCAGCAGCACGCCGTCGTTCACCACGAAGATGTTGCTAGCCGCGCCCTCGGTGAGGAAGCCATCGCGGAACAGGATGGTCTCCACGCAGCCCGCGTCGATGGCCATCTGGCGCAGCAGGCAGTTGGCCAGCAGCGAGGTGGTCTTCAGGTCGCAGCGCAGCCAGCGGTAGTCGGCCGAGGAGATGGTGGCGATGCCTTCCTCGCGCTGGCGGGCGGGCGGCGTAAACAGCGGCGAGCTCATGATGAAAACCGTGGGCTCGACGCGCAGGGGGAAGGCGTGATCGCGCTTGCTGTCGGCGCCGCGCGTCACCTGCAGATAGATGGACTGGTCCTCCTCGGGCGCGGCAGCGATGATGCGGGCGATCAGCTCGCCCCATTGCGCCTCGCTGTGAGGGTTGCGCAGGCGTATGCCGTCCAGGCTGTGCTGCAGCCGCCTCAGGTGCTCGGCCAGGCGGAAGGGGCGGCGCGAATAGACGGGGATGACTTCATACACGCCGTCGCCGAAGAGAAAGCCGCGGTCCATCACCGAGACCCTGGCCTCGTCGCGCGGCATGAAGCTGCCGTTCAGGTAGATCATGTCGCTGTCTCTCTTACTGGAACCACAGGCGGATGCTGTCCCAGGCGCGGCCCAAGATCCCCGCCACCGGCACCGCCTCCAGGGCCACCACCGGATATTCGCCGTAGGGCTTGTCGTCGATGTTGACCTTCAGGGTGCCGATGCGCTGGCCCTTGGCGACCGGCGCGATGAGTGGCTGCCGGCTGACCAACTGCACCTTGACCTTCTCCGCCAGCCCCTTGGGCAGGGACAGGACCAAGTCGTCGAGGAAACCCGCCTTCACCTGGGCGACGGCGCCCTTCCACACCTTGAGCTGGCTCACCGGCTGGTCCTTGCCGTACAGGCGCACCGCATCAAAGAACTGGAAGCCGAAGTTGAGCAGCTTCTGGGATTCCTGGGCGCGCACGCCTTCGCCGGCGGTGCCCAACACCACCGAGATGAGGCGGCGCGGGCCGCGCTTGGCCGAGGCAATCAGGCAGTAGCCTGCCGCTTCCGTATGGCCGGTCTTGACGCCGTCCACCGTGGGATCGGCCCACAGCAGGCGGTTGCGGTTGGGCTGCGTGATCTTGTTGTAGGTGTATTCCTTGAGGGAATAGAGCGGATAGAACTCGGGGAAATCCCGGATCAGGGCCGCGGCCAGGATGGCGAGATCGCGCGCCGTGGAGTAGTGCTGGGGATCGGGCAGCCCCGTGGAGTTGGTGAAGTGGGTGTTCTTCATCCCCAGGCGCTGCGCCTCACGGTTCATGAGCTGGGCGAAGGTCTGTTCCGATCCGGCAATGGCTTCCGCCAGGGCGATGCAGGCATCATTGCCCGACTGCACGATCATGCCGCGCAGCAGCTCATCCACTGTCACCGGCTTGTTCGGCTCGATGAACATGCGCGAGCCGGGCGCCTTCCAGGCGTTGGTGGACACCGGGACCGCCTGATCGAGGGAAATGGTTTTTTGCCGGATGGCGGAGAACGCCACATAGGCCGTCATCAGCTTGGTGAGCGACGCCGGCTCGACGCGCTCGTCCGGGTTGTACTCGGCCAGCGTCTGGTTGGAGGCAACATCGAGCAGCAGCCAGGATTTGGCGGCGAGCGTCGGGGCAGCGGGGGTGAGTTGCGCGTGGGCTGCCAGGGCGATGACGGAAGCGAGCAAAAAAGCCAGAAATCTCATCAGGTTATTACGCTGCAAAAGGGGTTGATTATAGCAAAGGGCGTGCGCCCCCCGCCGCTAACGCTGGACGACGATCGCCTGCAGTTCCAGGCTGTCGCGAATACGCCGGGCAACGCTGCGCGCTTCCTGGGCATCCCGGTAGGGCCCCACGTGCAGGCGGAACATGCCGTCCTTGGCGTGGATGTGGAGGTTGTCCGCAATGCCCGCGAGCTGCTGGGCGATGCGCAGGCGGAAGCTCTCGGCGTTGTCGCTGCTGGCAAAGGCCGCCAGTTGCAGGAAAGTGCCGCGCGCCTCCGCCACGGTGGGCAGGTTGGCCGGCTCCGCGTCCTGGACGGTGGCGATCCGTGCGATGGGCTCGGCCGTCGTCGCAGCCGCTGTTTCGGCCGCCGCACGCCGGGAAAGTTCCGCCGGCTGCGCCTGCCGCGCGCCCGCCACCGGCGTCTCGGCACCGGGCAGGATCAGCTCCACTTCCACCAGGGCGCTGCCCGCACCGGCATAGCCCAGCCTGTAGGCGGCGGCGTAGGACAGGTCGATCAGGCGATTGTGCAGAAAGGGGCCGCGGTCATTGACCCGCACCACCACCGACTTGCCGTTGGCGAGATTGGTCACCCGGGCATAGCTGGGCAGGGGCAGGGTGGGATGGGCGGCGGTCATGGCGTACATGTCGTAGGTCTCGCCCGTCGCCGTGCGGCTGCCGTGGAACTTGCGGCCGTACCAGGAGCCGATGCCCTTGGCCTTGTAGGGCTTCAATTCCGTCATGGGCTTGAAGTCCTGGCCCAGCACGCTGTAGGGCTTGAGGGAAGGACGATGCAAGGGCTCCAGGCGCGGCTGGGCGTCGGGAATGTCGTCCAGGTTGTCGGGCGGGTTGTCGCCCGGACCGTCGTCCAGATAGTAGCCGCCGCCGCGCTTGAGGGCGTAGGCGGGCTTTTCGGGCGTGGACTTGGACGAGACGGCCGGCTCCTCGCCCGGCCGCGGCGGCTGGGAGCCGCAAGCCGCCAGCAGCAAGGCAACGCCGGCGCACCACCACCCCTCACTCCTCACCCCTCACTCCTCACTCATTTCTGCACCAGCATGCGGTGCCGGTTGATGCTCATCAATATACCCACGCCCAGCATCAGCGTCACCAGTGCCGTGCCACCATAGCTCACGAAGGGCAGCGGCACGCCCACCACCGGCAGGATGCCGCTCACCATGCCCATGTTGACGAAAGCATAGGTGAAGAATATGAGCGAGATGCTGCCCCCCAGCAGGCGCGAGAACAGGGTGGGCGCGTTGGCGGCGATCATCAGGGCGCGGCCGATGAACAGGGCATAAAGTATCAGCAGGAAGGCGTTGCCCACCAGTCCGAACTCCTCCGACAGGACGGCGAAGATGAAGTCGGTATGGCGTTCCGGCAGGAACTCCAGATGGGTCTGCGTGCCTTTGAACCAACCCTTGCCCAGCACCCCGCCGGAACCCACGGCGATGGTGGACTGGATGGTATGGAAGCCCTTGCCCAGCGGGTCGGAGCCGGGATCGAGCAGGGTGCACACCCGGTGTTTCTGGTAATCCTTGAGCAGGGGCCACTTGACCTCCGGCTGGCAGATCTCGCCCTCGAACGCCACCAGCGCGCCGATGCCGATCACACCCGCCACGGCGACCGGGAGGATCAGTTTCCACGACAGGCCGGCCAGGAAGATGACGAAGAAGCCCGAGGCGAGCACCAGGATGGCGGTGCCCAGGTCCGGCTGCTTGGCGATCAGCAGCACCGGGACGGCGAGGATCGCAACCGCTATCACGTAGTCCTTCCAGCGCAGCAGGGCCTCGCGCTTCTGGAAGTACCAGGCCAGCATGAGCGGCATGGCGATCTTCATGATCTCCGAGGGCTGGATGCGCGCGAAGCCCAGGTTGAGCCAGCGGCGTGCGCCCTTGGACACGTCGCCGAACAGGGCCACGGCCACCAGCAGCAGCAGGCCGCCGATGTACACCGGCAGCGCCAGGTGCATCAGGCGCTGGGGCGGGATCTGGGCCGCCACCCGCATGACCGCCAGGGCGACGCCGAGATTCACCAACTGGCTGTAGAAGCGTCCGATGAAATCGTTGGTGGCGCTGGCCAGCACCATGAGGGCATACACCAGCAGCACCGCCAGTAGGCCGAACAGCACCGGATCGATGGGGTCGACCAGGCGGCGCCACAGCTCGCGCAGGTTAATCGCCGTCACCGCCCGCCTCGTCTACCGGCGCCGCCCCCTTGGGCAGCTTGCCGAGCAGGTAGTAGTCAAACACCTGGCGCGCGATGGGTGCCGCCGCCTGGGCGCCAAAGCCGCCATTCTCCACCAGCACCGCCAGGGCGATCCGGGGATTGTCCGCGGGCGCGAAGGCGATGAACAGGGCGTGATCGCGCAGTTCTTCCTTGACCCGGCCCTCGTGGTACTTCTCGCCCTTCAGGCTGAACACCTGGGCGGTGCCGGTCTTGCCGGCGGCAACATATTCGGCGCCGGCGAAGGCGCGGGCGCCGGTGCCCTCCTTGTTCACGCCCACCATGGCCTGCTTGATGATCTCCACGTGCTCCGGTTTCAGCGGGACGGTGCGCAAGGGCTCCGGCTCGATCATGCGCCGCTCGCCCGTGCGGCTGTTCTCCACGTACCTCACCAGATGCGGCCGGTACATGACCCCGTTGTTGGCGAGCGCCGCCGTGGCCTGGGCCAACTGGATGGGCGTGTAGGCGTTGTAGCCCTGACCGATGCCGATGGAAATGGTCTCGCCCGCGTACCACTTCTGCTGTTCCGGCTTCTTGAAGCGCTTCTTCTTCCACTCCTGGGAAGGCAGCACGCCTTCCGACTCGCCGTCTATGTCGATGCCGGTACGGCTGCCGAAACCGAGCTGGCGCATGAATTTGGCGATGTTGTCGATCCCCATGTCGTTGGCCAGCACGTAGTAATAGGTGTCGCAGGAATGGACGATGGACTTGTACATGTCCACCATGCCGTGGCCGCCCACCTTGTCGTCGCGGAAGCGATGGCCGCCGAAGACGAAGTAGCCGGGATCGGCGATGGCCTGCTGGGGCGTGCGCTTGCCCAGGGTGAGCGCCGCCAGGGCCATGAAAGGCTTGAAGGTGGAGCCGGGCGGGTAGGCGCCGTTCAGGGCCCGGTTCACCATGGGCTTGTCGGGGGAATTGTTGAGCAGATCCCAGTTCTGGGGATCGATGCCATCCACGAACAGGTTGGGATCGTAGCCGGGCATGGACACCAGGGCGAGAATGCCGCCGGTGGCCGGCTCGATGGCCACCAATGCACCACGGCGCTCGCCGAAGGCCTTCTCCGCCACTTCCTGCAGCTTGACGTCCAGGGTCAGGGTCAGGTTGTTGCCCGGTATCGGCGGCATGCGCTCCAGCACCCGCACCGCGCGCCCGCCGGCGTCCACTTCCACCTGCTCGAAGCCGCTTCTCCCGTGCAGGTCGAACTCGTAGCGCTGCTCCAGCCCGGTCTTGCCGAAGTGCTCGGTGCCGCGGTAGTTGGCCTCCTGCTCCTCCCGCTCGATGCGCTCCAGATCGCGATCGTTGACGCGGCCGATGTAGCCGATGGCGTGGGAGGCTACTTCCCCCAGCGGGTACTGGCGGAACAGCCGCGCCTTGATGTCCGCGCCCGGGAAGCGGTAGCGCTGGGCGACGAAGCGCGCCACCTCCTCGTCGGTGAGGCGCGTGCGGATGGGCAGCGACTCGAAGTTCTTGCTCTCCTCCAGCAGCTTGCGGAAGCGCTTGCGGTCGCGCGGCTGGATGTCCACCAGGGTCGCCAGCTCGTCGATGAGCGCGTCCAGATCCTTCACCTTGCTCGGCGTGATTTCCAGGGTATAGGCGGAATAGTTGCGCGCCAGCACGATGCCGTTGCGGTCCACGATGAGGCCGCGGTTGGGCACCACCGGCACCAGGGAGATGCGGTTGTCCTCGGCCCGGGTGCGGTAATACTCGTGCTTGACCACCTGCAGGTAGAAGAAGCGGGCGAACAGCAGCACGAAGGCGATGAGCACCGCCACGCCCGCCACCGCCACGCGCTGGCGGAAGCGGTAGAGCTCCTGCTCGGGGTTCTTGAACTCCTCACTCCTCACCCCTGGCTCCTCGCTCAAATGGGCCTGTTCTCGTCCTTTTCGACCGGCTGGTACTGGGGCAGCAGGAGGAGGAAGTTCAGCGGGTACCACAGCAGGGTGGCGCTGAGGCTGCCCAGGAAGTAGCTCCAGCCGGGGAAATCCGCGCCGCCCAGCAGGCGTGCCCCCACCATCACCGCCTGCGTCGCCAACAGCAGGGGCAGGATATGCAGCGCCTGCTGCATCAGGGGGAACCACAGCACGCGCCGCGACAGCGAGGCGGCGGTGAAGGCGAGCAGCACGTAGGCCAGGGCGTGCTGGCCCATGGCGGAAGCATAGGCCACATCCAGCACCAGGCCCAGCACGAAAGCGGTGCCCATGCCCACCCGCAGCGGCTCGCGCACGCACCAGAAGGCCAGTACCAGCGCCACCCAGTCGGGCACACCGGGCAGCTGCCC
This sequence comes from Uliginosibacterium gangwonense, assembly GCA_020723855.1. Lineage (GTDB taxonomy): Bacteria > Pseudomonadota > Gammaproteobacteria > Burkholderiales > Rhodocyclaceae > DYIB01. The sequence continues at coordinate 9,939 of DYIB01000112.1, forward strand.
GTAGGGAACAAGGTTGAGGAACAGGGCGGCGCCCAGGGTGAGGGCGATGAACCAGGGCTTCACCGGCAGCAGGATGCGACGCGAGCTGTACGTGGGCTGGACGGACATCCTTACTCCTTTTTCGACGCTTTCCTGCCCTTGGCCGGCTTCTCTTCGGGGCGCTGTTCCACGGGCAGCTCG